>NZ_PJBL01000001.1:0-409698 GCF_002836135.1 Shewanella sp. GutCb | reverse complement strand
CGTTAAGCTTTGAAACATCAACTTCTGGATACCAAAACCGTTTATTTTTTTTAAACTCTATAACTAACTGTTCCACTTGTGCATCCTTACATAGAAATAAACACCAAAACTTTCATGGCATATAACGCCCTGTTAACCGGCAATAAAATAGTTGGTTAAAATAAGCGACGCAGGAGCAAAAACCAACTGTTTTTTGTCCTTGTTTAACAGCTTGTTATATGTATGTTAATTCAAGTCTATTTCAGGGTGCTCTTTAATCCCGTACATTTTTTCCATTATTTTTAAGTAAAAATCTAAAGGGGGCATCTTCATTTCTTCACGCCGTTTATCTACATTAGTTTCATCTTCTATGGGGCTAAACTCAACTTTACCTTCACTCACGTCAGCTTGAGTACCATAGATTTGTTTCTTTCCTTGTGCAATAAGAACTCTATCAGTTAAAAGAGCAACTTGTTGTCCGCTAACACCTTCGCCATTCAAATATGATTGCTTTAAATAAGGAAGCATTTTTACTTTAAATGCAACATCAGGTGAATGCTGGATGACTAAAAATGCTGCTCCAACGCCCTTAACTCCGACTAAATCCTTTGTTACCCAATAATGCTTTTTAATGATAGCTTTAAGTTTTCCTGTATTACTCTCATCTATTTTCATCATTTTTTCTAGGAGTGCTTTAGGTGGGTTTTGCCACCCAGCTTCTCCTATTTTGTTTCGAATATGTTGATCTTCAATTTCCATTTCAATTAGTTCTTTTTGCAGGGGAAGGTTAATTTCGGCAAAAGAATAAAAAGGTATTATCAACAGTAAAAATAGGTGACGCATCAACTGAACTCTCCTTGTACATATAACGCCCTGTTAACAGGCAAAAAATAGTTGGTTAAAATTAGCGACGAAGGAACAAAAACCAACTGTTTTTTGTCCTTGTTTAACAGCTTGTTATGTTTAAAATTGATAACCAGCCTGGAATAGACCACCAACACCAATACCGTCTTTTTCATTTCCAGCGACTAGAGTAAAACCAAAGTTAAATCCAGCGTTACCTATGCCTCTAAGAAAATAATGATATCCTAAGCCTGCACCATATACAGCCTCGTGATCATAGTTGTCATACTCACTCCCAACAACACCAAGATATAAACTTGCGCCATGTTTAGGGGTTTGAAAGTCAAAGATATCCGTTTTGACCCAGCCAACACCGACACCACAAGTACCGCCGTAAATTGAAGAGTAGCTAACACAACCAGCAGATACATATTTCAGGTCATTTTTAGATTGAATGCCTGCATTAATACCAACACCGCTATAAAAGGCACCAGCGCCCATACCAAAGGTAAAGTTATCGTTTGCTAGTGTTTGAGTTGATAGAACTAAAGCGAATGAAGCTAGAAGTGATTTTGTGATTGTTTGCAAAAGTGATCCTTACTTTATTTAAACATAACATTTTAATATACGGCTTGCGCGTTTTGCCAAGCCATGTTGAGAAAGCGGGCACAGTAAAAAAGCTAGAAAGTTAATTAATAACAGATAATTAAACATTTACGCTTAAAATTATATCCAATACATCTAGGGATAAAAGTGAGTCGCACACTTTGCTTTCTGGTTATCTGAACTTTTCATGAACGCATACTTACATCTTACTGAATTTATACAAGTTACTAACACTGCACAATAGTAAAGCGTGAATTGAATCTAAGAAAGTGCTCTGTTTCCACAAATAAACCAATAATACTGTATATCCAACCACCCTTTCTTACTTAATCCAATGCGGCTTGCGTCTATGCCATTTGAGCTCGTTTCTAACTAGTTTCGGGGCAGAAGTGAGTTACCTTCAGACAAAGGCGATTCCAATGACCTGCGGTGGTGCTGCACAAGGATGTGCCAATGTCGTGATCACATGGATGTGAATGAACGACCGCATGTGCAGACGCTACTGAGGCACGCTTTTCGCCATCCATGGCCGCTCTGCGGTTTCATCCCTGAAACCGAAGGCCTCAGCCGCATCTACACTGGATTAGAAAAGCGTAAACTCTAAGCATTTGAGTTCTTAATTTAAAAACGTAAAAACGTAAAAACGTAAAAACGTAAAAACCAACGTGGCACAAAACTAACAGAAAACACTCATTCCCCATCGAAGTTGCCGAAGTACGTTGAAGAAAGAGCCGTAATGCCCACACGGATGTGGGCATAGCTTTCGCGGGACAGGATGTCCCATCGGAAGCGTTAGGCTATTTCGAATAAGTATGAGGTCTGTACTCAACGCATGTAACTTCGTCGGGGCGCTGCGGGTTTGTTAAGGGGGACAAGCGCTTTCCCCCTTGACTCCGGTGTGGGCGAAGCGCCACGACTTTGGTCAAGCGTAGCTTGATAAAACTAATAGATAACAAAAACGTTTTGGGGCACAAAAGATTTAACTTCTGGCGATAGTGGTTCCAATGACCTGCGGTCGGCGCATGTGCAGACTATCCAAAGGGGTATTCAGGGTCCTCCCTAAAAAAACAAACCAATTGGTGCGTTTACCATGCTAAGCTTTTATCTTAATCACAACCTCAACAATACTCTGCGCGTATATTCGACCCTATGAACAAACTAAGCCGAAATGAAAGACTGACTGTTATCTTAAAACTGCTCAGTGAACATAAAACCTTATCAAATGCACAACTCGCCAAGTTACTTCAGGTGACGCCAAAGACCATTCGTTGTGATCTGGTGCAGCTCGAAAATGAACAGCAAGTGATAAGGACGCATGGTGGTGTTCAAATTTCTGCTAATTTCGATGCCGATAAATATTGTCTGGATAGATTACTGTCTCAGTTAACTGCCAGCAAAACGTTATCAGGTCTTATGACTCAGAACCTCATGGAAAATAGGGTCAACAACATGAAAAATAATATTTTTATACTCGGTTCCTTTAATGTCGACATCGTCGCCACGTTGGAGCGTTTTCCACAACCGGGTGAAACCCTGCATGCGCTAAGCAACAATATTGGCGCTGGCGGCAAGGGAGCCAATCAAGCCTATGCTGCGGCTAAAGCTGGAGCCAATGTCACCTTCATGACCAAAATAGGCAAAGATCAATTCAGCCACTTTGCCAAAGAGCATCTCGCCGCAACAGGAATAGATAAGACAATCATTGTCGAATCTGAAAAATCCCCAACAGGCAATGCGCTTATTTATGTCTGTGAAACAAGCGGCGAAAATATGATTGCGGTGCATTCAGGTGCTAACACCGAAATAACACCAGCAGAGATCTTACAGGCTGAACAACATATCGTTAGCGCTAATCTGTTTTTGACTCAACTCGAAAATAATATCGACGCCATCAGACAATCGATGCAGATAGCGCATACCCATGGCGTTAGAGTGGTACTCAACCCGGCGCCTTACCATGAGGACACGCCTTCATTATTAAAGTATGTCGATGTGATTACCCCCAATGAGACCGAAGCCTCTTTAATGACGGGGATCGAGGTTACCGATCTCAGCAGTGCGAAACTGGCGGCAGAAAAAATTAATCAGATGGGGGTTAATACTGTGGTGATCACCCGTGGCTCTCAAGGTGTTCTTGTGTATGAAAACGAGCAGTTCAAAGAGGTGGCAGCCATTAAATGTGTTGTAACTGATACCACAGGTGCTGGAGATGCCTTTAACGGCGCTCTCGTTGCTCAAATTGTAAAAGGCGAAACTCTGTTCAATGCCGCAAAATACGCCAACGCGTACGCATCCTTGGCTGTTGAGCGTGAAGGTGCTGCCAATATGCCAGATGCTAGCTTAGTGGCTGCGCGGCTATAGCGACCGTTAGCAAACAGTAAACGGCTTGCAAGAAAAAAGCGTAGTGTTTAGCACTACGCTTTTTTGTTCTTTGGCTTTATTAGAGGCTTAAATAAAAGTCCTCTTAATAAAAGCCATTTCAATTCAACCGCCTATATTCGGGCGCCTTAGATTGAACCCATTACGCCTTTTTGTGGCTGTAGTCGATAATGCTCTTTCGGTAAATTTCTAGCAACTCAGTATCGTTAACCGCAACACCCACACGTTGTGGTGGTTGGGTTTCCCATTCGTCATGCATGTAAATTCGACCATCAAATTTTTGTACCGTCATGCCTTCAGCGGGGCCTTCGGTGATCACTCGAACAGGTCCTTCTCTGAGCGTAAACAACTCTGGTTTAATCACATAGGCAATCGCAGAAGGGTCGTGGACATGACAAGCATCCAAACCGACCTTCTCTTTATAAAATTTAAGGTAGAAGCGACTGACATCCCAGATAAACTGTCCCACTTCGCCAGCATCATCACGCAGTTTATCGAGATAATCTGCGGTGAAGAAGCTTTGCTCGGTAACATCCAGTCCAATAATAACCACCGGCCATGAAGCACCGAACACGATATCGGCCGCATGGGGATCGTCATGAATATTGGCCTCCGCAAAGGGAGTCACATTGCCACGGTGATCGTTAACGCCGAATGCGCCGCCCATGATGACCACTTCTTTGACCAAATTAACAATATTAGGCTCAGCTTGCAGCGCTAAGGCCAAATTCGTTAACGGGCCAATTGCTACAATAGTGATCTCATTGGGCTCTGCCGTTACCGCATCGATAATGTATTGATAGGCTGGTCGAGCGTCAGCCTCACCTTCAACCTCGGCTGGCACTTGAACATCACCGAAACCGCTTTCGCCATGTACGGCAACAGTAGGGCCAACAGGAGGCCTAACCAACGGCTTACCAGTACCTTCGGCCACATCAGCTGCAAAACCATATTTCTGCTTTAGATAAAGCGCATTATGCGTCGCGCCTTTGATGGTCACATTGCCATATATTGTGGTGATGGCTTTGAGCTCAATCTCCGGATGCGCCTCAGCGAACAGGATCGCCATAACATCATCAATACCCGGATCTGTGTCTAGAATTATTTTTTTTACCATTGAATCTATCATCCTGTTAGTCGCTACGTTTCATTCTTTAGCTCCCTGTTTAGGGTTAAAAGAAGATAAAGAATGCATTAATGAAAAGTTTAGCAGCTTAAGCGTGCTACTTAAGCATCGACTTAACCACTATCGGTTAGTGTTGACTCATCCTGCTACCAATATGCAGAGTTTACTCAATATAACTAATATACGAATAGAACTAAAAAATTATACGAGTAGAACCTCAGCTTGAGTGTGATAGAGCCGCTAACTTCCGCAAAAAAGAGAACAACTCAGTTCGTTTACGGCGGATATCGCCTGCAAAGTCTCAATCTAGGACAAAGCAAGCGTGAACTCCGTCACGTAACTCGGGCTAAATATGCCAATGCAGATGCCCGAAATCACAATGGTGTTATCGCGGGCTAATAACGGCGGTCGAATAGTAAGTTTGCGCCCGTTAATGACCACTTAGCTACAATAGCGATAAATGACTAACAAGCATTTAAAGCGAAAGATTACGGTTGAAACTAATTTTTGCTCAAACTTTATTTTCTGCTGATTTATCTGTTTTGGATAATTATCAGACTCTCATTTTGTTTGTTATTAAACAATCACTTGCAACAATCAACCTCCAAGCATAAATCATCAAATTAAATCTGTGATGCAAGTCCCAAACTTTAATAAAGGTTGATAGTTACAGCTCTAACCATTAGAGTTGTTATTAATTGAACGTTCAATTAACAATTGAACTACCAAAATGACTCACAATAATCGTCTTCAGGATCTTGTTTTTTATGCCGCGCCCACCAATGAAAACTGTTCGACAGCAACAGCTCATAGACGCCACATTGGTCTCTGTTGAGCATCATGGTTTGCACCATACCACCATCAATACCATCAGTGGTTTGGCAGGATTATCATCAGGGCTTATTAGTCACTACTTCGGCGGTAAACAAGGTTTAATAGAAGCGACGCAAAAATATCTACTCGATCAGCTTAAACAAGCTTTATTGAGTCGAACAGCAGGTAATCAACTGTCGCCTCTTGAAAGACTGCAGGCGATTGTAGAAACCAACTTTACCGAACTACAACGCTCACGACCGGTAACAAAAACCTGGTTGAGCTTTTGGTCACAAGCCATGCACGAGCAAGGGCTTGCTAGATTGCAACATATCAACAGCCAACGTTTATACAGCAACCTTTTGTTCTCTTTCAAAAAACTACTCCCCAAGGATAAGGCAATCACTGCAGCCAAACAAACCGCAGCAATGATTGATGGTTTTTGGTTACGTAGTGCAATGAGTCACTCACCAGAGAAAGAGTTCGAACAGGCCCAAATTTTATGTAAAGCCTTTATCGAGGCCGTTATCATGCAGTACGGAGCAAATCGATGTCATTAGTTGTTTACCCAAATTACGTCCACGGGCAGGCGCTCTCCAATGAAACGGGCGAAACCTTTGAAGTCATTAATCCAGCCAATGGAGAAGTGAGCTACTTAGTTGAAGTCGCCGATGAGAAGATCCAACAAGCCGTCATTAAAAGCGCACAAGCCGGTTTTAACACTTGGTCAAAGATGACCGCGATAGAGCGCAGTCGCATTTTGTTAAAAGCAGTTGCCCTGCTTCGAGAACGAAATGACGAGCTTGCTGCTATTGAAGTACAAGATACAGGTAAGCCATGGCAAGAAGCCTCTGTGGTTGATGTTGTGACCGGTGCAGACTCTATTGAGTTCTTTGCCGGACTAGCCCCTAGTATCGAAGGCAATCAACAGACCGTTGGCGATGATTTTTATTACACTCGCCGCGAGCCTCTCGGCATTTGCGCCGGTATTGGCGCATGGAACTACCCACTACAGATAGCTTGCTGGAAAGCGGCGCCAGCGTTAGCTTGCGGTAATGTGATGATCTTTAAGCCATCAGAAGAAACCCCACGTGGCGCACTAAAACTTGCCGAAATATTGACTGAAGCGGGCTTGCCCGATGGCGTATTTAACGTCGTTCAAGGCGATGGCCGTGTCGGTGCTTGGCTAACGAATAATGACCAGATTGCTAAAGTCTCTTTCACTGGCGAAGTCGGTACCGGTAAAAAAGTAATGGCTGCCGCGGCAAGCTCACTTAAACAAGTCACCATGGAGCTCGGTGGTAAATCGCCGCTGATTATCTTCAATGACGCAGACATCGACAATGCGGTTTCTGCTGCCATGCTAGGTAACTTTTACACTCAAGGTGAAATCTGTACGAATGGCACTCGAGTATTTGTGCAGCAAGAGATCTACCCTCGCTTTATCGAAAAACTGTTGCAACGTACCAAAGACAACATCATTTGTGGCGACCCAATGGATCCTGAGACCAACTTTGGCGCGCTGATCTCAAAAGCCCATCAAGAAAAGGTGCTTGGCTATATTGAGATAGGTAAGAGTGAAGGTGCTGAGCTACTCATCGGCGGCCACGCACTTACCCCAGAAAACAGCCCTAACGGTTACTTTGTTGCTCCGACTATTTTTGGTCAGTGCACCGATGAAATGACATTAAGTAAAGAAGAGATCTTTGGCCCAGTGATGTCAGTGCTGCCTTTTACCGATGAAGATGAAGTGATTCGCCGCGCAAATGGCACTCGCTTAGGCTTAGCCGCTGGCGTATTTACCCAAGACATTACCCGCGCTCATCGTGTCATTCATCAAATGCAGGCCGGTATTTGCTGGATCAATGCTTATGGTGCATCCCCAGCAGAAATGCCTGTGGGCGGTTATAAAATGTCAGGTGTTGGCCGTGAAAATGGCAGTGAAACACTGAAAGCTTATACCCAAATCAAAGCCGTATACGTTGGTATGCAGCCTCTTGAAAGTCCATTTTAAGGCGCTGATATGACTCAATCTATGAACGAAACATACGACTATATTATCGTTGGTGCTGGCAGTGCAGGCTGCGTGCTAGCCAACCGTTTATCGGCCGACGCCAGTAACAAGGTGTTGTTGCTTGAAACCGGCGGCAGCGATAAGAGCATCTTTATCCAGATGCCAACGGCGCTGTCTATCCCGATGAATACCGCTAAATATGCGTGGCAGTTTGAAACGGAAGCTGAGCCACATCTTGATAATCGCCGTATGCATTGCCCACGCGGTAAAGTGTTGGGCGGTTCATCATCAATCAACGGCATGGTTTATGTGCGCGGTCATGCACGAGATTTCGATGAATGGCAGCAAACAGGTGCCAAAGATTGGGATTACGCCCATTGCCTGCCTTACTTCAAAAAAGCGGAAAGCTGGTCTTTTGGTGAGGATGATTACCGTGGCGTTGATGGCCCATTAGCGGTTAATAACGGCAACAATATGAAAAACCCACTGTATCAAGCTTTTGTGGATGCAGGGGTAGATGCTGGATATTTAGCCACCGCAGACTACAACGGCGCGCAGCAAGAGGGCTTTGGCCCGATGCATATGACCATTAAAAATGGTGTGCGTTGGTCAACATCTAATGCTTACCTAAGACCCGCAATGAAGCGTAACAACCTCACCGTTATCACTCATGCGCTAGTACACAAAGTGTTGTTTGAAACCAAAGCGGGTGAAGCTAAAAAAGCGGTCGGTGTGCATTTTGAGCGCAAAGGCAAGCATCTTGAAGTTAAAGCCAATAAAGAAGTAGTGTTATCAGCCGGTTCGATTGGCTCACCACATATTCTGCAACTGTCTGGTGTTGGCGCCGCGAGTACGCTTGCTAAAGCAGGTATCGAGCAAGTACACGAACTGCCGGGTGTAGGTGAGAACTTACAAGATCATCTTGAGTTTTACTTCCAATTTAAGTGCCTAAAGCCAATATCACTTAACGGCAAGATTGATCCACTGAACAAGTTGTTTATTGGTACTCGCTGGATATTGAATAAGTCAGGCCTTGGCGCAACCAATCACTTTGAGTCTTGCGGCTTTATTCGCTCTAAAGCGGGACTTGAATGGCCAGATCTTCAGTATCACTTCTTACCAGCAGCAATGCGTTATGACGGTAAAGAAGCCTTTGCTGGTCATGGTTTCCAAGTGCATATTGGCCATAACAAACCTAAGAGTCGCGGCAGCGTTAAAGTGGTATCAAGCGATGCTCATGTCGCGCCGAGCATTCAGTTTAACTATCTGTCTCATCAAGATGATATTGAAGGATTCCGTGCTTGTGTACGCCTCACTCGCGAGATCATCAATCAACCTGCGTTAGATGAATATCGCGGCGAAGAGATCCAGCCTGGCACTGCAGTAGAAACAGATGAACAGATAGACAGCTTTGTAAGAAGTTCAGTTGAGAGCGCCTACCATCCATCATGTTCATGCAAAATGGGCGAAGATCCGATGGCAGTCGTAGACTCGCAAACGAGAGTGCACGGACTACAAAGCCTTAGAGTGGTTGATTCTTCAATATTTCCTACCATTCCAAACGGCAACTTAAACTCACCCACCATTATGTTAGCGGAACGCGCAGCCGATCTAATTTTGGGTAAAGCACCACTTGCACCAAGTCGTGCTGCTGTTATTACCGCTAATGACTGGCAACAGCAACAGCGGAATAAGGCACCAACAAGATAGCGCGTTTGATTTGCCTGTTTGTGCAATAGGCAAATCAAATGATGTCACCAGCGACCTGAAGGTGCTCGGCAATCGATATGCCGCATCTTCAAATAGTTGGGTATAGGCAACTGACCAGCCTAAGCCAAGTAGGGCTAAATGGTCTTAATCGCCACGTTTAATTTATCAAACCTTAACTTTCGTTAAAGCGACAGTTAAGGCTTGAGGGATTTTTGCAGCCTAAATTTGCTGCAAGTTGGTAAATATAAAATAAGAAAAGGATTTAAACCTATGTTTTATCTTAACAATAAGTTGGGAGCCCAATAATGACTACTTGGCTTACTATCGGGATATTATTTACTTTTACCGCCATCGCCTTTGTCATTTATCGCTGGGGGAATGTGAAATGTGTTGGTGTTACACCAGTGCGTACCTTTACCTTCATCGCGATTTTGTTTACCTCTGGCTTAGATGTGGGACTGATCATGTTCCCACTGACCGAATTTGCCGGCTACGCTGATTTAGGCGCCAGTCCAGAATATGGCTTTACCAATCCATTGGCCATTGAATTTGGCTTCTGGGCATTTCTCATCTGGGCATTTTACTTTTTAACTTGTTTCTATTTTTGCGTGATAGAACCAAGAGTGAAGTACTTTGAGATCCCTGTGATCAAGTTTATTAACAACATTGTGATTATTGGTACCTGTGCTTTTACCGCATACCTGTTATTAACCAACTTACCTTGGTATCTGCCGGAGATGGGCGATGGCGAAACCATTGTCAGTAGCTTCTATCTCATCGTATTTGTGATTATTGCGGTCGCCGTTTACTCAAGCACCAGTATTCGTTATGTACGCATTCTTAGCTTAGCCAGTACTTGGTTATTTCTAGGTTTGATCGCACTAATGTGGGCCGGTGCTTTCATGTCGGACGGCAGCGGAATTGGTGAGTTTGTTACAACCTTCGCATTAATTGGCGACTACTTTGGCAATATTCATCACTTTGTATTGCCACTGAATGATTACCATGAATTTTATCTTTTCTGGTGGTTTGCTTGGAGCATCATGATTGGCCAGTTCACCTCACGCTTTGTTGGCGGCATGCGAACTTACCAAGTCCTGATCGCGATGATGGTGTTCCCGTCACTGCCAATCGCAGTGTGGTTTACCGTGTTGTATTACTACAGCGCCAATGAGATAGCCACCACAGGGTTCTATAACCTCGCCATGGTCTTTGTGGGCATCACTTTTGTAGTGAACTCACTCGACTCCTTGATCCGCCTTTACACCGACAACCTTAACCTAACCGTTGAGCGCTTTGGCAAGACCAAATACATCATAGGTAATGTTGCTCTAATGAGTAGCCTTACCTTGTTATTCCAACTGAATTTCTTAGAAATTCAGTGGGTTGGCGCCTTAGCGATTGGTCTAATATTGACGTGCTTCGGCTATATCATGACAACTAAATATAAGAAAGTTGCCGCGATTGAACATTCACCAATAGAAAACAAAATTGATTTTAGCAAAATTGAATTAGCTAACTAAAAATAAAAAAGGGAAATGATGAAAACTACAATTAAAAATCTTGCACTAGTAGGGCTATTAGCCTTGCCAACAACCGCATTTGCAGGCGTTAGTTCAACAATTAATGCAACATCTGATTACACCTTTAATGGTGTAAGCCAAACAGATAATGGCCCTGCTTTACAAGCAAGTCTTGATTACGCTGCTGATGCGGGTTGGTATGTAGGAACTTGGGCATCAAACGTTGATTACGGCTCAGGCGATGACACATGGTTAGAGCTAGATTTTTACGGCGGCATGTTCTATCAGCTAAGTGAAAGCGTGTCTCTTGATGCTGGTATTGCTTACTATACTTACCATGGCGACTCTTTCTCAGACGAGTACCAGTATCCAGAGGTTTATACTAAGTTCGGTTACGGCTCTTCATTGGGTCAGTCAGAATTAAACTTCTGGTATACATGGGATTACTTTGGTGTTGATGTTGGTAGCTATGTAATGATGGCTGCGCACACATTTACTGTAGCGGAAGGTCATGACATTCGTGTTAGCTTCGATCGCACGACTTCTACGGATGAAAACAAGTGGGCATGGGATGGTGATGAGGCTTATAACCACTACCGTGCTGAATACATGACGAGCTGGAAAGGTTTCGACTTTAACCTAGCCGTAGAAGACACCAGCATGAACATCGATACCGCCGATACACGTGCTGTGCTATCTGTCGCAAGAACGTTCGCATTTTAGTCTCTGACTCGATATAACCTTGCACCATAGAATAAAAATGCGGTATAACGCTCCGTCGTTATTCCGCATTTTTATAAATTTTAGCTATGTTGGCTATGCAGTTGGATATCAGTAGGAAAGATTATGGAAAAATATGAACAGTTATTGATTTCACTGCGCCAAGTGATCCGTGCGATTGATATACATTCACGCCAATTAAATAAGCAGTCAGGTCTTACCGGGCCGCAGTTAATGGTGATGCAAAATATTGAACAACTTGAGGCTCCACTAGCAAAAGAGATAGCAAAAGAAGTGTCTCTAAGCCCTGCCACGGTGACCACTATAGTCGATAGATTAGAAAGCCGTGAGTTGGTCATTAGAACCCGCAGTGAAACCGATAAGCGTAAAGTTCACTTATCATTAAGTGAGTCCGGAAAAACACTATTAAGTCGCTCGCCAAAGCCACTGCAAGAACACTTTATTACTCGCTATCAAAACCTTGAACAGTGGGAACAAAGCCAACTGCTATCGTCAGTAGAACGTATTGCCTCGATGATGAATGCTGATGAACTTGATGCTGCGCCGGTACTATTGGTAGGGCAAATTCAAGCGGATGAAGTGTCAAAGAGTTAATTGCTACAACGGGTTATTCTTGGGATCTCGAGATTAACCCAACACTAAAACCACCTTACTCTTAAGCTGTGACGCTTTAACAGGGCCGATATCATCGATACCGACACTGTTGTTATTCTCACCTTTAAACCAAAAATCAGATAACGCGTCGTTAGACGACATCTGCCGTACTTTTTCGTGGGCATTCTTTAAGAAGTGCAATGCCATCTCACTTTGTTGTTGACGCTCGTGTAAATGGGCTAAGTTATGCATACCCGCAATCCAGGCGAATAGCAGTTGGCGATCCCCCTCCTCTGTCGATCATTGCGTCTCAATCATCGAGACCGCGAGTTGATAGCAATATTGAGCATCCATCCAAGCAGACTCTTTTTAGTGTTGATTTCCCGACTGCATAACATCTTGCCCATTTTCCATCTCACCACAAACCCCATACTAATGATATTAATTATCATTTAAATCCAGCATGGTTAAACAGGGATCTCAAATGCCGCTTACATAATTTACTTGTTTAGCATGTGCGCAATTTAATTCTCTGGAGGGAATGGTAATAAACAGTTTATTGGGCAGAACTGCTTATTCCTGAACCTAAAACCAGAAATTTAAACCAGGGCAAGTCGAGACCGACTGGGAGTTGTTTAGGAATGAGGTTAGAGTGCGTTAAGAATGAGTTCAGAGAAAAATGAAGAGTGAGCAGATAAGAATGATGTGGTATTGAGCATATTGAAAGCTTCAGAGTGAGTGACTTATTCCCTCACTCTGATGCTCTATAACATGAACATTATAGTTCAAATGGCTTCATCATTGATTTAGACATGAACTCGCTATAAGGATCTTCTTGGTAGTCAGCAAACGGCTTACATTGCTCAAAGCCAAACTGTTGATATAACCTTTTAGCAGGCTCAAAGGCGGCCATTGAGCCTGTTTCAAGGCTTAAGCGTTGATAACCACGTAGCCTAGCCTCGGTAATAATATGCGCTAAGATTTTATGCGCCACGCCTTGTCTTAAGAAGTCCGCAGAGGTGCGCATCGATTTGATCTCGCCATGTTGCATATCAAGCGCTTTTAGTGCCCCAATACCAGCTAGCAACTCACCCTGCCACAGTCCAAAAAAAGTGACGTTATCAGCTTCTAGGCCGCTAATATCCAGCGCATGCACACTCTCCGCAGGAGAGTGCGACAACATATCTTGATGATGCTGCTGTAACAGCACCAGCACTTGTTCGCTCTCTAACTGGCCAACTCGGATCTGCATATTCGTCATCAGTAACCTGCTCTTATTATTGGCTATTTTCTACCAAGTATTCTAAGGATGCGTAAAAATAGATTAATAATATCCATATACAAGGCTGCAGCACTATCCACCGCATTGTCATATGTTTTAGGAATCGCATTGGCTCTTGCCCAGTCATAACCAATATAACCACAAAAAATAATCGCAACGATCCAATCTAAAATCCCGTGATGCGTATTGAATATGAATATTTCAATGAGCTCAACGACGATCACACACAGCAAGGCTATTGTAAGGCCACCCGCTATCTTATTAAAAAACGCAGGATACATTGAACCTAAAAGCATCATCACAAAAGTGACCATCCCAGTAACCCTAATCGCTTCTAGTACAATATCTGGATCATACTGGCTGACCACTAGATTAATAATGAGTCCGAAAGGAACAACGACAAAGTTATAGCCAATGAAACTCACGATCGGACTGTCAGATTTACTAAAAAGATAAATACCCAGAAAACATGAAGCAAAATATCCGACAAAGAAGACAATGGGATTGATACTGCTAATTGATTCAACGGGAATATTTAGAACCATTAACCAGTTTATGGCAAAGCCCCAGATTAGCGTTAAGCCGATAACCAAATTGTAAACAGAAGCACTTATTATCTTGTCATTGGTTTCTGTCCGGCTAAATACATTTACTTCCATTTTATTTCCCTATAATTTGAAATTTGCGCCACATGCATATGGCACATACTGCCTATCTACAAAAGCCTGTTATTATTTTTGGCTCCATTATTAATACCGCGAAAATATCACCATTAAGCCTTTGTTGTAAATTGAATAATCTATAATACGCTGACGAGTATCGCCGAAGTGGCACTTAATATCTCGGCCGCAAGGCCGCAGCTTTAATCCTAATGAGAACTCATAGGTACTTATATCTCGAGTTGTTCCATTGACCTGAGTTCAGCACATATGCAAAGCGATACTTTGCACAACCTCCCACCTTACCCATAAGGCTTTTTCACTAAAGCCTATCACCATGGTATATTAGCGCCCATATTCATTCAGGTAGTTAAAAGGTCATTTCATGAAAATCGGTATTATTGGCGCTATGGAGCCAGAAGTTGCGCATCTCATTGAATCGATGCAAAACTCGACTTCGACCACTATTGCGGGTATCGAGTTTATCGCGGGTCAGTTAGCAGGCAAAGAGGTGATTGTTACTCGTTCTGGTATTGGTAAAGTGACAGCAAGTATTGCCACGACATTACTTATCGAAAAGTATGCACCTGACGCGATAATTAACACTGGTTCAGCGGGCGGTTTCGCTAACGACTTAGCCATTGGTGATATCATAATTTCATCAGAAGTACGTCATCACGATGTTGATGTTACCGCTTTTGGTTATGAAATTGGCCAAATGGCGCAGCAACCAGCAGCGTTTATTCCTGATGCCGCGCTAGTCGCTGCAGCCCAAAAAGCAGTTGCAAGCCTTGGCGAAGTAAAAGCCATTGAAGGCCTTATCTGTACAGGTGATAGCTTTATTTGCGATCCCGTCCGCACAAAAACCATGTTGGAAAACTTCCCAACAATGGCAGCATGTGAAATGGAAGGTGCCGCAATTGCACAAGTGTGTCACCAGTTTGGCGTGCCATTTGTGGTTATCCGTTCGCTATCAGATAACGCTAATAATGATTCACCCGTTGATTTTGACGAGTATATTGTTAAAGCGGGTCATCATTCAGCATTAATGGTCATCGCACTGCTCAAGCAATTAAATTGCTAACGAGTGAGCCAATCTTTTTAAGGATATAACAGACACTATGGTTCCGGAGTTTACAAAATTCTTCTCGCAAGATGGTCAACTTTATATCGGTGCTATAGTGCTGTTAATGTCGATTCTTATCGCAAGAATGGCACCCTTACCGCGACAGCTACAACCACTAGAATGGTTAACCAATCTCGCCAAAAGCTTAAGCCTTAAAGTAAACCATACTCACCGAGCCGCATCACAGCAGTTTATTGCTGGCATGCTAGCAACACTGCTGTTGATCCTACCTTTTTGGTTCATCATTAGCTTTTTTGCTGAACTGGCCGAATTCCCATGGTTTGTTGAAGCACTGATTATTTATGTTTGCTTGCAAGATGATCACTTCAGATACATTGCCAATGAAGTATCCATGTCGATTCGGCGTGACAATAAAGCCCGAGCGCGCACATTACTATTGCCTTGGCTCAATCGCAGCACCCAATCTCTATCAAGCGTGGGGCTAAGTAAAGTCACCATAGAACGTCTTGCAACCACCCCCACTTATGGGGTTGCAGCCACAGTGCTGTTTTACTGTGTTGGCGGTGTACCACTGTTGCTCATGGCGAGAATGGTAAAGCAGTTAGATAATGCATGGCCGGTTTATAATCCGCAATATCGCTACTTTGGCACGCCAGTGTATGCGCTCAGTGCTGTCATTCACTTTATCCCCGCCAAGCTGTGGAGCTTTACCCTTGCTATTCAAGGGGGGCCAAGAAGCTTAGCGACGCTGTTCAACCCTAGCATTAATGCAACTCCAATTATTGAGTATCAAACTCATGCTGTTATCGCCAGTGCGTTAAATATTGAGTTAGGAGGCCCGGCTAAATTCCCTGCGGGTAAAAATGCAGAAACTAAGGTCAGCATGCCAAAATTGAAATATGGGCCATTGCCAACAGACGGAGATATTCAACGCGCCCTCAAACTGAATTCTATTGCATTTGGTTTATGGACGGTGTCGATTATTTTGCTACCCGTTATCTGGGGGACACTGAGAATATGGCAAGGTTAAGCACTGCTGTTATCTTGGTGAGTTATAATGACTTAAATAGACGCTAATTCATCCAGAATAATATCATCATCTTGTATAAATTATTGACCTAGGTATTATTATTGTTCTGGTCAATATCTTCATTAAAGGCTTATCAGTTTGTTAGATAACATTCATGTTTCACTCACCACGCCAGCATTGCTATTCCCAGCAATTTCGTTGCTGTTACTCGCCTATACCAACCGTTTTTTTGCATTAGCTGCACTTATTCGTAACTTGAGTTCCAATGGCCAACCGATTCACGATAGCCAGCTAAAAAACTTACGTCGGCGAATAACCCTCATTAAGAGAATGCAGGAATCCGGAGTGTTGAGTTTTGCACTGTGTGTATTGTGCATGATTTTTATCTATATTGGTTTTAACAAAATTGGTTCTCTCATTTTTGGCTGCAGCTTGTTATTGCTGCTTTATTCACTACTGCTTTCCGTCATCGAGATCCGTATCTCTGTTGATGCATTAAACATCCATCTAAAAGAGCTGGACAGATGATTGATTGGATCTATTTCTTTGATTTATGTGGTACCTCGGTTTTTGCGCTATCCGGCGCATTAGCTGCAGGCCGGCATAAGATGGATCCGTTTGGCGTTATTGTGCTCGCATCCGTTACCGCGATTGGTGGCGGGAGTATCCGCGATGCCATATTAGGCACTACGCCTGCTTTTTGGATCCAAGATCCCAACTACATTATTGTCATATTAGCGACTGTGCTTCTCACCTTTATTTTTGTCCGTAAACCTAAAAGAGTCCCACGGTATATTTTCCCGGTAGCGGATGCGTTCGGGCTGGTACTCTTTACCATTATTGGTGCAGAGAAAGCCTTAAGCCTAGAACTCGGTGGCATGATAGCGGTGGTCATGGGGCTAATAACTGGTGTCGGTGGCGGGATTATTCGCGACCTTCTTTGCCAACAAGTCCCTATGGTATTGCGTACCGAGATTTATGCGACCGCATCAATCATCGGTGGTATCTGTTATACCGTTAGTCTACATTGGGGAGCGCACGATATGTTTGCGCTGCTATTTGCGATGACGACCGCCTTGATCATTAGATTAGCCGCAATACGATGGCATCTGTCCTTACCTGCATTTGACTTAAAGACGCAACCATAATGAAATTACGCTTATTCAGTTTGATACTGGTTTTTTTCAGCCTACCTTGCTTGGCTAACAACGGCGACATGCCTAAAGAGCAACAGTTAGCAGTCAAGTATATCCAAGCCTTTACCAGACAAGACTATGCCAAACTGACCTCGTTTTATAGTCGTGATAGCGTCTTTAATGACAGAACCGCGAAACTTAAATATACTGGTAAACGCCATATATTACAGTTCTTAAAACGCGCCCATCTCGGCGTACTTGAATACAGTTTCAATGTTGAGCATATGTTTAATTCTGGCTCTCTGGTGGTGATGATAGGGAACTATCATTACAAAGGGCCTGGTGAGCAGTTTGGTAAGCCAGGACGCATTATTGATATCGCCATTCCAGGCGTAACCACCTTAAGTCTCGACATGACCAACAACCGAATTAAAGAGCATCAAGATCTAATGGATTATCAAACCATGTCAGATCAATTATCAACACAATAAACATTAACGAACCTGAGTTCGAGCTCGCCGCACACAGGGCTTAACGGCATATCCGCTAAAACTGATTGGGCGTTAGATCGCATTTTAGTGTTTTTTAAGGAAACTTTTTCGATTTAGCCTGTCAAAACAATAGAGACATTTTTGCTGTTAGGTCGTTATGAATATCCGTCGTACTATTTTTGCTTTATCAGTCCTCTTTTGTGGCGCAGCTTCTGCCTATGAGCAACCCATCGTCGTATCTTATGCTGTGCAGCCTGTTAAGCACTTTAACCAACAGCTTAACCAAGCCCAAATAGATTCTGAGCATTGGGCTCAGGCGCCTGAGTCTATTTCAGCACAATACTCCGGAGATAACTTTTCGTTAGCCAGAGTTAAGAATTTTCAGGGAAAGGTGGTCACCTATAACGTCAGTCAACAAAATGATAAGCATCCAAAAATGCTGTTGATTTTGTCAATGGAAAAACAGAAAGGCTTGTGGGTATTAGATGATGCCAAGCTCACTTGGCAGTGTAAAAACGGCCTGCACTTTGGCACAGACCGCTGTTAAAATACTAAGCAGTTAGTTTAGTATCGGTATAGCAACAGGTATAACGCGCTCAGCAAATGAATTCGCCAAGCACAATAAAGCTCCGCTTTTTAAAACAAAGTGCTTTATACCAAGGTGATTTTAGCGAACTTACGCTTACCCACTTGGAATACCCCTGTCGTGCCAGCCGTTAGCTGCATACGAGTATCTTCAATCTTGTCGCCGTCTATTTTTGCTGCGCCTTGCTTTATCATGCGCATCGCATCAGACGTTGAATTAACAAGACCCGCTTCTTTGAGTAAGTTAGCAATCGCTATCCCTTCACCAGCAGCAATCTCTAACTCTTCAATATCTTCAGGAATCGCGCCTTTTTGGAAGCGATTGATAAACTCTTGGTGCGCAGCATCAGCAGCGGCTTCGTCATGGAAGCGGGCAATGATCTCTTTCGCCAAAGCAATCTTAATATCACGCGGGTTAGCGCCGGCTTCAACGTCAGTCTTAAACTGCTCAACTTCTGTTAACGGACGGAACGACAGCAGTTCAAAATAACGCCACATCAACTCATCAGAGATAGACATGATTTTACCGAACATCTCTCCAGCAGGCTCACTAACACCAATGTAGTTATGCGCCGACTTAGACATCTTCTTAACGCCATCTAACCCTTCAAGCAGTGGCATCATGATAACGGTCTGTGGTTTTTGTCCCGCTGACTTTTGCAGCTCACGTCCCATCAATAAGTTGAACTTTTGATCTGTTCCGCCCAATTCAACATCAGCCTCAAGTGCAACTGAATCGTAACCCTGCAGTAGTGGGTACATGAACTCATGGATAGCGATTGACTGACCAGAACCGTAACGCTTTTTAAAGTCATCACGTTCCATCATACGGGCAACAGTTTGTTGCGACGCTAGACGGATCATACCTGCAGCGCCTAATGGCTCTAACCAGCTAGAGTTAAACTCAATACGGGTTTTGGCTGGGTCTAAAATCTTATAAACCTGTTGCTTATAAGTTTCCGCATTAGCCATTACTTGCTCACGTGTTAACGGAGGACGAGTACTGTTTTTGCCACTGGGGTCGCCAACCATACCGGTGAAGTCACCAATCAAGAAAATCACTTCATGACCGAGTTCTTGGAAGGTACGCATTTTGTTCAAAATCACCGTATGACCTAGGTGAATATCGGGTGCGGTTGGATCGGCGCCTAATTTGATTCTCAGCGGACGACCTTCCTTTAACTTCTCCAGCAGATCCGCTTCAAGTAAAATTTCGTCGGTACCACGTTTAATTTCTGCTAATGCTTGCTCTAAATCAGCCATGTCGGCGGTTACTCCTGGGAGCCTAATCATAAAATCTGGGGACTAATGTTACTTGTTAGCCAGCACAAATGAAAGTGTGTACACTAAGGGGATCACTAAGAAAGCGCGAATTTGGTACCAGGGTCAATGGGAAAGGTCATAACTTTATTTAAATTACTGCCAAAATTACATCAAGTACTCTTATGTATCTTAGTTTTTGTCACAGTAATTATTGTCTTAATGCCATCTGAAGATGTTCAAGCATCTAAGCAAACAGTCTCATCAAACGGTGAATACGGCGTAAATACTCGCTATGAAGTGCCGCTGGCTTTTCGTGCCCCCACGCCGCCTGCTGGATCTGAAGCACATAACTTAGAAAATAGTTTAAAACATGCCGAGACTCGAAAACAGCCATTAGTGCAGCCATCGATACACAGACAAGCTGAAACCGCTAAATCCATCGCAGAGCAGGTCGACGTTGCGCCATTACTCAACGAGAAATACTTCCAAGTTAAAAGTGGTGACACACTAGCAGCGCTATTTAGCCGCGCTGGCCTGACGGCAAAAGATGTTTATGATGTCACCCAACTGCCAAAAGCAAAGAAGAACCTGCTTAAGATCATGCCAGGCGACGAGCTAGTCATCGCTAAGAATGATGACGGCAAGCTGGTACAACTTCGCTATCATATCGATAAAATATCAACGTTAGTCGTTAACCGTGTCGGTAACGATTATAAAGAAAGCATCACCACAAAGACGGTTGAAACCCGCAATAAATTTGCCAACGCCACTATCGAGAGTAATTTCTGGAATGCGGGTGTTGTGGCAGGCTTAACCCCCAACCAAATCATGCAGCTGGCAACCATCTTTGGTTGGGATATCGATTTTGCATTAGATCTAAGAAAAAATGATCACTTCGCGATTCTTTTTGAAGAGGAGTACGCCGATGGGGAGTTCTTACGCAACGGCAATATTCTCGCCGCTGAATTTACCAATCAAGGTGACCGCTATACCGCAGTTAGGTATAAAGACGGTAGCTACTATTCTGCAGAAGGCCGCAGTATGCGTAAAGCGTTCTTGCGATCCCCTGTTGACTTTAAATATGTCAGTTCAAGCTTTAATCCGCGCCGTTTACACCCCGTCACTGGTCGAGTGAAAGCGCACCGAGGTGTCGATTATGTTGCTGCGGTGGGAACACCGATTAAGGCCGCAGGTAAAGGCCGAGTGATAAAGTCGAGCTATAATCAATATAATGGTAATTACGTTTTTATTAAGCACAACGATACGTACACCACTAAGTACTTGCACCTTAAGAAGCGTAAAGTAAAAACTGGCGCTTCGGTTAAGCAAGGGCAAATTATCGGTACACTGGGCTCAACAGGCCGTGTCACTGGCGCTCATTTACATTATGAATTTATTGTAAATGGGGTACATCGCAACCCGCGCACGGTGAAGCTACCTAAGTCAGAAGCTATCGCCAAGAAAGAAAGAAATCAATTTGCCATCGTCAGTAAAACGTTGATGACCGAGCTTGAACATAATAAGCAGGTACAGATAGCATCGCATTAGTGTTTCTTATGCTTAATCAACGCCAACAGAAGAGTTCAATACTATGAACAAAAGCTATTACATTGGCCTCATGTCAGGCACCAGTATGGATGGTGTCGATGCCGTGCTGGTTAAATTTACCGCTGACACACCTACTTTGGTTGAATATCATTCTGAAGCTATTCCTGCGCCGCTGTTAAACAACTTACAGAAGTTATGTTTGCCTGGAAATGACGAGATAAACCGTTTAGGTCACCTAGACCGCGCAGTGGGTAAGCTATTTGCTAAAGCCGTCAATAACCTACTTGAGAAAGCAGGGGTTGATAAGCTTGCCGTTATTGCCATAGGCAGCCATGGTCAAACCGTCCGCCATATGCCTAATTTGGAGATGGGCTTCACCTTACAAATTGGCGATCCAAATACCATTGCCGCCGAAACGGACATTGATGTTATCGCCGACTTTAGGCGTAAAGATATTGCGCTCGGTGGCCAAGGCGCTCCATTGGTACCCGCCTTTCATCAGCATGTATTCGCAATGCCAAACCACAAGCGCATCATTCTCAATATTGGTGGCATCGCCAACATTACTTACCTGCCGGGTAACACCGACGCGGTGACGGGTTTTGATACGGGTCCAGGCAATACATTAATAGATGCATGGATCCAACATCAGCAAGATCTACCCTATGACAAAGAGGGAGCATGGGCTAAAGCAGGAACGACCGATGAGAAAATGCTTCAGCATTTGCTATCGCACCCTTATTTTTCTTTAGCGGCACCTAAAAGCACCGGCCGAGAACTGTTTAACCAAGCGTGGCTAGAGCAACAACTGGCCGAGTTTAATTATTTATCCGCAGCGGATATTCAGTCAACCCTACTGGACTTAACCTGTTACAGCATTGCCAATGACGCATTAGCATTGGCAACTGAAGCTGAGATGTACGTTTGTGGCGGCGGAGCTTACAACACAGAACTGATGTGTCGTCTGCAAAAGTTACTGCCTAATTACAAAATAGTCACCACCGCAGAGCTTGGTATTAACCCCCAATGGGTTGAAGGTATTGCCTTTGCGTGGCTCGCTATGCGCTTTCATTTGGGGCTACCCGGCAATTTACCCGCGGTCACAGGAGCCAGTCGAGCAGCAATACTGGGCGGCAAGTTTTACGCCCTTTAGTTCTCTAAATATAAATGTTCTATTAGTTGAGTAGCTTGTGCTTCAGCATCATGACATCGCGATCAGAATATTTGAGCGTCATCAACAATTGTTGCTGATGCTCATTAAAGCTCATTGAGCCAAATGAGCTTAAACTTGATGAGGGCAGGCGCAGTATTGGCTCAATCACCTTTAGGGTAAAGTCCCAGTAATTTATCTGTTGATAACCCACGCTATTCGCTTTAAAAAAGATGCCGTTATCAGTCACTGTCCAATTATGATTTTCTTTAAATACCTGTGACGGTACCAGCATCGTAAGCTTATCAGGGGCGGCTAATGATAGCGCCCACAAACCATTACGGTCCTCTCTGGTAAACAACAATCGATTATCACTGGTTGCGTGAGCCAAACGTACTGCAACGCTAGAGATAAGTCTCACTTGGGGCTTACCGAGATAAAACTGGCTTAAACCATCTTTGGTCGAAGTGAAAATTGAGGCGTCATCATAGCTCCAGTTTAAGCGGCCATGATCGATATAGGGCGAGGCTAGAATACTTAAGCTTTGGCTCGCCAAATTGAGCACATGGATCACATTGCCCTCGCCTTTAGCATCTGGCGCTAAAAAAGCAATATCCTTACCATCGTGAGACCAACGAGGATAAGCCACTCGCTGATTGAGCGTTGTTAACTGGCGGCGGTTATCGCCATTATGGTCTGCGGTCCAAAGCTCATTTGCGCCTGTAATATTCGATACATAAACAATGCGTTTAGTTTGGGTTGAATAATCAGGATTACGAAAGCTAAAGCCGGACTGCAACAAAGGAAATGGCGCACTTGGCACGGTTGAATGAGTGGGTAAATAAACAATTTTATATTCTTTGTTATGACGTTCAAAGACTAACGCATCGCTGTTGTCTAAAAACTTAGGATAACTTAAGCCTTTGATATCTAATGCGTGTGTCTGTTTACTATTAATATCAATAATAAAACCATTGCGTACACCGGATGTCTCAGTACTAAACACCACACGCTGGTTATCATGATGCCAAGTAATTCCTCGAATATCTTCCAAGCCTTCCGTTAACCGCATCTCTTCACCGGTATGACGGTTGCGAATAAAGATATCTTCTGAAATATTGCCAAAACGCCGTGCAATGGCTAACCATTTTCCATCATGGCTATAAGCCAGATCACGGTCTCTGTAGTTACAATCCACTAAGCAAGAAAGCCTGACGGGCTTTGATCCCGCTTCAACTAGCTTAAATATATACAGCCCGCCAATGTCATACTCAGAGTCGAAGCCGATATAAGCAAGTTCGCCTCCGTTAGGTGATATATCAAGTGCTGACATATAGCTATTGCAGCGGGCCAATGGAACCGTCTTTGCCGTCGCGACAGTAAAGTGATTAATAATACATTGGCCACTTTGTTTGTCTTCACTTGGAAAATACAGCACGGTGCCATCTTGACTCCAAACTGCACGCGCTTCTCGGCTGGCATTGGAAGTGAGTCGTTTCGGGCTACTGTTAAAATCGCTGAGGTCTTTCAGGTATAAGCTATAGCTCTGACCATGACTACGACTGCCAAACACTAACCATTTACCGTCTGGCGATACCGCCGGAAATCGTTCAGCTTCTCCGCCCCAAGATAAGCGCGTTATCTGCGTCTGCATCATTTCAATACGATCACGATAAAGGTGATAGGCGAGCGTCATCAGGCTAATTACACAGAGAACAAAAATACTTATCCAACTGCGTTTAAGAGCAATAGTTAGCTTATCGACTTGCCTTTGCACTTGCTGCAATACATTGACATCATCAACCAAATCCGCTGGATTATATTTGGGTTCAACCAATAAACGATAACCACTTTTACGCACCGTCTCGATAACAGGCTCGTCAGAGATCGGGTTGAGTTGCTGGCGTAAATGCCATATCGCATTGGTTAGTGCTTTACTGCCGACATACGCATTGCCGTCCCAAACGTGTTCAATAATCTCTTCACGAGATACCACTTCAGGGTAACGGCTAGCAAGGTACGCGAGCACTTCAATAAATTTGGGTTGCAGTGTAACGCTGTTATCAGGCGAAGCATGCTCGTTAGCTGCCGTAAAACGTAAGCTATGATCGCTTGGATCAATAATGCAGCTTGCAAGCTCAAACCTAATCACTAATTTCTTCATTGCCACTACACCTCTGTGCATATTTAGCCAAACATGAACTGACTCTGTACGTTATTCATTATTTCTGCCGTGGCAATTATAGTGATTACGATCATTTACTCCACACTTTTAACATTGCAAACCATGCGTTAAAAGTCATACTAACTTATTAATTAAAAACAGAATAGACATTAAATAGATATATAAACAACGAATAAACGACACACAAGCCATTGCTAGAGGTTAACAAAGTATTTACAAGTTAAGTCCGGGCAAACTGAAGGGACCGCACCACACCTAAAGACATAGCTCCTATAAAAAAATAGCCAGAGGGTCTCCCCACTGTTATTGGCTAAATAAAACAAAAAAGGACGACAACTGATGAAACGAACAATACTAAGTATGGCGATTGCGCTCGCCACAGTAGCACCGACTACCGCACTTGCTGCAGACATCACTCCAGAGCAAAATGCAAAGCAGCCAATAGAGAAAATTCAGGTAACAGGTTCGCGGATCAAACGTACCGACTTTGAAGGTGTCGCCCCGGTAACCGTCATTACTGCCGAAGAGATAGCCAATAGCGGACTCAGCTCTATCGCTGAAGTACTGCAATCATCAATAGCCAGCAGTGGTGGTTCTTTAAATGGTGAAAGCGATGGCTTCACCGACAGCGCTAGCTCAGTCAACTTACGCGGTATGGGTGCCAACAGAACCTTAGTTCTCATCAATGGCCGTCGTCAGGCATCTTTTCCAAGTGCAGCAGGTGGAACATCAAACTTTGTTGACGTTTCAGACATCCCTACCGCAGCCGTTGAACGTATAGAAATACTAACGGGTGGCGCCTCGGCCATTTATGGTTCTGATGCCGTGGGTGGTGTGGTGAACATCATATTAAAAACCGAATATGAAGGCAGTAAAATCGCGGTTAAATATAACGACCCTACACAGGGGGGTGGCGAACAGCTCGACCTATCTTACCTGCAGGGCTTTAATACCGAAAAAAGCCAAACACTGCTGATGATCGAATATAAAAATGTACAGCAGATCCAAACGGACCAAAGAGATCTATTCTACAGTCCTGCTTATTACGAAGATGAAGACGGCGATAAACGCTGGGGAGCAGGCCCATACGGCGATGCATCAGCCTCTAGCTGGGCATCATGGGTTCGCGATTACGATAGCGTCTACACTGATGATAAATACAGCCCAGTCGATGAAGCACAATGTGAAAACCTATTTGGTGATAAAGGTGTTTATACGCCCGTTAATAAATATGATTGCTACTATGACAAATATGCAGACCGTGGTTTGCAATCAGCATATGACCGCATCAACTTAGTCCTCAGCAGCACCTATGATCTCAATGATGACTGGCAGATCTACGGCATGGTCAACGCCTCTTACAAAGAATCGACTAAGTACAAAGACGAGAAAGGCTTCGGCGCTTATATCTACGAAGATGATGCTACCGGCGCACTCAGTTACGAAAAAACTGACTTTGACGATTACAATAAATTCCAAATGCGTCGCCGTATGGAAGAGTTCTCAGGACCGCGTACTTACGATACTCAAAACACTAAAGCAGCGCTCTCGTTTGGCGTCGACGGTAATATCGGTGAGTATGAGCTAGATGTCTCTTGGTCAAGCAGTTACAACAAGTACGAGAAGCAAAATCATCACATGGTGAAAGCGGATGCACTTTTGGACATGCTGACATTCGACCCTAACGATACCGATGCCGCTAAGTGGTATCCAAATAACAAGCTCAGTACGGAACAAGTGAATGCATTGATTGGTGATTCAACCAAAGAATCAGACTCAAGCATGCATCAATTTCAAGCGGTATTCACTGGCGACTTGATGGAGCTATCAGCGGGTACTGTTGGCTTTGCAACAACCGCTGAGTGGGCACGAGAAAGTTACGAAGATACGCTAGATGCCGTCACTACAAGCGGCGGTTATATCGGTATGGGTGGCACGGGCGGTAAAGGTGACCGCGATCGTGTTGCCGTTGCTGGTGAATTACAGATCCCACTGCTCTCCAATATCACTGCGGTTAAATCACTCGAGCTTTCAGCTGCACTGCGTTATGACCAATATTTAGATGATTCCGACGTTGGCGGCGCCACCACACCACAGGTAGGTCTGATGTATCGCCCAATTGATGAAGTGCTTGTTCGTGCCAACTGGGGCAAAAGTTTTAGAGCACCAGATATGCATCGTCTATACGCCGGGATCACACGTAGCTTTGGCAGCACCGAGTACCCTCACCCAACCATACCTGATGAAGTTTACGACGATCAATACAATAGCATTAGCTCGGGCAATATAAACCTGACCGAAGAAAAAGGTGATTTCTGGAACCTAGGTTTGGTCGCCAATATCACCGACAACGCTGACTTAACCTTAGACTGGTGGAACATAAAACTAGAAGGTGCTGTAAAAACCATCTCAACCGATGAAATGTTAGATGATGCCGCTCAGTATGATCAAACAGGCAATTACACCAGCTGCGATCAAATGAATGTTGTTGGCTACTTAAATGAGCTTGATGACGACGGTATTGAAAACCTAGACTGTATGCGTAAAGGCCCAATTAATAGCGCTTATGAAGCCTCTGAAGGTATTGATGCAAGTTTTAATTATCAATTCCCAGAAACTGCAGCAGGTGAGTTTAAATTGAAACTGGCTGCCTCTTACTTAATCAAAAAAGAGTATCAGGAAACCGTTGAAAGCGAGATTGAGGAACAGACTGAAACCGATTATTTTCCTAAATGGAAAGGTCAGGCAAGCGTAAATTGGAAGATGGAAGATTTCTCAGCGACCTTAGCCTATTACTACACAGGTGAAGCCAAAGGCCAAGATACCTTTACCTTAATCGATGCCGATGGTGACGAGTATGAAGAAGAAGACTACACCGATGTGCTTGGTGCCTATCAAACCCTTAACCTGACGCTAAGTTACAGTGCGCCTTGGGACGGAAAGTTCACCGCAGGAGTTAAAAACCTGACTGACGAAATGCCGCCTCTATATGATGAGCGTAACGACGAGCATGACAGCTGGCCTTTCTATGAAGAGGATAACAGCAGCTACTCGGCTGTAGGCCGTAGCGTATTCTTCGGTTACTCACAAAAGTTCTAACATCGCCCTTTATGGCGCCTAACTCTCTTTCTAGGCGCCCTTTTTAAATGCACACAAAGACACTCGGATTAGCCTCCCTTTTTTAGGGGGATGTTTACTATCGAAGCGACGCCGAGACTGCTCTTTACTGCCATTATTGTGTTTCAATTTAGGGATATTCCTATGCAGTACTTATTGAAATTCTGCGGGTTACTGTTTCCACTGTTGACCGTTTTCACAGCTCAATCGGTAACAGAGTCAGTACCAATTTCCGCTCAAAGCACAGCCCAAAAGAGTGTTGAACAATCAAGCACTCAAACACCTAAAAACATCATCTACGTCATTGGCGATGGCATGGGTCCAGCCTACACCAGTGCTTATCGCTATTTTAATGACGACCCAGCAACTCAAGCTGTCGAGCAAACCATATTTGATCAGCTCTTGGTTGGCATGTCGAGTACCTATCCCGACGATGACACCTATGTCACCGATTCAGCAGCCGCTGCCACGGCACTGGCCACCAGCCATAAAACCTATAACGGGGCAATCTCTGTTACCAAAGATCAGCAACCTTTAACCACCCTGCTTGAGCAAGCGAAAGCGGCAAACAAAACCACCGCTGTAGTGGTAACCTCTCAAATTAATCACGCGACCCCAGCAAGCTTTTTGGCGCATAACGAATATCGTCGCAACTATGACGCCATCGCCGACAGCTATCTGACCAACCTTATCAATGGTCAGCCAGTTGCAGACCTTATGCTCGGCGGCGGGAAAAAGTACTTTGTCCGGAATGATAAAGACCTCACTAAAAGCTTTATCGACCGCGGCTACCACTACATAGATAACATGGACAACCTCAATCAACTAACAAGGCTGCCCGCTCTCGGCCTGTTTGCGAACAAAGGATTAGCGCCAGCATTGGGCAATAAATATCCAGCGCGTCTAATGCAGATGACGGAGAAAGCGTTGCAACTTGTTAGCGCACGTGAGCAACCTTTCGTCATGATGGTAGAAGCGAGTCAAATCGACTGGTGTGGACATAGTAATGATATTAGCTGCGCGATGGCTGAAATGGAGGATTTAGCCAAAACGGTGATCTTAATCAAAGCCTATATTGATCACCATCCGGATACCTTGCTGGTGATGACCGCTGACCATTCAACCGGGGGGTTAAGCTTAGGCCGCGCGGGCACTTATCAATGGAAAGGCCAGGCATTGAAACATGTCACTATGATGCCCAATGCAATTGCAGCCAAGATGCTTGAATCTACGCAGCCGCTAAAACTGTGGCAGCAAGCGACTAAACTCCCCTTAACTGAAGTGCAACAAGTATTGTTAACCGCCAATATTGCAACGGCAAAGACAGCAAATAAACCGCTTAAAAAACTCACCCATTCAGTAAAGCAATTAATTGATGAAGTGACCTATACCGGATGGACCACCAGCGGCCACGATGGCGTAGATGTCCCCGTTTTTGCCTATGGCATGGGTTATCAAGCCTTTATCGGTCATCAGGACAATACTGATATTGCCAAGACCTTAATGCAGATGATCGCCCTTTAGCCCCCCTTCGTCACGCTTGTGCGTCTACTCAAAACAAGCGTGATGAATGTCATCAAAATAACATTTCTTCGAATTATGCTTTATATTCAATAGCGAGTGCGCAAGTTTTATACATAAACCACATAATGAATGGTGAGTGCAGTCTGTTCATTGAGGTATGTCGGTCAAATCAAAAGGATCAGGATTTATGAATATATCTCAAAAAATGATGGCTGAATTTATTGGCACATTGTGGTTAGTGTTAGGCGGCTGTGGTAGCGCAGTAATGGCAGCCGCTTTCCCCGAGGTTGGTATTGGTTTACTGGGGGTTGCATTTGCCTTTGGTCTTACCGTTCTCACCATGGCATTTGCGATTGGTCACATATCGGGCTGCCATTTAAACCCAGCAGTCTCTTTCGGTCTATGGGCAGGTGGCCGTTTCCCTGCATCGGATCTGGCACCTTACATTATTGCTCAAGTTGCTGGCGGCATTGCAGGCGCAGGCATTTTGTACCTGATTGCGTCAGGCCAAGATGGCTTTAGCTTATCAGCAGGCTTTGCCTCAAATGGATATGGTGAGCACTCTCCAGGAGGTTATAGCTTAACGGCCGCGTTGATTTGCGAAATCGTGATGACCCTTTTCTTCCTCATTATTATTCTCGGTGCCACTGATGAGCGCGCACCAAAAGGCTTTGCGCCTATTGCTATTGGCTTAGGCCTAACGCTTATCCATCTGATCAGTATTCCAGTAACCAACACCTCGGTAAACCCAGCCCGTAGCACAGGTCCGGCACTCTTTGTCGGTGATTGGGCATTGTCACAGCTTTGGCTATTTTGGGTCGCACCGATTTTTGGCGCTATATTAGCGGGGACTATTTACAAGTTCTTTAATGCAAAAACATAGCAATAACTAAAAGCAGAGCCTATTCGGCTCTGTTTTCTTTTTCATTCTCCTGCTAAATGTTACTATCCGTTCCAATTCGGCGCATTGCGTGCATAGCTTACGCCCGCCCCATTTAAAATTAAGAGATGTAGACCATGAGCAACAAAAGCAAAAGCATGAAGCAGATTACTGAAATGACGCCAGAATCTCGTTACGACTACCTTGTAGAGCAAGTAACAGAGCACAAAACATTGTGGTCTCTACAGGATGCAGATGGTTGCGTAATGCTAACCACCGATGATGAAGACTGTATCCCAATGTGGCCAACTGAAGAAGCTGCAGCGCTTTGGGCTGTTGATGATTGGCAAGATTGCCAAACATTGGCTATCCCACTTGATGAATGGTTAGAGCGCTGGGTTCCAGGCATGCAAGATGACGACCTTTTCGTTGCTGTATTCCCTGTACAAGAAGATCTCGGTGTAGTGATTCAACCGTTTGAGTTAGAAGAGCGCCTTGCACCAAAAAAGAGCCACTAATTTAGTAAAGCTTCACGGCTAGCAACTTCGTGCTAGCCGCAGCCGCACTAGGGGCTGTTGATCTTTCGAGCTTAGTTTTTGTTCTAATTCAATGATTTTAGTACAAGGCTTGAGCGATGATGCTTAGCTGGCTAAGCGAAAAGCTCGTAACGCATTCTAGTCAAGACTAAAAGCATTGAAACGAACCCTAAGGGCCGCGCTTCTTGGCTATTTTTACGGTGTTGTAGGCTATTTGTGGAGAATGACTAAACGACATAGCCTCCGCCTTGTCAAAATAGCCAATAAACGGCGGCAAAAATAACCGTGAAAGATCTACAGCCCCTAATTGTCTGCCTAAAAGAGAATAAAAAGTGGATACCAATAACCCTGCCACCGCTTCCAATACGCTTAGCAAAGTTAACCCGCCGAAACGCCTTATCGCCCTATTAGTCTTTTTGGTACTGATATCCGTCACTGGCCTGATAATGAAGCAAGGGGTGTTGTTTTGTATTCTCACCCTGTTCATGGTGCTAGCCATTATAGGTAAGCAAAAAGCAGGATTAATCATGCTGCGTGTATACACCTCTTTGCAACTGGCCATTGTGAGCATGTTACCTTTAGTACTTTACGATCCTGAAAACTTGGCATCAAGTTTTGCTATCGGCAGCTTTAACGCACAAGTACCTGATTGGATAATATTTAGCATTTTGATTTTGTTAGCGATCGTACAGGTATGGATAGCCTTCACGCGTAAGGTTGGGCAATATTTTAATCGGGAAGTTAACCTTAACATTATGCGTTGACCGATATTAATAGAACAGACACAAAAAAGCCGTCAATTGACGGCTTTTTTATTGAACGACACTTCAGTGCCTAACGCTATAATCAGTTTACACTGAGAAGCTAGCACCACAACCACAGGTTGTCGTTGCATTCGGGTTTTTCACGAAAAAGCGTGAACCTTCTAGGCCTGTAGTGTAATCCACTTCACCACCAACAAGGTATTGTAGGCTCATAGGGTCAACAACTAACTGAACACCCTGCTTCTCTACAGTAAAGTCACCCTCGTTTACTTTTTCATCAAAAGTAAAGCCGTATTGGAAACCAGAGCAACCGCCACCTGTTACGTATACACGTAGTTTAAGTGCGTCATTTTCTTCTTCATCAAGCAAGGTTTTTACTTTTGACGCTGCCGCATCAGTAAAGCGGATTGGCAGAGCATCTTCAGCTTGTTCAGTCATTATTACCTCTTACATCTAATTGCTGTGCAGAATTATCTAATACCTGACCGTTTTGTTCAAGTACTATGCTCTGCTCATTTTCAGTGACTCGTAATTCTTGTGAACTGTATTCTTGTTCAGTTTGTGAACCTTTAGCCCAGCGACTCGCTGGCACGGTAACTTTGGCCTTCACTCTAGACAAGATAAAACCATCTGGCAAAGTGAATTCTGTCTCTAACACCTGAAAATACCTAAACTTAAATTTAAAAGATGCATCACTTAGCTCAGATAACTTAATCGACTTAGGTTTACCGTCTTCAAATCCGATGAATGTCACTTCACTTCGCCCTGACACTGAACGTTTGCGCTTTTCGAGTTGAGTGAGCACTAACTTAAGCCTATATTGACCGGGTATAAGCTCTGCAGATACCTCTAAGCCATTAATCGCAACGCCATCGGCGCTGTTTTCCGGTGCCATGACACTGCGATAAAAAGCCAGTTCTCGCGCTAACGACTGCTGCTTACCCTCTTGCTCAACAAACATAGTGTGCATATTGGCATTAGTCTCTCGCGCTAATGCTAATTCAATATTGCGTGCGGCGAGGGTCTTTGCTTGCGCATGTAGCTGCGCTGAAAGCGCCTCAGTTCGATCAGCTGGTTGCTCTACTTTCACTGCAAAATAGCTCGAACCAACATCAAAGCACAGTGCCCCTAATACTAATGAAGACACTACCAACAAAGATAAATATACGCTTGAGGTACGAAATTGTCGTTCAATCACTTGCAAGCGATCGATCCAACGATGATAATTTGCCATTAAGTAACAGCCCCTTAATAAAAATCTCACATTTCAATGCGAATGTGACAATCAAAAATTTTGGAAATGTCTGTGTATCAAACAATCGTTAAAATGCGACAGCAAACAAAAAAGTATCTCAGCACTGATCTCAAAGATACGCTTTCTCAAGCAAAAGTCAGTGTTCAGCTGTGTTTACTCGCATTGCTTTTTGCGTTGTTTGCGTCAGCTGTCATCCTACTTTTTAGATTGCTCTTAGTGTGGTTTGACACCTATACCCAGACTCAAGCTCTGAATTTTACGGATATCATCGACGACTGGCGAGTGTTATTGCCACTTTTCGGCGCTTTTTTAATTTGGGGTGTGGCAAAGATGGGATCTCAGCGTTATAAACGCATGGGAATAGCCTATGTAATTCATCGTGTTAAGCTGCATTACGGCAAAGTTCCACTGCAATCAGCTCCGGGGCAATTCTTCCAAGCCTTGTTTGCACTTGCCACTAACTTTTCGGTCGGACGTGAAGGTCCCGCCGTTCATCTTGGTGCTGTCAGCGCCAGCGTACTGGCCGAAAAATTTAAACTGCCCGATAACAGTGTTCGCATTATGTGTGCCAGTGGCATCGCTGCTGGTATCGCTGCCATCTTTAACGCTCCTCTCGCCGCAGTGATCTTTGTTTTTGAAGTCGTGTTACGTGAGTACAAAATTCACTACTTTTTCCCGATTATGCTATCTGCCATTTGCGGTGCATTAAGTAGCCAAGTGGTTTTTGGCAACGTCCATGAATTTGAACAGATTGGCGCTGCCGTCATTCCTCTAAGCCAGTATCCCTTGCTCGCACTATTTGGCATTGTGTTGGGTTGCATTGCCGCAGTGTTCAATCACACCTTGCTTAGCGTCACAGCTATGGGGCAACAGTGGCCACTACTGCAACGCTTGTTATTGGCAGGTGCCATTACCACTCTCGTCGGCCTTATATTGCCCGAAGCGATTGGTAGCGGCGAGTTAGCCATTGCAGAAACCATTAGTGAGCATCCCAGCATTCTGTTTTTAAGCGCCATATTGATTGGTAAAATGGTGGCAACGATTGCCGCTATTGGACTCGGGATCCCTGGCGGTTTGATTGGTCCGCTTTATGGCATAGGGGCGTTGCTCGGCACTATCTTAGCCTTGGTTTGCGCTATGTTTTTTCCGTCTATCGCGCCTTATATTGGCTTATACACCATCATTGGTATGACAGGCATGATGGGCGTCTGTTTAAGCGCGCCACTTGCCGCGTTAGTCGCTCTAATAGAGCTCACTGATAATGCCTCTATTATTTTGCCATCGATGTTTGTGGTTATCCCGGCATTTTTGATTTCACATCAAGGATTTAAAACCAAATCGATTTTCTTCAAACAACTTGAGATTATGGGCCTTGGATATAAAGTGGCTCCGGTTAATTTAGGGTTGCAAAAAGTCGGTGTTCGTCACCTTATGGACAAACGCTTCGTGATTATTAGTAATAATGACGAGCTGCTGCTTGAGGTGTTAAAACGCGCAGAAGGTCGCTCGGTGTTAGTGCGCAATGCCATAAATGAAGTCGAGATGATACAACTTGAGCTGCAAGCCAGTGATGATGCGACGACGTTGACTCGCCACCCCATTCAAGGAGTACCTGATACCGCAACGCTCAATGAGGTGTATTTAATTTTGTCGAAAGCACGACGAGGCGAGGTTTATATTTATCAAGAAAATAAAGACCATATAGTCGGTGTCATCAACTGGGCCTCGTTGCAAAAAGAGATCAGTGTAGGCCAAGTTTAATGAATGAGTTTAATGGCTGCTTTACTGAATGAGTTTAATCGTCATTAAACGCTCTTCCCTACAGAAAAACAACAACTATCTCGCGTTGATTATTAGCCAGTTTTAAACAATGGTTAGCGCCATGTTAGGCCATAAATAATCAATATTTTTGCGACCTAACACCCTCTGAAAACACCATCTAAATGACTCCGCAAACACTTTTCCCGTCGCTCCTAACTGCTAAAGCCCCTCTAGTCAACATTCACTCACCAATAACTAAACCTGCAACCAGGTTCGTATTAATAGGTTAATTCTAGTTATAAGAAGCAATTTACATTCTACTAAATGGGTTCTTTTATAACTTTTCACAACTTTTTACAGGCTAAAGATCACATTTATCTGTAGTTTTACGATCTCAATCGCCGCACCGGTTAGCGATGTACATTTTCATGTGCTGTTCCAAAAGGCATTGGCAACTATTGCGTACATGAAACATGTCGCAACGGGTGAGTGAGCAAAAACATCGTCAGATAATCACGTTAAAGGCATCGAGCCTTCGGCGTAAAAATAGCAATAATATCATCCCGAAAAGGGCTACCTATGAGTGTAATGAAGATTAAGTTAGCTGCGTTTATGTTAGTACTTGCTCCGCTTACTGGGCAGGTGCAACAAGCACAGGCACAAGAGAATCAAAAACTGCTCAATATGTGTATCGCCTGCCATGGTATTGATGGCAGCAACAACTACGGCTCTATCCCTAATTTAAAGGGCCAAAATGCGCAATATATGATTGAACAGCTTAAACAATTCAAGTCAGATCAACGTCAAGATAAGACAATGAGCAAAGTCGCCAAACTGCTGACAGAAGAGCAGATGCAGTTTATGGCACATTATTTTAGCACTGGGAAGGAACAATACTGATGGCAATCGATAGACGTAATTTTTTAAAAGGGGCTGTCGCCACTTCGGTAACTGCAATGCTCCCAGCAAGTTGGGCATTTGCCCAAAACCGCCCAGCTGGAATGGCACCACTTGATGTGTCAGCGGTCACTTGGTCAAAAGTAGATGACCTACCTAGCCACTTTAAAGTATTAAACTCCAACCCATTGAATGCCTTTCCCCCAGAGCATTTGCTTGCACCGGTAAAGACCCCTGCCGACGTTGCATTTATTCGTTGGAATGGACAGATGCCAGACTTTGCTAGCATCAATCCCGACACTTGGGAGTTCACCGTTGACGGTGAGTCGATTGAAACCCCAAAAACCTACACCATTGCTGAGTTAAAGGAAAAATTCAAAACCGTGACCCAGCAGTTGGTACTAGAGTGTGGCGGTAATAGCCGTGAGAACTTCTATCCCAATGCCAAAGGTAACCAGTGGAGTAATACCGCTGTGTTCTGCGCCGAGTGGACCGGCGTATTAGTCAAAGACGTACTCGCTGACTGCGGCGTAAAAAGTGATGCCGTGTATACCGCTCACTATGGCCTCGATAAACACCTTAGTGGTAAGGGCGCAGCTATTTCACGTGGCGTTCCTATTGAAGCTGCCATGAATGAAAACGCGATGATTGCTTGGGGCATGAATGGCGAGGATATCCCTTATATGCATGGATATCCTCTACGTATTGTTTTCGGCGGCCGCCCAGGATCCGTATCTCAAAAATGTGCCATCGGCATGGGTGTTCGTGATCGTGTTCACGACGGTAAGAAGATGGGTGCCCCCGCTTATCAAGTACCAAAGAATCCTGTTGCGCCAGGCGAGAAGGTCGACAATAAAGACTTTAAAATTATCGAAGAGATGATTGTTAAGTCTCTTATCACTGCACCGCAAACTGGCGGTGAGTTATCGCTAGGCGATAAATTACAGGTTAGCGGACACGCCTGGGCGGGTACTCGTGATGTTGCTAAAGTCGAAGTCAGCTACGACTATGGCACCACATGGCAAACGGCATCATTAACCAAAGCCGTTAACCCGATGGCATGGCAACAGTGGAGCATTAATATAACACTGCCTCAAACGGGTTATTACGAGGTGTGGGCCCGTGCAACTGATATTAAAGGTGATAGCCAACCTATGGTACAACCACAGTGGAACCCTAAAGGATACCTCTTCAACGGTTGCCATCGAGTAGCAGTAAGGGTCGTATGATGAAAAAAGCACTCTTATTAGTAGCAGTGCTGAGCGCGATGTCATTACCTGCCGCTATGGCGGCAGATACCGCCCCAGTCAAAAGCTATCCGATTGACCCCACTACGGGTCTTATCATGGCACCTGGCTGGGAAGTGGTTAAGCATCAATGTAACGCATGCCACACCAGTCTTATCATTCCACAGAATGTCGGCAGTCGTGAAGTATGGCGCGAGACGATCCAATGGATGATCGATACCCAAGGTCTTTGGGATCTTTCTGATACTTGGGACCCTGTACTCGATTATCTATCGACCTATTACAACGAAACTGAGATTGATATGAAGATCTTCAGACGTAAGCCATTAGATGCAGACAAAATGCCACCAATGCCAGTGGTGTTGTCATCATCGAACAAGGATCATTAATATGGCTAACCGTATATCAAAGGCCATATGGGCCAGTACGCTAATATCAGGGTTACTGTGCAGTAATGTTCAAGCTACAGATAGCTCATTTAAAGACACGCTTGCCGTTGCCGAACTAAAACTTGATAGCAGTGTGCTTAACTATCAAGCCGATGCAAGCAAAGGGGAGATTCTGGTTAACCAGCGTTGTATTGCTTGTCATGGAGACGCCATGCTTAAAATAATGGCAACTTACCCTAACCTAAAAGGCCAAAAGGGCGCTTACTTGTTTAAACAGTTAGTCCAGTTTAAGCGCGGTGAACGTACTAACCCCATTATGCAAGGCCAAGCGGGCATGCTTTCTGAAACTGAAATGAAAGATGTGGCTTACTATTACTCCCAGCAAGTCGCTGCTGATTTGAGCAAGTAATCCCATATTCTCGCTATTAAAATGAAAGCCCAGATTAACCCTCTGGGCTTTTTAGTGCTTGCCAATGAGCCTTGCACAACCTGTTGTGATAACTTGCAAAACAGCTTAACTACTTCAAATATCGTTATAACATGTAAAAATATAGGTGCTCTTACGCCATAACCCGCTCGAAAACAGACCAATACCATCGTCATGTTTCGCCACAATAAAGCGCCAACTTTACAAATGAGTAACAATAAAGGAATATTGAATAAGGATCGACTAGATTTAGACTGTAGCAATAACCTTGATACAGCCTCATCGCTATCACCTAAAGGACGCTTCGATGCTTAGAAAACCTCAGACCCAACTTGCTCTGCTTGCCGCCTCAGTCCTGCTGTTACTTTATGCTGCTAACTCTCAGTTCAATCCCGACAACAGTGACGCAGTCATTAATACTCCAGCCCCCGTCACTAGCGCTAAAGTGGCACTCAAAACCCAAGTTAATCAAAGTAAATCAGAGCCCGATAAAACAGGTTCAGTACAGCAACGCATAGTCGCTGCTGATCTTGCTACCGCTTCAAATTCAACTGAAACCCAAATGAGCTTTATTAATGTATCAGATGCTCGCCCCACTAAGGCACCTAAAGAGATAAAAATAAACTCACTTGATGAATTGTCGTCACTGTTTGATTCGCTAAATTATAATACTCAAAGCTGGATCGATGGCAATCGAGAGGTCCCTAGGCTAACGTTTGAGTCGGTCAGCGAACGCTGGCAGGAAACCTCTAACAATATCCCCGTGCAGCAAAAGAAGATGGTATTTTTCAGGCTAATCGCACCGCTTATTTTAGTTGCGAATGAAAATATCCTCTTAGAAAGGCGCTTAATTGAATCAGCACCATTAGATGATATTGTATTGCTCAATATCGCCGCTAAGTATCGGATAATTACCCGCCTTGACCAGACGATTACCGAGCAGCAGAGACAGATGTTATTAGAGGAGATAGACATACTGCCGCCGTCATTAGTATTAGCCCAAGCGGCTGAAGAAAGTGGCTGGGCAACCTCTAGATTTACGGTCGAAGGCAATGCATTTTTCGGTCAATGGGATTTCAGCGGTAATGGCATGATACCGAAACAGCAGCGTAAGGAGCTTGGCAATTATGGCTTAGCGCGTTTCGACACGCCTTTAGCATCCGTTGAGGGCTACATGCTTAATCTGAACACCAATAATGCTTATAAAAAGTTACGTAGCCTAAGGGCCAACCTTCGTGCCAGTAACGCCGCTATTACCGGCATTGAACTGGCGGGTACTTTAGACAAATATTCAGAAAGAGGCCAAGCCTACATTGATGGGATAAGGCAGATGATCCGTTATAACAAGTTAGACCAAGTTGACGAAGCCTACTTAAGTGACGCTGCGCCGCTACACCTGCTTTCAAGTGCCGACCAATAGCGGGGGTTTCAAGAGAGTATCAACACTGCTAAAACACTGCATATTTAACCAACGCAAAAGTAAAAAGGGTTAGCTTATTCAGCTAACCCTTTCGAAAGATGAAACTTTACCTTTAAGCTTTTACACCTTAAATTTACTCACGGCGTGCAGTAAAAACTCTGCCCGTTCTTTAACATTCTCAGTCGCTGATGAGTTCGCAACCGCTCTATCAGCGGTCTCTTGCGCAATATCTCTAATAACAACCACATTTTTATTCACTTCAGTCGCCACCATGCTCTGCTCTTCAATCGCAGCCGCTATCTGAGTGCTCATGTCCATTATATTAGTAACATCGCTGTTTATCAGCTGTAGAAGTGCCCCTGCAGAAGCAGCTTGCACCGCGCTTTCATCACCTTGAATTCGACTAGCTTCCATCACTTTCACAATAGAGCGAGTTCGGCTCTGTAAAGTCTGAACAATGGCAGAGATCTCTTCGGTAGACTCTTGGGTTCGCATGGCTAAACTACGCACTTCATCGGCCACAACAGCAAAGCCACGACCCTGCTCGCCTGCTCTTGCAGCCTCAATAGCCGCATTCAATGCGAGTAAGTTAGTCTGATCTGCTATCGACTTAATCACACCAAGCACTCGGCCGATAGTCTCACTGTCCTTTTCGAGCTCATTGACAACAACTGCAGATTGATTGATTTGCTGTGCCAAAGACTCGATTTTTTCAATGGTTTGCTCGACACCTCTTTGACCTAGCAGTGCATTATCATGGGTGCTACTAGCCTTGTTAGCTGCCAGTTCAGTATTTTTAGCGATCTCTTCAATGGTGGCACCCATCTCGGTGATTGCGGTGGCGACCATATCAGTTTCATTTAATTGGCTTATCACACCTTCAGATGCCTGAGTGACATTACCGGCGAGATCTTGGCAAGACTGATTCATGGTGCCGACGGATGTTGTCACCTGTTCAATCAACTCTTGAAAACTTTCTACCATGCTATTGAAGTGTTTAGCGATTTGTCCAAGTTCATCATCACTACTCTCATCACATCGCATCGACAGATCTTTATTCACTTCAATCTGAGTGATAATTGCGGTGATCTGTTTAACAGGGTCAATAATACTGCGAATAATCAAAAAAGTTGCGCCAGATAACGCCAGTGCTATCAATACTGCTATCGACAAACCTAAGTAAAATGCAGACTCTTCCTCGTCTTGAATCGCAGTGTTGGCTAACGATTCAAGCTGCGCCAATGCACGATCAGTATTAGCAACCGCTTGCCTTAACTCGCCCATTTGACCTTGGGTGACAGATAAGCCGAGTTGCTGCTCTTTAGTGACCAGCTGTTTAAAATCTGCATTATATTGCTGAATGAGTGTGCTGATCTGCTGTTTAGCGGCAGGAGTAACGGTCGATTGAGCTAACACGGTCTCGAAATTAATTAAGCCATCATCAAACTTTGCCACGTAACTTTGGCTGCGCCTGAGCATAAAGTCTTTTTCTGCTCGACGTAATTGCAGCATCTGCACCATTAATGCGGGTTGATCGTATTGTTTAACCAGAGACTCGACTTGATGAACCGCATCACGCAGTGCGCCGTATAAACCCGCCTTTGGTGTTAATCCCATCTGCTGGTGTAACCCTACCACCTTGGTGAATGTGCTTACATAGATAGTAAGATCGCTATTGAAGTTAGCAAGCGCTTGAGTCGGAATGCTGTACTCAGTAAATACGCGGTCCAATTCTCGGGTGAGTAACTTAATGTCATTATGATTCGATTGATGCTTATCGACGTATTTAAGATCCAACCTCGCCAAAAAATCTTTCTCGTCACGACGAAGGCTCAACACTTCACTTTTGAGACTCGAGACCCCCTGAGATGCTTTAGACAGTTCAGACTGAACTTGACCAAAATAAAGCTGTAAACCAAACATAGCCCCTAGTGCAGCAATAGATACCGCAGCGCTTAAAAGCAACTTGTGGCGAATTAACATATAAACCCCAACAGCAAGATGAAAACATCTAATGAGTAACATTTACGAAGGGCGCGATTCTACAACATTAAACCAGTTAACACCGTATATTTAATCGTTAACACTAGCCGTTAATAAAATAGCAGTACGAAACTATCTTGAGCACTAAAACCACAGTCAATTCAATACCAATAATGAATTGATTTAATTACAGTTTACGGTCCATTTTAACGGTTAAAAAATACTTAGTTTACGTTATCTCAGCCTCACGCCCATTAATCACATGACTGATAAATCAAAGATGAACTCTTTTGGAGTTACACGCTGTTCGTACTGTTGCTGGTCACGCAAAATTAACCATATAGCAATATAAAGTTGATTGATTCATACTGCGACAACTAATGATATAAAATATACCGTTTTCAGGAGCCCTTATGCTAGTCATCAATGCCGAGTCTGTGCACCAGTCTTTAAATTTTAATGAGCTTGTCGACGCGCTCGACGAAACATTCTCTCGTCCCGCGGGTATGCCCCAAAGGCAGGTTTTTAGTCTGGATGAGTCAGCAAGCCACAGTGATGCATTTGCAGTATTACCCTCTTGGAACGACAAAACCATTGCCGTTAAAGCCTTTACTTACTTTCCGGGTAATCCACAAAAAGATCCTAAGCTCGCCAGTCTCTATTCTAAAATATTAATCTTTAATCGGGTCACCGGTGAGCCACAAGCATTAGTCGATGGTACCAGTGTGACATATTGGCGCACGGCGGCCGTTTCTGCACTGGGTAGCCGTTATTTGTCGCGTGAAAATTCAAGCAAATTACTGGTATGTGGTACCGGCAACTTGGCGTCATTTATGGCACTGGCTCATGCTAGTGTGCGGCCGATTACCCAGATTAGCGTTTGGGGACGTAATCAAGATAAAGCGCATGCGACAATGGCGCTTATCCGCAATCAACGTCCTGACATTAAGGTTATCTATTGTGACAATCTCGAAGCCAGCGTACGTAATGCAGACATCATTAGCTGTGCAACAGGCTCTCCTACACCGCTGTTTCCTGGCGAATGGGTTCAAGCGGGCACCCATACTGATTTTGTCGGCAACCACAACCACGATCGCCGTGAATGTGATACAACACTCATCCAAAAATCGGCAGTATTTGTTGATTCAAAAATCAATGTCTTTGCCGAGGCGGGAGAACTACTCATTCCAATTGCAGAAGGGCAATTTTGCTTCGATGAGGTCAAGGGCGAACTGGCACAATTGAGCCAGTCTACAATCTCCGCGCGCGAAAGCGCTGAGCAGATAACCCTATTTAAAACCGTTGGCACTGCGTTATCAGATCTTGTCGGTGCTCAACTGGTCTACGCCAAATTAACTTCAGCTGAGTCTTAATTTTTATCCGGTGAGGCCACTGATACTGGCCTTATTGCTAGCATCATTTCTTATCTCCGCCCCCTAAAATAGCATCCCATCTGGGCATATTCCCCCTCATTAATTAAAGCGGCGATGACGCTAAAAATAATTTATTTTATTTTCGTTTAAACCTTTTTATAGGTTAGCTTTGTCTTATCTATATCGGTAAGCACATAAGGAACATGTAGTGACAGCACAAATAAAGGTCTTGCAGCAGAGTTCATTCAACGAGCCGGATCTTATCGATAGTGCAAAAAAAGGCGACAAAGCTGCATTTAAACAGCTTTACCAACAACACCATCAACGGGTGTACGCGCTATGTTTTCGCATCACCGGTCAAGTTGCCTTAGCTGAAGATGCCACTCAAGACTGTTTTGTCACCTTGTGGCAGAAATTGCCGCAATTTAAAGGCCAAAGCCAATTTACCACTTGGTTGCACAGTTTATCGGTTAACCAAGCGCTCAATAGCCTCAAGAAACATCGTTCGTTTTGGTCTCGATTTGTAGCATCAGAAACTGATGCTGAAGCGGTACAAGATGAATATGAAGATCTCGACAAAATCTTAGTTAAATTGCCAGAAAGAGCTCGAATTGTTTTTGTACTATTTGCACTTGAAGGCTACAAGCATGAAGAGATTGGTCAGCTAATGGGAATTGCGTCTGGCACCAGTAAAGCGCAATACCATCGAGCGCAAAAGTTACTCGCTGAAATGCTGAATTAGATGATGCTGAAAAAGGACGCACAAATGAGTCATTCACAAGATAAGTTACAGCAATTAATAGCCAAAGCACCTACAGCATTAGCGCCAGAACGTGAGCTTTGGTCAGGTATAGAGAAACAACTCGATAAACCCGAATTTTCTCAGCCAAATCAGTGGCGCCGTATTGCTGTAGCCAGCATCATTTTGTTAACCGGGATATTGGGCACGACGATGTGGAGCAACGGCGTCATTACGCCGCTCTATACAGCGCAATCAAATACATCTCCGCTACTGATAACGTTATCAGAGATCAAGCTAGAACATCGGCAACAAATTGCACTATTACAACAAAGTCATAAGGTCAACTGGCAATCCACCGAGCTTGGTCTGCCGTTAAATCAAGGCATTGAGCAGCTAAGAAAAGCGGCCGAAAAAATCTATCAAACACTCACCAAAACACCCCATGACAAAGAGCTATGGCAGCTTTGGCTTTGGACCCAACAAAGAGAAATCGAATTATTACAGCAGGGGCAAACACTGCCCGCTGCAGAGCAAAATCAGGGAGCACGAATATGAATAAAACACCGCTTATCAGCCTTGCATTAACCACACTGTTTATTAGCCAAACAACACTTGCAGGCACCGCAGTGGATCAAACTCAACAAGTCGAATCGAATCCCAAAGTCAGTATTAATGTCTCACGAGGCGATGTCGTCATTAAGTCATGGGACAAGAGTGAGATTAGCGTTAAAGGCGAGCTTGATGAGTTGAGCGAGGGGCTAACTTTTACTGTTAAAGGCAACCATGTAGTCATCGAGGATGAAATGCCAAGGCAATACAGCGGCAGCAATAAAGATGGCTCGCAACTGACCATCACACTGCCACGTCAAATTAAACTGCAGGCTGAAGCTATATCTGCAAATTTCCGTATCGATGCATTTGACGGAAAAATGGATATCAGCTCTGTCAGTGGCGATATAAAAGCCAGTAAACTAAGTGATAAAGTGATGTTGCATACCGTATCAGGAGACATATCCAGCCGTGAGCTTGGTGGCAAAGTGATGCTTGAAACCGTCTCAGGTGAAATAAAAGATACTGATAGCTCAGGCAAAGTCGGTTATCGCCTTGTCAGCGGCGAGTTAACGGCCAATACCAAAGCTGACCAAGTCTCTGTCGAGCTGGTATCAGGTGATGCAACTGTGGCGCTTGCCGATATTGATAGCTTGAGTATAAAAACAGTCAGTGGTGATATTGACCTTTCCATTGCCAGCCTTAAAGACAAAGCAAAGCTCGGCAGTGTCAGCGGTGATATCAACATCCATTTTACTAACGAGGTAAACGTCTCCTTTGATATCAATGGTGGCCCGGGCGGCAGTATCAGCAATAAGTTAACGGCTGATAAAGTGACAACAGAAAGGTATTCACCGCAAACGTATCTAAAATTCCAAGCGGGAGATGGCAGCGCCAACCTCAGTGCATCTACCATTAGTGGCGAGATTAAGTTATCTAATTAGTCCAAGGCTCAGTTTAATAAAAAGGTAACCCTTGGGTTACCTTTTTAATATTATCTTTACGACTTAGATGCTTGCAAAATAAAATTAATAAAACGTTCATCGGCTAAACTCAAGCGCTTGTTTTTAAGATAAACAATACAAAATCCAGCTTTTATATTTGGCATATTCTCAACATTTAGCGCCACCAGCCGCCCCTCTTTCAGTTCTTTTTCAACCGATATTTCTGGCGTGATCACCACCATATCGCAGTTATATAATGACTCCTTAATAGGCTGAAATTGGTCGAACCTTACTAAGCCCGAAAAATCATGTCTATCAAGATCAAAGAGGTCATCAAATTGTTCTGCAAGTTTTTTTGGCATTGAGCGTGCGACGGCTAGCGGATAGTCCCTTAACGTCGGCAGATAGACATGATTCTCCAATAACAAAGGGTGTTCAGGTCGACAACAAAATATAGCATTTGATGCAGGTAGTGGCACCACGATCAAATCATCCTGTTCATCAAGAGAGGTTGCTTTCGCTTCCGCAATAAATAGCGATAAACTGCCTTTGAGCAATAGTTCATGCAAACGGCTCCATTTCTCCACTTTAAGCTCGACACTTATCTTGGGGTTGTCTCGAATAAAAGGGCCTATCACGGGGCCAATTAAACTGTTGGAAGGAATAGGGCTAGCGCCGATGATTAGCTGGCCAGACTCGATCCCTCTTAGAGATTGGATCTCAGATTCTAAATAATCAACATGATAAATAATGCTCTCGCCATGTTCCAATACCAACTCACCATAAGTAGTGAGTGATAAACTATTAGCACCACGCTTGAATAGCTTAACGCCGAGTAAATCTTCCATTTTTTGAATACTTCGAGATAGAGACGGTTGCGCAAGATTTAACTGACTAGCGGCTTGATTAAAACTGTTTAGTCTAGCTAGCACCATAAAGTGCTTTAAATGCCTTAACTCCATAATCTTTGCCTGCTTTTAATTATTTTATTTAGCAAAGACAGCTCTCATTGTCCCCCGACAATCAATGCGAAAATAGATTGGTTTTATATTTATGACTAATTTAATCGTCTGATTAATTAGTTTTTTATTAAGCTAACGACTAAAGCAAATCAGTTCAAGCTATCCAATTAACAATTTGTATCAGGTATCCGTCGACTTAAACAAAAAACTAGTTTAAGTATTTGTTATTTTTAGTTAATAACCTTAACAAATAGCACTTTCACAATCTTTCCTTTCTATTTCCATTTCACAACAAAAAAACCAAAACGAACAAATCATTAACAAGTTGTATCAAACTAGCAGCCATCTACCATCAAAATAAGAACAGCAGCACAACATGAAATACTATCCAGCGTAAGCTAGGGCAAACACAACCACCAGTAAGACGCAAACTAACAACTGCTAACACCAGCAAAGCCAACATGCACAATATTAATACCCAAACCAGCGTAATTTAACAAACTGATACGTGTAGCGCGTAAATGCATAAAACGCATACCCCCATGCATATTACGCATTGGATTGTTAAGCCCTTCATGTTTAAAAATCGACCTCGAAATAATATCCCAATGCTAGATATTAGCCCGATCGAAATAACAAAAAAATAGGGAATCTACAATGAAGTTAAAAAAAATAAGCATGGTGACCATAGCGGCGATTTATGCCGCGGGGGCCGGTGCTGTAGCAGCTGATAGTGCAGTGAAATCCTCAGCACAAGAAAAACATGATTTCATTAAAGAGGTCTCTATTACTCCTCAAATGGTGGCAGATAGTGAAGCACGTAAAGTAAGAGCTGACCGATTTAATCCGGGTAACACTCAACAAGCCACCATTAGCCAAGCGAATACCCACAGAGCAGCTGCACAAAAAGTTCCATTCAAGTGGGAAGCTGACGTCGAAGGAATTCAAACCTATATTATCGAGTTCAATGACAGTCCAGTTGCCACTTATAATGGTGGGATATCGGGTTTATCAGCGACTAATGTTCGTGGGTTATCAAAAGTCCCTTCAAGCCTAGTCGCTAGTCATTCCTATAAAATTGATGTTAATAGCCAAGAAGTTAAAAGCTATGTTCATTACCTAGAACAAAAGCAAGCGCAACATATCTCAAACGTTACCGCCATTGTTGGCAGTAGTGCGAAAGTGAACCGAACATTCAAATTTGCACTTAACGGTGCAACAATGAAGATGACGCAACAGCAAGCCTCTCGCGTAGCAAAACTAGCGGGGATAAAAAATATCCAACGCTCAATTAATTACAAATTGAATACCGATGTTGGCCCAAAACATATTAAAGCCGATGAGATATGGATCCCTAATACACAATCTTTAGCTAACAAAGGCGAAGGTGTTGTGGTGGGAATTTTAGATACCGGTATCAACTCAGACCACCCCTCTTTTGCAGCAGTGTCTGGTGATGGCTACACTCACAACAATGCCCGCGGTCAATTCTACGGCGATTGTGAAAAAGTAGAATTTGCGAGCATGTGTAACGATAAGCTCATCGGTGTGCGCTCATACCCAGTGATCACCGATTCTTATAGTGACCCTGCATTTCAAAACCTTGGTTATTCTGAAAAAGTCGACCCTAAACGCCCAGAAAACGGTGAAGATTACCAAGGACATGGCTCGCACACGGCATCTACAGTGGCGGGTAATGAACTGTTTGATGTCCCCTATCAATTCCCCCAATATGGCGAAACCAATGACGGCTTTGATACTGAGCTGACTTTCGCGCATATGTCGGGTGTAGCACCTAGGGCAAACATCATATCTTATCAGGTGTGTTACCCAGGAGATGGTTCATATGGTGCCGGCACTTTTTACGGCACCGAACAATATCAAGGCTGCCCAGCTGAAGCCTTAGTCAGCGCTGTTGAAGATGCGATCATTGACCAAGTTGATGTGATTAACTTTTCTATCGGTGGTGGTGAAAGTAACCCATGGGAAAGTGTCTTAGAGATGGCGTTTCTATCTGCCCGTGAAGCGGGCATTGTGGTCGCAGCATCTGCAGGTAACTCAAGTTATGCGTTTATCGATCACGTTGCACCTTGGATCACTAGTGTTGCAGCCACAACTCACGGTCGTACCGTTGAGTTTTCAGAGAAACGTCTAGAAAGCCTATCTGGTGGTGACACCACCGCGCCAAGTGACCTTATTGGTGCAGGTTACACCGAAGGCTTTAGTGGCAGTATTGTATTAGCGGCTAATTATGGCGATGAAAATTGTAATAGCCCATTTACCGCTGATACGTTCACTATTGATCAAATAGTGGTGTGCAAACGTGGCGATATCTCGCGCTTAGAGAAAGCCATCAATGTACAAGCTGGTGGTGCTGGCGGCTTTGTTTTATATAACGCTGACTACACTCAAGATGCACCTAATGGTTATGCTGAACCTAATGATCCCTATGTCATTCCTGGCGTGTTAATACAAAGCTGGCCAGGTCAGCAATTAACAAGCTGGTTGTCGTCAGGCACGGACCATATGGCAAGCATAAATGCTTCAAGCATGAGCACAGCAATAGGTGAGGCTGATTTCGTCGCAGACTTCTCCTCTCGCGGCCCAAGCCTTACAACACCTGATTCAATGGCGCCTAAAATTGGTGCTCCAGGTGTTGATATTTATGCTGCATTCGCCGATGACCAACCTTTCACCACCTCACCATTTACATCCGACTATACAATGATGTCTGGTACCTCAATGGCTGGGCCTCACATTGCTGGTTCTATGGCGTTGCTGAAGCAACTAAACCCTGAATGGACGCCTGCTGAAATTGAATCTGCGTTAATGATGACAGCAAATAATACAGGAACAATCACAGGGCAATGGGGTGACATTGTTGCGGCTGGATTTAATGATTTTGGTAGTGGTGTCGTTAATGTGAAAGCGGCCTCTATGGCCACGCTAGTGATGGACGAAACTGCAGATAACTATCGTGCTGCTAATCCCCATAATGGCGGCGATGTATCATCGCTTAACACCCCCTATTTATTTGGCACTGCTTGCTCATTAAACTGTAGCTTTGTGAGAACATTCCGCGCAACTGAAGATGGTGCATGGAATGTAGAGATGGAAGAGCACACCGCTGAAGGCCTGGCTCTATTGCAGCTCTCGGCAAATCCATCAAGCTTTACGTTGAAGAAAGGTCAAGTTCAAACCGTACAGTTTAGTGCCAATGTTTCTGATATTGGTAACGTCTATGGGGGAATTCAAGATGTGGAGCTTGAAGGTCATGTCACCATTACCCCACAAGATACAATGAAACCAGCACAAACTTTACCGATGCGTATTGGTTTTAATTCAGACGGTTTACCGAATGATCTTTCAATGAATATGCACAGAACTAAGAGTGTTGCGCTTACGCCTGAATTGTTCACAAAACAGGTCGGTGCGGTAAAAGTCAGTGGATTAGTCAAGGGCGAACAACAGGTTCATAACTTAGTGCCATATTCGTTAGGCATAGGAACACCTGATGATATTGACAATGACCCTGGTATTGCTCAAATCAACTTTATCATCCCTGAAGGCACTAAACGTTTTGTATTTGAAGTGACAAATATTGAAGGTAATACTACGGCTCACGATACCGCAATCGATATCGGCTTCGACGCTAATGGCGATGGTCGAGCACAATGGAGTGATGAAGCAATCTGCTACTCATTCAGTTATGCACGTGACTTCTGTGCAGTAGAAAACCCAACCCCGGGTGACTATTGGGCATTAGTGGGTAACTACACCCTGTATGATCCTAACTACCCAATGGGCAAGGATCAACCATTAGGAATAACCAGTTCGCTGGCTATTATTCCAAATGAAATGAATGGCGAATTGAGTGCTGAAATCGTCGGCGAAGCTAATGGGGCTGACCCTTACCGCGTTAATTTAGCATGGGATGTACCCACAGCTGAAGAAGGCGATGTGTACTATGCTGCCGTTGAGTTAGGCCGTAACGACGAAAACCCAACTGACGTAGGAATGATGGGACTTCGTTTAGAAACTAAGGGGTCTGACCTTACTTTTGAAGCTAGCCAAGATGCAGCAAAAGCGGGTGATATTATCGACTTCTATATGGAAGCCGATCCCAACATGATGGAAACAGATCGCAACTTCAGCCTAAAAGCAGTGTTACCTGAAGGGCTTACATTGGTGAAAAGCAGTGTTGAGGTTGCAGGTATCTATGCTGATATGGCTACCATTGATGGTAACAATCTCACCATCGAAGGTGTTCAACCTACATCAGCTTATACCCCTCGGGAATATGTGTGGACGACCAACGAAACAGATCCTTTATGTCGCCAGCCTTATGCAGATGCCGACTTCCAAGAGAACTTCATAGACTTGGGGCAAATAATGCTTCCAACTGTTATTGAGGGTGGTGCTTGGGACTCATTAAGGCTAGACATTTGGCAACTTGGTTTCGACAAGGTCAATCACTATGGGCAGGACAGAGACGGTCAAATGCAAATAAGCCCCGGTGGTTATATCGCCTTTGATCAAATGCCTTACATGAACTGGGGCCACATGCCAATGGAGAACTTAGCGTTCCCAGATACCATGGTTGCACCACTTTGGCATAGCGAAGGTCGTATCAACCCAGGCTTTGACATGCTGACGGGGGCATATAGCGGCGTATATGTAGCAAGGACTGATAAAGAACTCCTTGTCCAGTGGAATAACATGACGGTTAACGATTGGTGGACAGGCGCCAATGGTAGTTATACCTTCCAGACCATCTATGCGGTAGAACCTGATTTCACTCCAGGTAAAAATGAAATCATCTTCGCCTATAAACGTCTTGATGAATCATTAAAAGGTAAAGGCTCAATCGGTACTCGTGGCTACCATGGTTTCCGTAACCCTTGGGCACCTAACGAAGGTTGGTTAGCTGACACATTTGCCTTTGATAACGTGCTTGATAAAGTATCTGAATTCTCAATGGTTTGTGGTAACTATCAAGGCCCAGAGCAAACAGCGGTGAAAGTTAAGTTCAGTGCAGTGGTTAATAACAACGCAGCAGGAAACAATATGGACCTTGTTATCAGCAGTGATTATGATAATGCCGTCACTAAAACTATCACCCACAATGTGATGGTTAACGGCAACATCAACATGGGTCAATTCAACGATGTCACTATCGATGAAAACACTAAGTTAACAGATCTAGCGGTTGTCTATAGCACGAGTACTAACACTGATAAAGTTATCAGTGTCAGTGGTGATAACATCACGGCGATGATAAACGGTCACACCTCTGGCTCAATGGTAGACGTTATGCCTGATAGCGATTGGCATGGCAGCACCATGGTTACTGTTACCGTAAGCGATGCAGCCAATAGCAACGATATGGTATCAAGCAGCTTTATGTTGACGGTGACTTCTAATGGTGTTGAACCAACGCCACCAGCCACTGAGACACCAGATGAAGAAGTTGAAGATGATTCAAATGATTCAGGTGGTAGCTTAGGTTTCTTAGCGCTAGCATTGCTCGGATTATTTGCAGGACGTCGTAAGCTACATTAATCAGTAAGAGCACAAAAGTTAAGCATTTGCGATTTGCTTAACCTTGTCTTTGGGCCCTCAATTGAGGGCCCTTTTTTGTGCATTCTTCATTATTTAGAGGGCAATATTACAACCAATGCAGATGATTAATGACTCCCAGATACAACAAAGCACCGAACGCATCCACGTTCAGTGCTCTATCTAACCAGCGACTATCCGCTATCCAATTCCACTCAGGTAAGCTGATATCACTTATCGAGGAACCGTCAGCGTGTTTTGCAGGCTTATTTTACGGAGCAAGTTTACTGACTTACTTTACTGATTTGGCTTCAGCGTCAGTTAAAAAACGCCATTCACCCAGTTCAAGCGTACTATCGAGTTCAATTTCGCCCACTTTTTCACGGTGTAATTTAGTCACGTGATTACCAACAGATGCCAGCATACGTTTAACTTGATGGTATTTGCCTTCGGTAATCGTTAAGCGCGCTTGATGCGTGCCTAACAATTCAAGTATGGCAGGCTTAGTTAAACCGTCTTCATTATGAAGTTGTAACCCTGTCGCAAACTGCTCAACTAACTCAGTAGCTAGCGGTTCTGCAGTTTCTAGCAAATAGCGTTTACCACACTCTTTTTTAGGAGAGGTGACTTTGTGCGACCATTTGCCGTCAGTCGTAATCAAGGTTAGGCCTGTGGTGTCTGCATCTAAACGCCCTGCGATATGCAAATCTTCAGGTCGAATAACATCGAGTAAGCCAATAACAGACGGATACTCTTCGTCAATCGTTGAGCAGATAGTATCAACTGGCTTGTTGAGCATGATGTAACGTGGGCCAATGACTTTGAGTATCACACCCTCTAAACGAATTTCATGGTCATCAGTGACTTTAAAACCTGAAGTTTTAACCACTTCACCGTTGCAAGTGACATCGCCACGATGCAGTGCTTTTTTGGCTGAAACACGAGAATGGGAAGTTGACTCACAAATATATTTATCTAAACGCACTGTAACACTCAGCTATATGACCATAATGGCCGACATTATGAGGGCTGAGAGACTAAAGGGCAAAGTTTTGCTTGTAACCTCTGCGACAGAAAGACTATGGTGCAATGCGCTAAACAAGGATTGATCGATGACGCCATTACTGACTTCTGCCCAAAACAAACAATTTGATAAGATGGTGAAGGGTGAACAATACAATTGTTTTGATCCTGAACTATCAAACTATTGGCAACAGCAACAAGCACTTAACCATCGAGTTAATCTCTCTTGCGAAATTGACCGAGATTTACTGCCTAACATTGCGACAGATACAGTGATCCGAACACCTTTCTTTATCAGTTACGGCATTAACCTTTTTATTGCCGAACAAGTATTTATTAATGCCAACGTCACGCTACAAGACAACGCTCCGATCCACATTGGTCGTCAAACAATGCTCGGGCCTAACGTACAACTTTACACCGCCAATCATCCATTAGATCCGACAAAGCGTTGCCAAGGGTTTGAAATAGCTCAATCGATTCATATTGGTGAACGGGTATGGATTGGTGGCGGCGCGATAATTTTACCGGGGGTGAGCATTGGCGATGATGCCGTCGTTGCAGCGGGCTCTGTTGTCACAAAAGATGTCCCAACGGCGACTGTAGTAGCAGGAAATCCTGCAAAATGGCTAAAGTCGATATAAAACTGTTCATCCGGGCTTTAGCGAGATAAATGACCTCAAGGAAACCTTTTCTTACAGATCATCAAGTAATTATCGCCCTTCGTTACAAACATATGCTTGTTCACGCAAACAAAAAAGCCTTAACATGTGTTGCTTAATGTAACTTGCAGCTTATTAACATGCATTTTAGTTGTCATTAATTGCAAAATATAATAACAAATTGACGGTATATAAAAGGAAGAAAAATGAAAAAAGTACTCGTTGGGGGCTTATGCGCTTCCCTTATCGTTGGCCTAAGTGCGTGTAATAGCGACACAGCAGCACCGAAGATACCAGAAACAACTAAAACGGAAACGGCTGTAGCCGTACAAAAAGCCCTTTCATCAGGCATCGATTTTGCTAATTTTGATAAGTCAGTTCGTCCGCAAGATGACTTTTACTCCTACGTAAACGGCACTTGGATAAAGAACACGACTATTCCTAGCGACCGCACTAGCTCTGGTGCATTTTACGATCTCCGTGAAAAGTCACGTGATGATGTAAAAGCCATTATCGAAGAAGTTGCTGCAACGCCAGATCTTAAAGCCGGTAGCGACGAGCAAAAAGTTGCCGATTTATATCGTTCATTCATGGATACTGAAACCCTCAACAAATTGGGCATTAAGCCAATCCAAAGCGAACTGGATAACGTCAGCGCGATTAAGTCAAAAGATGAACTCGTGACTTACTTTGCTCATAGCCAAATTGTCGGTGGCGGCACCCCAATGGCATTTTACATCGACGTAGATGCTAAAGATTCTAGCCGTTATGCTACGCATATCTGGCAATACGGCCTAAGCTTGCCCGAAAAAGATTACTACTTTAACCAAGATGAGCGCTTCGTCAATATCCGTAAGGCGTTTATTGAGCACATCGAAAAGATGTACACCTTGGCTGGACTGGCTAATCCTAAAGCCAGTGCTGAAGCGGTACTCGCACTTGAAACATCAATTGCTGAAAAGCATTGGGATGTCGTTGAAACACGTGACAGCACTAAAAGTTACAACCTATATCAAGTTAAAGATTTAGCCACTCTAGCACCGGATATTAACTGGAAAGGTTACCTGTCAACATTAGGCGTAGATAAGCAGGCTGATATTATAATCAACCAGCCGACCTTTATCTCAGGTCTAAATGACGTTATCAAGAATACTGATCTTGATACTTGGAAGACCTACATGCAGTGGCAGGTACTGACACATGCAGCAGGCAGTCTAAGTGAAGCGCTTGATACTGAAAACTTCGAGTTTTTCTCTAAAACGCTTAACGGCCAAGAAGAGCAAGAACCTCGCTGGAAGCGTGGCGTTGCCTCGGTCAACAGCCTGCTCGGTGAGGTTGTTGGTAAAGTCTATGTTAAGCGTCACTTTTCTCCTGAAGCAAAGACACGCATGCAAACGTTGGTTGAAAACCTACGTGGCTCTTACGGTGATAGCATTGAGTCTTTAGAGTGGATGAGCGCTGACACTAAAGTCGCCGCTAAAGATAAGTTAGCTAAATTTAATCCTAAGATTGGTTATCCAGACCGTTGGGAAAGCTACGACAAGCTAGCGATTAAAGCTGACGACCTATTTGGTAACAACCTGCGCGCAAGCCAGTTGAGCCATGAAAAAGATCTTGAGAAGCTAGGTGGCCCAATCCGCACATGGGAATGGGGTATGACTCCACAAACGGTTAACGCTTACTACAATCCAACGATGAACGAAATCGTATTTCCAGCCGCTATCTTACAACCTCCGTTCTTTAATATGGAAGCTGACGATGCAGTAAACTACGGTGGTATTGGTGCGGTTATCGGTCATGAAATGGGCCATGGTTTTGACGACCAAGGTGCTAAGTTTGACGGCGAAGGCAACATGCGCGATTGGTGGACAGAGCAAGACTTAAAAGAGTTCTCTATTCGCGGTAAAGCGCTAATCAATCAGTATAATGATTATGCTGTATTTGATGACCTCAACGTTAACGGTGAATTGACACTCGGCGAAAACATTGGCGACCTATCGGGTGTAACCATTGCTTATCGTGCATACAAGAAATCACTTAACGGTCAAGAAGCACCTGTGATTGACGGTCTAACCGGTGATCAGCGTTTCTTTATTGGTTTCACGCAAATTTGGCGTGCAAAAATTAAAGAAGAGTCAATGCGTAACCGTGTAGCAACTGACCCACATTCACCAGCACAGTTCCGCTCACTTGGCGCGCTATCTAACATGCCTGAATTTTACAGCACCTATGATGTTAAGCCTGGCGATGCGATGTATATTGCGCCAGAAAAACGCGTAAAAATCTGGTAATTCAGTCTAAGTATACTTAGAACCAAAAAAGCCGTTGATGACATAACTCATCAACGGCTTTTTTAATTTTCCAGTTCCATATCACTGCATGAATAAAGCTTAATGTGTCATTCAGCATAGCTTAAGTATTGAAGGGTTAGATTAAGTCCACAGCAACAAAAAAGGACTGCTATGAACCGGTTATTGCGAACATTCTTCATCTTCTTATTATTGCTCTCGACTCGCTCGGCGATTGGCCAAATTGCCCCTATTGAGCAAGAGACAAATGAGGCAAACAGCGGTTACAGTGCCAAGCTAGCTTTTGCTAATAACCTCGACGGTTTGGCCGCTATAGAGTCAATGCAGTATCAGCAACCAAGGCAAACCAGCGCCGACCTTGATACTCTTTACGCCATCGCGCCAGATGCACAACAAGAACTCGCAGACTTGTTAAGCAGCATCACCAACCAAACTCAAACTCACGCTGTCTTAGCGGATATAAAAAGCCGAGATAGAGCTCAGGTAAAACTAAAGAATAAACTCAATAATGATGCCAGCCAACTCACAGACCTTGTACGAGCCAGTATCGTTAGCAAAGATATCTATAACCTAATGCAAGCTTATGCATTGGTAAAATCTGACAGTCAGATTATTCAAGTGAAAAACCGCTTCTCTGAGCCAAAAGATTCAGGATACCGAGATTTAAACCTGCTTGTTAAGCTGCCAAAGTCACAAATGATTGCTGAAATTCAACTGCACTTAGCAGATATTGCCGACATAAAAAGTGGCGATGAGCACCTCGTTTATGAACAGGTGCAACAGATGCAGAACCATGCCCTGCAACAGCAACGTGATTTAAGTGATATTGAAAAAACAAAAATAGTGCAACTACGTCAAGAGTCACACAAGCAATACCATAAAGCGTGGCTCAAATATAAGCGCTTAGACCAAGCCGATTTTCTGGTGGCAGCATAACGACATGAATGGGAGTTCAGCAAATGCTGATGCTCCCTATTATTCTCAACACAGCTTTTTTGTGCCTTCCCCGATAAAAGTCTATACTCCCGCCCAATAGCCTTAACACACGAAAAAATTATGAACGATATCATTGAGCAGCTACAAGAGATGAGCGAGACAGTTCCGGTACCATTAGAGCTGGCAACCTTTGAACAAATTGTTGAAGTAGAAGAGGAAATTTTAATGCCACTTCCTTTGGCGTTGAAAGAGTACTTGTTGGATGCCAGTGACCTTATCGTTGGCAGCTTAGAGCCTGTGACCGCCAGCGATCCTCACTCGCACACCTTTTTATCAGAGGTTACAGCATACGCTTGGTCTATCGGTTTACCGCGTGAATATATCCCTATTTGCCAGCAGGGTGATAGTTTCTTTTTCATCACCCAAGAAGGTGAAATACAATTATGGCAAGACGGTGAAATCCATGAAGACAGCTGGGAATCATTTTGGGAATGGGCCGAGAATGTTTGGATGCGTAGCTAACCATAAAACTAATTAAGGAAACACCATGTCTAAAAATCTCGGCCTCAATGCCATTGAAATGCAGTATCTTCGCCACTCTCTGGCACTAACAACTGCGCAAGTAGCTGAAATAGGCAAAGTATCAGAAGCCGATGTTATTGCTTGGGAAGCAGGCGAAAAGCCAGCACATATGCCCGTACAAAAGAAGCTGATAGAGATTGATGAAGTTATCGAAATGCAGGTACTTAATACGTGTGACGGTATCGAAGCACTCTTTTCTAAAGAGCCTAAACGCACTTTAAGTTTTGTGGTTTACCCAACACAAGCGCTATACGCACAATACAATCCTGAGTTTTTAGGCAGCTTACCATTAGCTGAGTTATACAACACTTCAGCATGGCGCATTAAAAAAGAGTGTAAACTAGTACTTGAAGTTGAAGTGGTACTCGTCGCACTCGAGTTCGAATCGTATAAAGCTTACCGCGACAAAGACGGCCTTAAAGAGAGCAGAGAAAACCGTGCTAAGTGGGCTGCAGCTCAGTTATAAAAGCTAGGTTATAGAGTCTAGGAACAAGCTAAGACGGAACAGCCGGATAATCTGAGACGGATAGATTAAAGATGGTTCTAGTCGCTTAATTGAACTCAAAATAAAAAAGCATCCATTTGGATGCTTTTTTAATGACTGTTTATGACTCTTAAACAGCGCCTGCTTCCTCTTTTTTCAGAGCACTGGCCATCGCCTTACGCGCGGTTATACGATCTCGATATGCCGCAAGCTTAGGCGGAATATCTTGCTCAAATCGCGTCGCCCACATCAAAGTCTGTGCTAATAATATATCGGCTACGCTAATCTCTGCACCTAGCAAGAACGGGGTATCGGGCAACCACTGCTCAGCAATTGCCGCCGCTTTATCAAACTCCCACTTAGCCACGGTAAACATCGCCTCAAGCCTAAGTTCTTCTGGTATCGCAAACTTATGTTTGCCGATGCTCCACAAAGGTTGTTCAAGCTCATTAGTAATAAAGCTTATCCATTGATGGTGCAACGCTGAGGCATCAGAGCCCGCTTTTGGCAGTAAGCGTCCTTCGCCATACTTTTCAGCTAAGAACACAGCAATAGCGGCAGATTCGGTAATAACGTTACCATTGTCGATAAGCGCTGGCACTTTTCCACACGGGTTAACGGCTAGAAAATCGGGATGTCGGCTGTCGCCTTTTGAGAAATTAATAAACTGATATTCCCACTCAAGCCCTAACTCTTCTAACGTCCATGACACTCTCAGTGAACGGCTACGTGGAACCCCGTATAAAGTAATCATCCTGCCCTTCCCCTGCTGCTTGAACATAAATAACATTTTAAACTACTCTTATAATCCTAAAATAGGAACCAGCAAGTTATTCTAAAATCATAAAATACTTCAAATTAGATTCAATTTTGCTTAAGTTAGCCTAAGGGCAATAACAATAGCAGCCTCAAGTCATAACTACGCTCCGCGTCGCACCATCATCAGTTGCAAAAATAAGGGTTAACCATGCAAAAGGGTTTGGAAAAAAGTATCAAGCAAGCAGAGTTTGCCACTAACTTAGGTCAATACTGGTTAACGCCAGTTGCCATCGTGCTGACGTTATCCATCATCGGCATTCCACTGTTACTGCTTTGGCTACCCATTGGCGGTATTTTTACTCGCCGCTATATCGCCAATATGAGCACCGAGCTCACAGATCGAAAACTCATCGTCCGCAAAGGTATTTTTACCCGCACCGAAAACACGGTCCCATTAGATAAAATCACCGACATGGCGTTAATCCAAGGGCCACTGATGCGATTCTTTAAGCTGCACAAATTAACGATTGAAACTGCGGGGCAATCGGGTTCTGGCGCGCTATTAAATCTAACAGGGATCATCGATGCAGCCCACTTTAGAAGCTTGGTGTTAGCTCAAAAAGAAACCCTGAACCAACTTGAAAGTGACAGTACAGCAGATGAAAATAATGACACTTATGTGATTACTCTTTTACAAGAGATCTCTGATACCCTTAAACGCCTTGAAAACAAAGCGAGTCTTTAGATTTCAATTTAAAGATTCACCTACCTCCTTTAAATTTTTACAGATGAAGTAGCCAAATAATGAGCAACAGCAGTACTCCTACACTATCAAAGTCCCCTCTTCAGCTAGGTTCTGTGATCGGAGCCATGGGGCCTGGCATTTTAATGGCCGCCGCTGCCATTGGCGCCTCTCATCTGGTTGCTTCTACCCGAGCGGGCGCCGAATTTGGTTGGCAATTAGCTTGGGTTATTTTGGCCGTCAACTTACTCAAGTATCCCTTCTTTGCCGCTGGTGCTCGCTATACAGCCGCCACAGGCGAGAGCTTACTCGCGGGATATTTAAAACAGGGTCGCAACTATTTATTACTGTTTACCGGCCTCAATGTGATAGCTGCGATAGCCAGTACAGCGGGGGTAGCGATGTTAACCGCGGCAATGTTGACCCAGTTTGTCCCGCTCTCTATCGACCTATTAGCGCTACTGGTGCTGATCTCGAGTTTAGTCATACTCATTTTTGGCCATTATGCGCTACTCGACAAGATGACGAAAATCATCATGTTGGCGCTAACATTAACCACCTTAATTGCGGTTGCTCTCGCATTTAATGCACCTTCTATCGTGCAACCAGGCTTTGTGTCTACCTCACCTTGGCAATGGGCTTATATCGGCTTTTTAGTCGCAATGATGGGCTGGATGCCCGCACCGATTGAGGTCAGCGCTTGGAACTCTCTCTGGTTGCTGGAGAAACAAAAAAGCCAACAGGTGACAAAGCAACAAGCCCTATTCGACTTCAACTTTGGCTATATCGTTACCGCCCTGCTCGCCATTGTATTTTTGGCGCTTGGCACTCTGGTGATGCATGGCAGCGGCGAAACCTTTTCAGCCTCTGGCGTGCAGTTCTCTAAGCAGCTAATCGACCTTTATAGCAAGGTGATGGGCAATGAAAGCCGATATTTAATTGGTTTTGTGGCCTTTTTATGTATTTTCAGCACCACTGTTACCGTTATTGATGGCTATAGCAGAACCTTGAATATGGGTTGGCAACTGCTAAAAGGCCGCCAATACAGCCAAAAGAGGCTTAACACTGTGATGTGTTTAATGAGCTTATGTGGACTGGCTATTATTTTATTTTTTAAAGGGGCGTTACTGCCATTGCTTGAGTTTGTTATGATCCTTGCGTTTATGACCACAGTTATTTTCGCTTGGCTTAACTATAAATTGATGATCAGCACAGCACTTCCTGTTGAAGACAGGTATGGTAGCGCGATGAGGATACTCTCTTTGTTTGGCTTAACTTACCTTATTAGTTTTGCGGTTTTATTCATCTACTGGATGCTTACTAAATAACGGACTACACCTGCGATGCATTTTTTAACGAAAACAATTCTGAGTGTTATATTGCTCACTCTGTGCTTATGGGCTGCGAATAAAGCCAGTGCCAACCGCATAGCCAACAGTGATATAGCCAAACAGCTACCCACTATCATCACTCAAAATGAACGGCCTTTTACTGGCATTATTATGGTAAAACGCAATAACCAACCGCTGTTTACCTATATTTCCGGCGATAATGTCAGTCTGAAATCTGAATTTATTATCGCCTCGTTATCTAAACAGGTCACCGCCACGCTAGTGCTTAAAGCCGTTGATGCTGGCAAGCTAGCGTTAGATCAGTCGGTTAATCATTATCTGGGATCACAGCCATCACAAAAGGGTCCCGACAATATCCCTGACAGCGTAACCATCTCGCACCTACTCAGTAATACCTCAGGGCTCGTCGAAGCGGGTAAGCCGCCGTTGTTTGAACCCGGTAGCCAATTTAAATACTCAAACTATGGTTATGCCCTGCTTGGACAACTACTTGAGACCGTCAATCAACAACCCATTACAGAACAAATCAACGCATTCAACCTGCAGGCAGGATTGGGCGGACTGAGTGCGCACTTAGGCAAAACATCAACCATCAAAAAGACATCCCCGCTACTGTTACTTGGCCAAGAAGAAACAAGGCATCAGCAGCAAGACGGCAATGACACCTCAAGTTATGCCGCCTCTGATGTCGAGATTAATCAGCAGCTGCTCACCGCTGGTGGCATGATGGCGACAGCCGATGCCTATAGTCATTTTCAATATGCGCTATTCACAGGCCAGCTTATTAGTGAACAAAGCCTACTAGAGATGACGACTTCCCATAGCACCCGAGAACATCGTTGGGGAGCATTGGGCTATGGCTATGGCACGCAAATCAGTAATATCAACGGCATAACTGAATATAGTCATAGTGGTTACCTTCCTGGCTATGTCAGCCTTGCACTCTATTACCCACAGTCGAACGTCAACGTGGTCATTTTAGAAAACACCTCTTGGGATCTGCAAGATATCAATCGCACTTTTGGGCTGCACGATAAGATCCGCAATAGTATTAACAGTAAACTGGTGGCGTTAGAAGACAGACCCGTAGCTAAATTATACCAAGCAGGAAAAGAAGCAATCACAGCAACTTTACTAGCAGCAAAGTAAATACCAAACGATTCTGCTATAATACGCACCGATGATTACGCAGCCGCGCAGTCAAATAGCATAAAGAAAATACAAATATGATTAACAACGATATTATACGTAAAGTCCGCTACATCCTTGATTTAAGCAATGCCAAAATGCTACGCATTTTTGCTAAAGCTAATCACGAAATCAATCAAGAAGAAATCATCAACATGTTGAAAAAAGAGTCTGAAGAGGGCTATCAGCCTTGTAACGACAAAACCATGTGTATGTTCCTTGATGGATTTGTGATCTATAAGCGCGGACTAAAGCCTGGTGCTGAAATACCAGAGCCATTATCACAGCTAACAAACAACCTTATCTTTAAGAAGTTAAGAGTTGCTTTTGAATTGCGTGAAGACGATATTATTGAAGCTCTGACGCTAGCCGAATTTAATATGTCTAAATCGGAACTTGGCGCACTGTTTAGAAAACCTGGCCACAAGCACTATAAAGCGTGCGGCGATCAGGTTTTACGAAACTTCCTAATGGGTTTATCCCTGAAGCATCGTCCAAAACCCGCTGAAACTGAAGCTTAGGCTTTAGTTTGAGTTAAGGAATAAAGCACAGCATTTGCTGTGCTTTTTTGTACCTGAAAAAGTCCACTACTTAACAATATTCTCTGATTAAAAAATTCATCTTATCGGCAGACAAAACGCAACAAAGATCACGGTTTGTGTTAATCTTCCGTGATTAACATCACCTCCTTAAACTAACAAAAACAGAGAAAAGGTTTCTAATGGACGATAACAAACGCCCGCTCTATCTTCCTTTTGCCGGTCCTGCCATTCTTGAAGCACCTTTGATTAACAAAGGCAGCGCATTTTCCGACGAAGAACGTATTTTTTTCAATCTTGAAGGCCTATTGCCGCATGTGATTGAGACAATCGAAGAGCAAGCATCACGCGCCTATGATCAGTATAAGAATTTTTCTAATGATTTAGACAAACACATCTATCTTAGGAACATTCAAGATACTAACGAAACGCTCTATCATCGTTTAGTGCAAAACCACATTTCTGAGATGATGCCTATTATCTATACCCCTACTGTGGGTATGGCATGTGAGCGTTTCTCAAAAGATTATCGTCGTAACCGCGGGCTGTTTATCTCTTACCCGAACAAAGATCGTATCGACGACATCTTAAATAACTCGACTCGCCAAAAAGTAAAAATCATCGTAGTCACCGACGGTGAACGTATTCTAGGTCTTGGCGACCAAGGTATTGGTGGCATGGGGATCCCGATTGGTAAGCTTTCGCTCTACACCAGCTGTGGTGGTATTAGCCCCGCTTATACTTTGCCAATCACGCTTGATGTCGGTACCGATAATCCACATCTACTTGAAGACCCTATGTACATGGGTTGGCGTAACCAACGCATTGGCGGCGAAGAATACAAAGAGTTTGTCGAAGCCTTTATGCAAGCGGTTAGCCGCCGCTGGCCAGATGCACTGATTCAATTTGAAGATTTTGCGCAAAAGAACGCCATGCCATTGCTTGAGCGTTACAAAGATCAATACTGCTGCTTCAATGATGATATTCAAGGCACTGCTGCTGTTACTGTAGGTTCACTACTCGCAGCCTGTAAAGCGGCTGGCACTCAGCTTTGTAAACAACGAATCACCTTCTTAGGTGCGGGCTCTGCAGGTTGTGGTATTGCCGAAGCTATTGTGGCGCAAATGGTATCTGAAGGCATTAGCGAGACCCAAGCACGCCAACGAGTATTCATGGTTGACCGTTGGGGTTTGTTACAGTCAAACATGCCGAACTTACTGCCTTTTCAACAAAAACTAGCGCAACAATGTAGTGATGTAGAGAGCTGGAATAATTTCAGCGACAACATATCCCTACTCGATGTCGTCAGTAACGCTAGGCCAACCGTGTTGATTGGTGTCTCTGGCTCACCAGGATTATTCAGTGAAGAGATCATCAAGGCGATGCATAGCCATTGTAAACGCCCAATTGTGTTCCCGCTGTCGAACCCTACAAGCCGCGTAGAGGCCACACCAAAAGATATTTTGCATTGGACAAACGGCCAAGCATTAGTGGCAACAGGTAGCCCCTTTGAGCCTGTTGTGATTGATGACATTACCTATGAAATAGCCCAGTGCAATAACAGTTATATCTTTCCTGGCATCGGCCTTGGTGTGTTAGCTGCTGGTGCAGCCCGCGTCAGTGACGCAATGCTAATGGCGTCTAGCCGTGCATTAGCCGAGTGCTCACCTCTTGCAATTAATGGTGAAGGCTCTTTACTACCGAAGCTTGAAGATATCCATAGCGTCAGTAAACATATCGCTTTTGCTGTCGCTAAAGTGGCAGTTGAAGAGGGTCATGCACTGCCGAGCAGCGATGAGTTATTGACTCAAGCAATCGAAGATAACTTTTGGACAGCTGAGTATCGCCGTTATAAGCGAACTTCGTTCTAATTTCAGTTGTGAGCGATTGATCTCAGCGGTTAGAGGCTAAGTTCACAACTAGCACTAAGAATTTACGCTAAAAAAGCTGTCAGTATTTACTGGCAGCTTTTTTTTGTTTTTAAATTAGGGGATACACTTGCAGATTTAATTGCGAATAAAGGTACGGCCTACGGCCAAGGTTAGTCGTAAGCCTCTGCAATATCCGTACATACGGCCGTTCATTCACATCTAAGCGAGATAGAAACCACAATAAAGTACTAATACAATTGAGTTATTAGTATTTTGTTATATATAATCAGCGCCGTTACAACAAATTAATTACAAATGAAAAAAGGACTTACAATGTACAAAAATTTATTAGTGGCATTTGCCATATTAACGTTATCAGGCTGCGTTTCTCCCATTGCTTTGCAAGAACAAACACCTACCCCTGAATATAATAACGCTGCCCCCATTCTTATCAGTGTTATTGATAACCGTAAAAAGGTTAAAGAAGGTAAACCCGAAACTTTCGTTGGTCGCGTACATGCAACCTTTGGTATTCCAGTTGATTGGGATGTAGATACCATCTTGGCAACGGAAAAAGACGATAAGTCGTTAACCTTAAGTCAGTGGCTACAAAAAAGAATCGTAAAAGGGTTAACGGAAAAGGGATGGCAAGTAAAACCTGCTGATTTCAAAACAGTACCGACAGAAACCATAGCGAGCTATACGTTAACAGAGCAAGGGTCACAACATCTTTTAGTTCTCGACTTGCAAGAGTGGTTCTTCAGCATCAATTTAAACTGGGTTTCATCATTTAATTTTGATACCAATGTTGATACATACCTATTTGATAAAGATAGCGGTTTAACTTATCAACATAACACCCAAGAAAGGGACGTCATTGATGAAAAAGCCGATGAATCACCTCAAAATAATGTCCTTCGTGCTTATCACGACCAATTATTACAGATTCTTTCAGACCCCGCGCTAAAAGCACAAATTCAAGAAAAGGCGCAAACACAAATGGCTGAGTCTACAACGACACTCTAACGGCCATATTAATAAAAACGTCTGTTCCGCCTCGTTATTGCAAATGATATTTTCTATAACGAGGTTTCCTTGTCTTCAGCGCCAATGTCTATCTCACACCCCATAAGTTGCGTTTTTCTAACCGAGCTAAAATATCATTAGCACCACTTTTGGCTGAATCTGACACGTTTATGCCCAAAAGTGAGCTAGGGGTGTAAATTATTTCAGCCTCATTTCGTGTTAGATCTCTCTGAACGAGTAGGCAAATTCAACCTCGAATCACATTCGTGGCATCTCGCTTCAAACAAAATCATAACATTGCCCTTCAGTGGAAACGTACTACGCTTGTCTTTCATCTCTAGGAGTATTAACAATGCAACAATTGAAAAAAATAATAAGTTTTGTAGCCGTTGGAATATTCGCTCAACTGCTCTTAATAGTGCCAGCTATTGCGGAAGAGTATTACACCATAAAAGATGGAGTGCTAGAACGGCCCACAGGTTATCGCGAGTGGATTTATGTGGGTACTCCGGTAACCCCAAATGATATGAATAATGGCAAAGCGGCATTTCCCGAGCATCACAATGTGTATATCGATCCAAAAAGCTGGGCGCATTGGAAAGAAACGGGGAAGTTTCGTGACGGTACTATTTTAATGAAAGAGCTGGTCAGTGTTGGCTCAAAAGCCGCAGTGAGTGGTCAAGGGTACTTTCAAGGTGAGTTTATTGGTCTGGAAGCAACCATCAAGAGTAAGAACAACTTTCCTGATGAGCCTGGTAACTGGGCTTACTTTAGCTTTTCCAGTAAAGACCATAAGACCTTAACAAAGACCGCTAAGCCGTTTCCTTCAGCATCCTGTAATAGTTGTCATCTAGCATCGGCAGCGGATGATTTTGTTTTTACTCAGTACTACCCGGTCCTTAGCTCGGGTAAAGCAAAGGGTAAGAAGGCTACGGGCGGTCATGAATCAGACTTGAACAATAATTATATTGAGCCAAAAGGTAAATAATAATGCTATCCATTAGACTCAAAAAAATAGGCGGCAGTTTAGCTTGTTTGATCATGCTTAGTGTTGGTTCATTCTCGGCAGTAGCAGATGATACGTTCTCAGATTATGTTGATGAAAAAGGCAATATTAGTTTCCCTCATAATTTCCGAACCAATATGGTTCACTTAGGGTCATGGTTCGTTCCTGAAGGCGGTGCCAGCGGTTTTCATGATGTGTATACCGAGAAAGAATCGGTTGAGAGTTTCCGCAAGTCAGGCAAGTTTCCGATGGTGCCACGATAGTAAAAGAGCTTCGGGTGTCTAATGCGGGAAGCTATACTACGGGAGCAGGGGTCAGCTATGCGACAAAAGACGTCAAACAATGGTTCGTAATGATCAAAGATGTGAAAGGCCGATTTGCCGACAATCCTCTATGGGGCGATGGCTGGGGTTGGGCGCTGTACAAGCCAGAGGATAAAGACAAAAACCTCGCAACAAACTATAAAACTGATTGCTTGAGTTGTCACAAACCAGTGGAACATAAGGATTGGATATATACAGAAGCCTATCCGACTCTTAGTAAAGAATAGCTCAAATCAACATTAGCAATGTAAATACAATCAGATGATTGGCGGTGTCATTAACTCGTTCCGGTCCACTAACGAGCTATAAAATCATCAAATATTTAACCCTTGGCGCTATTTGGCACAGCAAAAAATAAGGCCATGGTTTCCCATGGCCTTATTCTTTAACGCTAACACAAACGTAAGGGTTTACTTACCTTCGATAACGGCTTTAATGCTGTTAAGCATTGAGCGATCGGTACGGGCTTTCTTCAGCTTACGAACACTCTCTTTGAGTGAAGCATCTGATAAACGGGTGAAAATACCGTTGTATTCTTTCTCGGCGATCTCATCATCTGAGTCGGCCATGTCGGCAATATCTTGTGCTACGCGGCTCAATTGAAACCAAGCATTAGCAATATAAAAACCGTGAAAATCTTCTTGCGGCAATAGTGCTCTGGCGCTAGCTGGTAAGGCGTTCCAGCCACTATTGAATTTAAGATCGGTATCTTCAATTAACTCATTACAAAGGTTGGCATAAGCTTCTAACAAGCTCTCTGGGATTTGATCCATTGGCATAACGGTATTACACACGTTTAATGCCACCAGCTCAGCACGAGCTTTATATTCAGCGTTTACTTCAGTCATTTTTTGATCTCTATTACAATTTTACAATACGGCCTAGAAAGTGCCGCTAATATACACGCCATAATTGCCGTTACCTACAATTGGCGTGATGGTAATGTCTTTATATGGGTCGGTAAAGTATAAGCCAGATAGTACACCGATTGCCGCGCCCGCTAACACATCCTCGAGCTGATGCTTATCGCTTTCTACCCGTGTATAGCTAACATATGCCGCGCCAACATAGGCAGGAATAGCCCACTTCCAACCATAGCGTTGCTGTACAAATGTGGCTGCAGCAAAGGTATCAGCAGCATGTCCTGACGGAAATGAATCATCACCCGAACCATCTGGACGCTCTTTATCTACCGTATATTTAAGCCCTTCGACAACAAGACGAGAAACCACGCCAGTCTTAACCAACTGCCATGCGCCCTCGTAGTCATCTTCGTACATTAAACTGCCACCGAGCGCAGCGACTGGAATGAGAAGATGTAAAATATCACCTGATTGCTCTAAATCTGATTTAGCAGATACTGACCAACTCATCAGCATCAGCAAACAAGCCAAAATCTTTTTCATTACATTACCTTTGAGGATTAGTCCTTTAAACACGGCGTTGTTATACAGATCCCAACTAGTAAATGCAAAACTTGTCGGCGGCAATATTGGCTTGCTAGCCTTAGTGACCAAAAAATGACTCTAAAAATATTATATCGTGTATGCTAACCATGAATATCAATGACTTCAGGACTAAGCAAACGCTAAATGCCAAAGCCGTTTTTGTTAGTAAAAATCATGCTATTTGCAAACTTACTTTCAGTGAGTTCATTCTGCTATGCCGAGCAAAGCAACACAGATAAAGCCGATGCGCTATTTACCTTGATTAATAGCGGTACTGTGATTAACAACCAAACGCTTAACACCTATATTGAACGACTAGAAGCAATAATCGCTAAAGATGATACTTCAAGACAACTGCAGCTAACTCGCGTGCGTTGCTGGGCATTTGATCCCAACGAAGCAGACCAACTCTCCAAAGCTTTAGCCTTTGCACAACACGCATTAACCAAACCAGATTTAGCTGACTTCCCAAGCCATAAATTAGACTTAGAACTGTGCCAAGCTTGGTTTACTGAGCAGAATGGGGATGTCGAGTTAGCGCTAAAAGGCTATAACAAGGCGGTAAATGATGCATATGCATTAGAAGACCTACGCCTGATTGCTGATGCCAGAAGTATTCGCGGTTACTTAAATTCTTACCAAGGAAATTTCACCCAAGGCCTTGAAGACCTAATCACCTCTCAATCTCTGTATCAAAGTTTAAATTTGCCTGCATGGGTAAAGTTCAACCTTTACGAGATAGCCACCAGCTATCGTCGTTTTGGCGATCAAAAAAATGCGATTCGTTATTATAAAAAATTGGAACATAGCTACATCACAGACAAAGACTTTGATGCCGCTATTGCTGTAACAGTTTCCATTGCTATTGCCGAAGAAGAGTTAGGTAATTTACAGACCGCCAAAAAACTTTTCGAACAAGGCTACTTATACTGGAAAGCCAATAAACAAGAGTTACAACAAGCAAGGGTAGCGGTAAATATGGCTGGTACCTTGATTAAGCTAGGTGACTTTAAAAAAGTTAATCAATATTTAAATGAAGCTGAACCTTTTATTTTGCCTACCGATGAAGCCTTTTACAGCTTTATGCACCTATTTAGAGCGCAAACATACCTTGCCAATGGCAAGTTAATTCAGGCTCACGAAAGCCTAGCATTAGCACGAGCAGCCTTCAAGCGTGTAAAAAACATCCGAGGCTTAGCAGAATTGCAGCTAGTCGAAAGCCAAATATTTCTGAGTCAAAATAACTGGCAACAAGCTTACCGCGCGCTTAATGAGTATGTGAAACAACATAAAGAACTCGATTTAAAGCGGCTTTCAAGCTATACAACTGAAATGCGTACTCGCTTTAATGTTGATCAAATAGAAGCAGAGAATCGCCACCTGATAGAAAATCAGCGGCTCAAGGAGATTGAGTTTGCGATGTTAGAGCAAAATAAAATCCAGCAAGGGATCATCATTTTTCTCGGCAGCTTCCTTATCATTATTATTTCCTTTTTTGCTTATAAGCAATCGCAAAAGAACAAATTATTATCGGAACTCGCACTGACTGACCATTTAACACAATTACCTAATCGTCGTTATATCTATACCAAAGCGCAGCGCTGTTTTGAGGAAGCAAAGAAAACACAAACGCCGTTATCTGTGATTATATTTGATGCTGACCATTTTAAACTTATTAATGACAACTTCGGTCACGAGGTGGGCGATCACGCGCTAGTACTGCTTGCTGATACCTGTCGAGAAATACTCTCCTCCGAGTACCCAACTGCACGCGTTGGTGGCGAAGAGTTTTTGATAATCTTACCCGAGACAGATAAAGCTCAAGCGTATAAAATTGCTCAGAATCTTATAAAAACAGTCTGTGAAGCTAACTTCTGCAAGTTTCCACGGGGCTTTGCTCTAACCATCAGTGCTGGGGTTGCTGGCCTTTCTACCACAGATGATAAGCTGTCACTGCTCCTCAAAAAAGCTGACGATGCGCTCTATCAAGCCAAAAGCAATGGACGCAACCAAGTAAAAATGAGTTAGAGAAGAAGGCGGGGATACCTATTCCCTCCCAATAACTGCTATCATTAGCCGTTACTTCAAGCCGTTATTAGAGCTATGCCAGACACTCCTTCACTACCTGCAGCAATTGATACCTTAACGCCCACTCAACTCGGCGAATTGGCCCTTAAAATTAAAACCTGGGGTCAAGAGTTAGGTTTTGCGCAGATCGGCATTTGCGACACAGATCTAACGGCCGAAGAACCTAAACTGCAGCAATGGCTAGACAACGACTACCATGGTGACATGGGCTATATGGCTAATCACGGTATGATGCGTGCCAGGCCACATGAGTTACACCCTGGTACCCGAAGAGTCATCTCCGCAAGAATGGATTACCTGCCCCCTAATGCAGGCTTTGCCACCAATCTAAAAGATCCCAACTTAGGCTATATCTCGCGGTATGCAGGCGGCCGAGACTACCATAAAATGATCCGTAGTCGACTCAAAAAGCTGGGAGACCGAATAGAGGCTGAACTAAAAGAGATGGGGTTCAGTAAATCCAACTCCCGTCCTTTTGTCGATTCAGCGCCGGTGCTAGAGCGGCCTCTCGCCGATAAAGCGGGCTTAGGCTGGACGGGTAAACACAGCTTACTGCTCAATCAAGAAGCTGGTAGTTGGTTTTTCCTCGGTGAGTTGTTTATCAACCTGCCTCTGCCTGTCGATATTCCGGTAAGCGAGAACTGTAACACCTGTGTGGCCTGCATTAAGTCATGCCCGACTAACGCCATTGTCGAGCCTTATGTGGTTGATGGGCGCCGCTGTATCTCCTACCTTACCATTGAACTACAAGGGGCTATTCCGGTCGAGTTTCGTGAGGCCATAGGCAATCGAATTTACGGTTGTGATGATTGCCAACTCGTTTGTCCTATCAATAGTCAGGCACCTATCACCGCTGAACAAGATTTTCACACTCGCACTCCGTTACAGCAGCCTGAATTATTGACGTTATTTGCATGGAGTGAAGCTGAGTTCTTAAAGCTAACCGAAGGCAGTGCGATCCGCAGAATAGGTCATCGACGTTGGCTTAGAAATATCGCTATCGCTCTTGGCAATGCACCGACTTCAGCATCCATCATGTCGGCACTTGAAGCGCGCAAATTATCGGATGAAGTTGATGAGATGGTAGCTGAACATATTGACTGGGCACTCGAACAACAAAGTACCAAACAGAGCCTATTAAGCCGTAAAACACAGCGGGTCATTCGGACGGTAGAAAAAGGGTTGCCACGAGATGCCTAAAGGCTGCTCACAATAGAGTAGCCCTTCGGTATATTAACTGTATTTATTTGGGATTAAGTGTAAAACCTACTTTGATTGTCACTTGCCAATGAGCCACCATCCCCTCCTCCAAATGACCCCGAGTTTCCGTCACCTGAAACCAGCGCATATGCTGTATTGACTCATTTGCCGCCGCAATGGCATTTTTTATTGCATCATCCGAACTAATCGGGGATGAACCTGTAAGCTCAATAATCTTGTAAGTATGACTCATGGCTAGCTCCAACGCGGTTAAACACAAAGATGTTAACCAGTATAGAACACCAATGACGGCGGTGTTTTCCATTTCATTTATAATGATGAAGTGCTTAGCAGAGTGCAGATCACCGATAACTCTTCAGTGCACAAATATAATAGATAATAAAAAGGTAGCCGACTTGGCTACCTTAGACTGAATACAACATGAGGGAACAGCTGGCTTTATGCCAACAGCATTCGCCACCACATTCCTGGTAAGCTGGTAAAACCACTGGTATAGAACTGCAGTTCACCGTCTTTAATCACCATCAACGTCGGCGTCACATTGACTGAAAAGTCTCGGGAAAGTAGCCCCTTCTTGTCATTAACCACTGGGAAATCATATTGTTTGTGCTTCAAATACTGGCTGAGTTTTTCATCACTGCCGGAGTTCATCGCCACAGTCACCACCGAATATTGTGACGCCATTATATCAACCGATGGACTAACAAAGCTGCACACTGGACACCATGTTCCCCAAAAGTACAGCAGAACAGGCTCCTGATAACTCATCGCCAGAATATCTACGGGCTCATCATTTAGAGTCATCGCTTTTAAGTCTGGCAGATTATCGGTGGGGATATCTTTACTGCGCCACAGATCTAACGCTGCAGAAAACAAGGTGAAAACCACCAGCATAATAGCTATTTGTTTAGCCCCATAAAGTACTTTACTCAATAGGGATTTAGAGGCATTCGGCTTCGTCATTATCCTTGTGCCTTAAGCGCTTTTTCAACCTCTTGTTTAAGCGTTTCAAACGGTACTAAACCAGGGATTATCTGCTCACCAATAATCATACTTGGGGTTCCCCGAAGACCGAGTTGTCGCATTAACTGTAGATTTTCATCCACAATGGCATCCACTCGGCTGTCATTTTTACCCAGCCACTTCTGCGTGTGTGTTAACTTGGCCACTTTGGCGATAGTCGCGGAGTCGAGCCGGCGAGGCGCTGCCATCAAAGTCTTTTTAAGTGCAAGGTATTTTTCAGGTTCATTCAGCCAAACCGTTTGCGCCAACTCGACCGCTTCTACAGCACTTTGTCCCTGTAACGGTACCATTTTAATAATGATTTTCAACTGAGGAAATTCGGCTATTAATTTTTCCAACTCTGGCTCTAACTTTTTACAATAAGGACAGTTAAAATCGGTAAAATAAACCATGGTAACGTCTGGCGACTCAGCGCCTTTCCATGGATCTGTTTTTGTATTAAATAGCGCCTGTTGATACTGCTTGATGAGCGACTTAGCGCTCGCTTTCTGCGAACCTTGCTCGCGTACTTGCATAGCAATAATCGCCTCTTTAAGCAGATCTGGGTCATTGAGCAGCATCTCTTTCAATATACCCTTAACTTCTTGCTGTTGCCCTGCACTAAGCTTACCTTCATCCGCTTTAACACTTGCGCTACTCACCGTTTGAACCCCGATAAATGTGAATATGACCGCTAGAGCCACGCCTATTATGCTTTTTGCTTTTACGCTTAATGTCATCTTAATACTCTCTTAAAAATACTATCTTCAAACGGTCCTTTTAACCGTTTTCAGTCATATAGGTTTAGCTCGCTAGCGTCTGTCACTATAGTCGCTAGCGAGTTAGGTTTGCCGTATACGCTAAAAAGGACCTTTAGCAGAGGCTTTATTGATCGCTGCGATCACCTCCTTTGAAGACAAAATCACAGGCAGTTCGATCCCATCAGGAGCATTGGGCCCATAAACCACATTAAACGGTACGCCATAGCGATTATGGCTCTGTAAATAGTCGGTAATAGGCGCCGAAGGTTTAGTCCAATCACCGATAACAAGATCTATATCATTTTGTTTTAAGCGGCTATAAACAGGGTCTTGTAATATCACCCCGACTTTATTGGCTTTACAGGTAATACACCAATCTGCGGTCACATCAACGAAGACCACTTTCCCTTCAGCGACTTTTGCCTGAATGTCACTTTGTTGCAGTGGAGTCCAACTAAGATCTGTGGGTAACGGACGCGCCCAGTTATCTGATGTGGCAAAAGCAGTTATCGCACTGACAAGAATACCCATGCTAATACTGGCGATCACGGCAGCAGAGCCATGAACCCTAGCCATCAACGTGATAAATAACAGCACTAATATCGCCGCAGCAACCCATAGAATGCCCGTTGAAATGAAGTTGGCTAATAAGCTAATAAGCCAAAGACTGGTGAGTAACAATAAGCCTGCAAAAATAACCTTAACCACATTCATCCAGCGACCGGGCTTTGGAAAGTAATTCGCCACTTGCGGGACTGCCGCGACCATCAACCATGGTAACGCCATTCCGACAGCTAAGGCCGTAAAGATAACAAACAAGCTGATAGCATCTGCCCCAAGTGCAAATGCGACTGCAGTGCCTAAAAAAGGTGCGCTACAGGGTGTGGCCAATAGTGTCGCGAACATCCCTTGTAAAAAGTGACCACGGTTGTCATTGCCACCGGTCGTCGCCAGCTTTGTTTGCACACTAGAAGGCAAGTTAATTTCAAATGCCCCTAACATGTTTAAGGCAAATACAGAGGTGATTAGCGCCATAAAGCCAATAAACCAAGGGTTTTGGAATTGCACGCCCCAACCTATTGCTTGTCCGGTGACTTTTAGGGTAAGAATAAAGCCCGCTAACAGCCAGAAAGAGACCAAAATACCTAAAGCTGACGATAAAAATTGTTGTCTTATCTTAGTTTTATTAAATTCTGGCGCGGCCACAACTGCACTTAACTTCATACCGAGAACCGGTAACACACACGGCATGACATTCAAGATCAAACCACCGAGTAGTGCTATCAGCAACATAGTCAGTAATGACGATCCACTATCAATAATATCCACCGCGGTCACCGGTGCGCTGTACTCAATAGCCGTATCCGCCTCTATCACAGTGACATTTAACGATTTACCAATGAGATCCGTTTCTCCTAACCAACTGCTACCATCAAAAATGGCTTTTAGTTGTTTAACCCCTTGATCATTGGTACTGGTTTCTACCTTTTTTAATTTAAAGGTAACGTCGGGTTCACCATCAATAATCAATTGCGGATATTGCCAATCGCCCTCGTTTAGTAACACTTCAAGTTGTCGCTTTTCTTGATCCCAACCAAGGTTAATGTCGGCGTCAGTCTTATGCAGTGGCACGCTCGATGTTGCCTTGTTATAGGCAAACATCGCGGCGGGATCCGCTGTCATACGCTTAGGATCAATGTTTAGGTTTATTTCATAATCGGTTAACACGCAGATGTTGGTACAGCTAGATAACGTGAGCAAACCTTTAATTTTAATAGGTTTATTAATATAATTACTCTGTAATAACATCGGAAACATCACATCATGCTTATATCCAAATGTCTGTAAACCCAGTAATGAAAAGGCTTCTGGTGTGGGCCAGTCCCAACTTACATTGGCAAGGTTTTCCGATTGTTCCCAATCAATACTAGGAGCAATGCCGCCTTCTCCAGGGCTGCGCCAATAGGTTTTCCAATCACCGTCAAGCTTAACCTCTAACACCGCCGGCAAGGTCTTGCTTACGGGATCTAGCTCGCCAGTAAGCATGAACTTAGCGGTAACTGGCGGGTGATTTGGATTTTCAATCCACCCAGTAGATTGGGCAAAGGTTGAGCTCGATATTAACAAGCCAAATATCAGTAACAAGGGTTTAACAATTTTCAATTTCGTCTCCGTAGAAATGCATAATCTCAGCTCTCTAAGCAATAAAGAGGCTGAGCTTTTTGAGCTAAGTCGTTATGCTGTCAGCACATTTTCAAAAGGCTTACTGAGTCACAGTAAGCGCAAAATATATTGATAAAAGATGGTGTAAAGCGCAAATAGAGTCAGTTTAGCGGTAAAGCTAATGACTTTTATACGTTACTCTTGAAAACGACAAAAAAAGAGGTGTATTCGCCGTGGTTTAGGCAGAATCGGAACATCAAGAACCCAATGCAATTGGCGGAAAACGATAGGTAACATTGGAATGAAAAACAGCAATAGCAATACAAGGCTTAGATTCGGTTCATCCATGCAAACCCGTAAAGATTTTGCAGATAGCTCACAAGCCTTTACGGTTAATTCATCCAAAGATTGTTCTGCCGTCAAACTCTGCGTGCTGAATTGCGGCACATCATGGCTAATAATCTGATTGATAGTATGAAATATTCGACTATTTTGCATCAAACATAAAAAAATCAGCACAGTAAAAACCATGACGACTCCATTATTAGTGGTTTGTTTTTTGCAAAAAAAGCGAATAACGAACTCCAGAACTATCGATTATCACCAGCGTCATGCGCCAATAACAGATAAGACCGAGCTTTAGCAGATTTAGTTCATCAAGATATAGAAATAACTTTGTCTCGATGTAATTAAGTTCAATTTGAGTCCAATGACACTCACTGAAGTTAAGTGTCATTGGAGCTATTACTGAGGATAAATATAGCCCTCTTAGCTTAATTTTCTACGGAGGATCTTGGTGGCTTCAACAAGATTGATCAACGCTGGCTCAACTTCATCCCAAGTACGTGTTTTAAGACCACAATCAGGGTTAATCCACAGTTGCTGCACATCGATTTTTTGCACTGCTTTTTCCATTAATGCCACAATGTCATCAACCGACGGAGTGTTCGGGCTGTGAATATCGTAAACGCCTGGACCAATTTCGTTCGGATAATTGAAATATTCAAATGCGTTCAGCAACTCCATCCGTGAACGTGAGGTTTCAATGGTAATCACATCCGCATCCATTGCAGCTATTGCGGCGATGGTTTCATTGAATTCGCTGTAACACATGTGCGTGTGGATCTGGGTGTCATTTACCACACCTGCTGCGCTTAATTTAAAGGCATTAACCGCCCAGTTAAGATAGTGATGCCAATCACTCTTTTTAAGCGGTAAGCCTTCACGAAACGCAGGTTCATCGATTTGAATAATACCAATCCCCGCATTTTGCAACTCGACCACTTCATCACGAATCGCCAAACCAATCTGAGTCGCTATCTGTTCACGGCTGATATCTTCTCGGGCAAATGACCAATGCAGGATGGTTACCGGACCTGTTAGCATGCCTTTCACCGGTTTTTCAGTCAGACTTTGAGCAAATTCAGCCCACTCAACCGTCATAGCACTGCGGCGCGATACATCACCATAAATAAGCGGCGGCTTAACACAGCGAGAGCCATAGCTTTGTACCCAGCCAAATTGCGTAAAGCCGACACCATCAAGCTGCTCACCAAAGTATTCCACCATGTCATTACGTTCAGCCTCACCATGCACTAATACATCAAGACCAAGCTTTAGCTGACGTTCAACCGTATCTTTGGTGACTTGGCGTAATTGCTCATTGTAGATTTCTAGTGTGATCTCTCCTTTACGCCAGCGACCTCGTAAGCCGCGAATGGCTGGGGTTTGAGGAAAGCTGCCAATCGTCGTCGTGGGTAATAACGGCAGTTTATATTTCTGCCTTTGCGCTGCTTGACGTATTGTAAATACATCATCACGCTCGTAATCAGCCGCGCTTAACCCTGCAACTCTGGCAATGACATCTTGATTAGCCGCTTTTGCTCTAACGGTTCGTCGCGCTACACACTGCTTAACAATCTCAAGGCTTTGTGTTGAATTAGGATCTATCAACAACTGCTTAAGTTTGCTCAGTTCAGACAGTTTCTGTTTTGCGAAAGAAAGTTGCTGTTTCAATTCTGGCGCTAATTGGGTTTCTACTTCCAAATCGACAGGGCTATGCAGCAATGAACATGATGGTGCTAACCAGAGTCGCTGCTTAAGATCATTGGCCACATTTGAGATAGATTCTGCAATATGGTCCAGTTCTGCCGCCCATACATTGCGGCCATTGATGACACCAACGGATAGCACCTGTGTTGCTCTTAACGTCTCAACAAATGGCGCGAGCTGCTCGGGTCCACTAACAAGATCAAGATGTAACCCTGCTACGGGTAACTTAGCCACCAATGTATGATGATGGGCGATGCTACCGTAATAACTTGCCAGTAGAATACTCACTTCACTGCTTGCTAGCGCTTGATAAGCTTGAGTAATCGCTTCGGTCCACTGGCTATCTAACTCGAGCGCTAAAATAGGTTCGTCTAACTGCACCCATTCAACGCCTTGCGCCGTAAATCGAGCCAATATTTTACCGTAGGCGATTAATAGCGCTGGCAACAATGACAGTTTATCAAACTCACTATCGACCGTTTTTGCCAAGTAAAGAAATGACACAGGCCCAAGCAGTACCGGTTTGGCTTGATAGCCTAACGCCTGTGCTTCTGCGACCTCTTCAAATATTTGTTCATAGCCAATACCGAATTGTTGATTTTCGGTGAGTTCCGGCACGATGTAGTGATAGTTAGTATTGAAATACTTGGTCATTTCTGCGGCGGGAGCGTCTTTTCCTGTTGGTGCTCGGCCACGACCGACGCGAAACAAAGTGTCTAGGTCTATCCCATTTTCACCGCGGTGACGAACGGGGATCACATCTAAAGTGGCACTCAAATTAAGGATCTGATCATAATATGCAAAATCCCCAACCGGGATTAATGAAACTCCAGCATCAGCCTGCCAGCGCCAGTGTGTTGCACGTAATTCTTTCGCAATATCAAGTAGATCATTCTGACTACTCTCTCCTCTCCAATACTTCTCGACAGCGAACTTCAATTCACGTAACCGACCTATTCTAGGGAAACCCAAACTATTTAATTGCATACTGTATACCTTCTAGTGTTAAGATGAGCAAAATTCAGGCATACGCTCATCTGAATAGCATTATTCCAATACCCATCAGGATGTCTGGACGTCTAGAAGTTTATTGTGATAGTCTCTTTCATCGCAATCGAAATGAATTCAAGAGCAACATGAGAAAATTTCATCTGAGGATAAAATGATAGAGCTTAGACATTTACGTACATTAGTTGCCCTTAAGGAAAGCGGCAGCCTCGCTGGAGCTGCCAAGAAACGCTTTGTCACGCAGTCGGCACTGTCTCATCAGATCAAAGAACTTGAAACCAGGATTAATTCGACCATTTTTGTGCGAAAAAGCAAGCCTCTCTCTTTCACCCAAGAAGGTGCCAGATTGCTAAACCTGGCAGAAGATATTTTACCTAAAGTCATTGAAACCGAGTTTGACCTCAAAAAGGGACTTGAAGAGGGCGATAACAAGCTTGGTGTCGGTATTGAATGCCATAGCTGTTTTCGCTGGCTAATGCCCGTTATGGAGCAGTTCAGGCAGGAGTATCCACAGGCCGATCTCGATCTTTCGAGCCGCCATCTTTTCGACTCTCTCAACGCGCTTGAATTAGGAGAACTGGATGTGGTGCTAACGTCAGATCCTGTGCCAGGACAAGCAATTGCTTACCAACACCTTTTTGACTTTGAAGTGCGACTTGTTGTGTCCAGTGATCACCCGCTTGCAAAAGAGCAATATGTCACCCCAAAACAACTCGAAAACTTGCCGATTTTAAGTTACCCAGTGTCGCTAGAACGTTTGGATATTTATCGTCATTTCATGGAACCTGCTGGCATTCAAGCAGGGCCGGTGATTAAGTGTGATCTCACCATGATGTTACTACAACGCATCGCGTGTAAAGATGGTATTGCTGCGTTACCAAACTGGTCTATCAGCGAAAGCTACGGCTTAAACCTCGTTAGCATTAAATTGGGTAGCGAAGGGTTAAAAAGACCCTTGTTTGGTGCTTATCGCAGAAATGGGGCTAATGCACGTTTAGCGCAGCATTGGCTAGAGATGGTGGCAAAGGAAGGGATTTATCAACAGAAACTCGACTAACGATTTAATACTGTTACTCATAAAAAAAACCTGCTAACAGCAGGCTTTTTTATGTTCTATAACGGTCGCAATAATAGCTTTCTTTTAGCGAGCGTGCGCCGAAGCACCAATCCTGGTGAAGCAGCATTATGTGTTTGGCGTAAATTATGTGCGATCAAAAACTCATCACGTAACTCTTCATCGAGCCCCAACGATTCGAAAGCTTCCATCGTCAACGTTTGTTGCTGATTTTCAATAACGGCTTTAAGCACACTAAGCGAGTAGGGCTTATCGTTATCATGGTTTAAATAAGCAAACGCAGTCAACGCGATGATGTCACCAAATACGCTAAATAATGCTAATGTTTGCACTTCATCTGGGCTGATATCAAAGCTATTCATTTGATGTAGGCTATCAACAGCCTCTGTTGCAACGGCTTCAGTCAGTGCCCAGTAACCATGAACTAGTTTTTTATATGGCTCTTTTAGCTCATCTAACCTTTCTTTCAAATAAAAGGTAAACGCATAACGATAGATGTTCACCTGCCCTAGTCTCACTAAAGCATCTTTCAATGAACGATTCTTTATGGATGAGGCCGAGATTTGATTCGCCGTACTGCTGCGCCACAGTAAGTGCGCCGATAACGCCGGATCTGACGAGACAATATCAATCACATTTCGAATATCACCATCAGCAATGATGGCTTTTTTTAACGGGATAAGTATCCCTCTACGGCCAATTACCTGCTCTTCATTGCTGATAATAGCGCGTACTTGAGTAAATACCTGCTGCTCAAGATCTGTCATTTCAAGCGTTAAACCTTTTATTATATTTATTGATATACGCAATCAGCTTAAAGCTCTTAGCCATTGGTATTTGGGGCCAAGCCCTCATTCCCTAGCTTACCAAGTTTCAGCCATCTAATGCGCATTTAATTTCGTTCAGTGAATAAATCTGTGATTCGATTAACAGTCCAAATAAAGACTGCACTAGTGCGACAAATCCAAGTAATTAGTCTGTTTTATTCGCTGGCTGTTGCTAAAGTCCTCAGCGACTCAGTCAGGAGTCCAATGTACGTTGAGTATTCCTCAGCTAATTTTTACTGATAATACTGCCTACGGCATCATTTACCATGATTTATCACTGGTTTATCTTTTCAAGTATGGACTTGGCGAGTGCTAAGTAGCCACTATCATTAAGATGGATGGCATCTGACTTCTGACTCGAACGACTCAGTAAGTCGCTGAGTACGTCCTCAATGAGCACTAATCGATACTCGTCTGCCAATTCAGCATAAATAGGCGATGGTGATAGAAACAGACTTTTTTGAGGCACCGCTACCAACAATACTGTCACCCCTTGTGATTGAGCTTGTTCAATCATGGTTGCCAAATTAGCTTTAGTGCTCGCTTTAGACTGATTTCTGAGAAAGTCATTACCACCTTCAAGCAAAATGAGTAGTTCAGGCAAGTGTTTTGCTAATACGCTAGGCAACCTCTTAGCACCTTGACGAGTTGTTTCTCCCGACACCCCTGCATTAATCACATTTAGACCACTCATATTTGCCAGTTGACTAGGATAATCCATCCCTTTTGTCGCCCCTACACCTGCTGTTAGGCTATCACCGAATGCGATAACGGTAGCGTTATTCGACAATGCTGTCACTTTGGGTTCTTGGCAAGCTTGTAGCAGCAGTGCGAGCGACAATATAATAAAAATTAGGCTATTTCTCATTAGAGGCCTGTTATTTCAGTTGCAAGGAAAGATGCCAGTTAGCATACAAGTTATTGGCTTCAATTTGAAAGCTCAACTTAGCACTCGCTTTAACGACAGAGCCTTTGTAAATTTGTGTTTAATTTCACATATAATTTCGCCCAGCCCTCGGGTTTAAACGCCTAAAATTCATCCACTAACGTTATAAAACCATTCAAAGAAAGTCATAACTTAGATCTAAATCACAATCCTTATCATTTGCATTAAACTAATTGAACTTTACATAGACAGCAGAAATGGGCTTCGACATAATCGCCATCAACAATAATCATTATCATTTACAATGCGCGGTTAACACACCTTAAAGGATTGCTACACCAAGGGAAGGGATTGATTTATTACGGTGTCTCCGCTTTACGGGATCTATCATGAAGTTTAAGACCTCTTTAGTCGCACTGTCGATTTCAGCTACACTACTGCCACATATTGCTCAGGCTCAAGATGAAGATATAGAAATCATCACCGTCACCGCTAGTCGAATGGATAAGCCTGTCAGCTCAATTCCTAATACTGTTACCATCATCGACCAAGAGCAATTAGAAGAGCAGTTTCGTACCACTAAAGACCTCTCAACCATCATTGGCAATTTAGCGCCGAGCTTCTCTCCAAGCCGCCAAAAAATGAGCAATACTGGTGAGACACTGCGTGGCAGAGCCCCGTTAATCATGATAGATGGTGTACCGCAATCGAATCCACTGCGCAGCGGCGGTCGTTCAGGGCAGACGATTGATCCCGCGATGATCGCGCGTATTGAGATTATTCATGGTGCCAACGCCATGCATGGTTTAGGTGCCCAAGGCGGCATCATCAACTACATCACTAAAAAACCCACCGGCGACAATAAGCACCAAGTAAGTTTTGATGTCAGTGTGCCTAACAGCCTAGACGGTGATGGCATTAGCTTTGGTACCAGCTATGCCTTTTCTGGTGAATCAGAAAACTTAGACATGATTGGTTCTGTCAGTTACCGCAATAACGGTGTTTATTACGATGCTAACGACGACATGATTGGGGTTGATACCACTCAAGGCGAGTCGATGGACAGCCAAAGTGCCGATTTCTTTATCAAACTTGGCCACGATTTCGATGAGTCTCGATTGGAGCTAATGGTTAACCATTACAATATGGAAAACAACGGCAACTATATGGCCGTTAAAGGCGATAAAGAAAACGACGTGCCTACTGGCGCAATCGAACAAGACCAGCCTTGGGAAGCAGCCAACAATCAAGTCACCACCACTAGCTTGACCTATATCCATGAAAACATTGGCGGTCAGCAGCTAAACCTACAGTTTTTCAATCAAAATTTTGAAGCGGTTTACGGTGGTGGTTGTTGGGCGAGCTTTTACGACCCAAGCATGGAAGGCAGCGATCAGGTCACAGTCTGTGGCACTGGCACCAACGGCGAGTCTCTCTACTATGAGCAATCGCGTAATAAGTCAGTTAAATGGGGCATGAAAGCATCAATGCTGGCCAAAAATATCGCCGATTCTGGTGTCAGTATTGCGTACGGCTTGGATGTCTTCCGCGACACAACTGAGCAAGATATGGTGGTCAGTGGCGCCTCTTGGGTACCTGAAAGCACCTACGATAACATTGCGCCTTTCGCGCAAATAGATTACGACATCATCGACAATCTAACCCTATCGGGTGGCGTGCGTTATGAATACGCTAAGCTCAATGTCGATGATTACAAAACGTTATACGGTTACGGTGACAAACACATCGAGGGTGGCTCACCCGATTTTACCGAAACGCTATTTAATATCGGCGTTTCTTATAAACTGAACTCCGCGCTACGGATCTACACCAGCTACAACCAAGGCTTTGGTATGCCAGACGTTGGACGCGTACTCAGAGACGGCGATAACTTTCAAGGCGTGAACCCAAGTATTGAAGATAGCTTAGCGCTAGAGCCTATTGTGACTGACAATATTGAGTTTGGTGCCGATTACCAAGGTGACAACTTCTCAGCCAAAATCGCTTATTACCGCTCATCGAGTGATTACGGCTCACGCATGGTCGAAAAAGGCGATGGCAGCGGCTCGTTCGTGATTAAACGCGAAAAGAGTGTTATTGAAGGCATCGAGTCGAACATCACCGCTTACCTAGGCGATCATGATGATGTGGGCGTTAATATCGCAATCCAAAATGGCGAGTACGATTCTAATAATGATCAAAGCGTAGATACTGATCTAGATGGTGCCAACATGTCACCCAATCGTATTAACCTATTTTGGACCCATAACTACGACAACGATATCTCTACCCGAGTACAAGCAAATTACTATATGGATAAAGACTTTAAAAACGCGGATAACGATGTGTACGCCAACTTTGATGGTTACACCACGGTTGATGCATCTATCGCTATTCCAGTCTACGACGGCACCCTAAGCATCGGGATCCAGAACTTGCTCAACGAAGACTATTACACTTACTACTCACAGACTGTCGGTACAGACACACGTTACTTCAAAGGCATGGGGCGCACCGCCACTATCGGCTTTACACTACCGTTTTAATAACGAAATCAATAGACATTAAAAAAGCCACTAGCGTTTAACGCTAGTGGCTCTCTTTTATCTCTAATCAAGACTTAAGTTTAGCCGTTCATCATCCCTTACGCTTACGCACATAAGGCAGTACTAACAGTGCAACACCAACGAGCAAGAATGGAATACTCAACAGTTGCCCCGCGCTAAATGTCCATGCATCAGCATAAACGGCTTGTTTAACCTTGACCATCTCGATAGCGAATCGCGCACTAAAGACTAATACCAAGAACAAACCAAAGATAGCGCCGTGCTTCTGCTTCATCTCAGTCAGCTTATAAACCGCCCATAACAACACAAATATTAATAAGTAAGCTATCCCTTCGTACAGCTGCGCTGGGTGGCGAGGTAGCATATCAACTCGCTCAAAAATAATTCCCCACGGTGCATCTGTCGGCAAGCCCAAGATCTCTGAATTAACAAAGTTGGCCATCCGCACGAAGAAGCCAAAGATAGCGGTCGCTATCGCCAAGCGATCGAGTAAAAACAAGAAGGGTAGCTTAACCTGACGCTGGTAATAGTAGAGTGCCAAAATAGCCCCTACACCCCCACCATGGCTGGCTAACCCACCTTCCCATATCGCGAAAATTTTCATTGGATGACTGAAGTAATAAGCAGGGTCATAAAATAGACAATGCGCTAAACGCGCACCAACAATAATGCCGACAACGCAATACATCAGTAAGTTATCCAGCGACTCTACCGGCAGTTTTTCCTTTATATATATACGCTTCATTACCTGAAAGCCCGAGGCTATCGCTAGCGCAAACATAATGCCGTACCAATGTACTTTAAGCCCCATAAAGCTAATCGCTACAGGGTCTACATTCCAAATTATATGGTCCAAATTTAACCTTCCAGATCTATGTCTTTAAATCAAAACGCCTAAAACTATTGCGCAGTTTTACCCTGCAACAAACGATTTAGCAAGTGCTAACAACCATATACATAGTGGCTGTAGATCTTTCACGGTTGTTTTTGCCGCAGTTTATTGGCTATTTTAACAAGGCGTAGGCTATGTCGTTTAGTCATTCTCCACAAATAGCCTACAACACCGTAAAAATAGCCAAGAAGCGCGGCCCTTAGGGTTCGTTTCAATACTTTTAGTCTTTTACAACTAGAGTGCGTTACGCGCTTTTCGCTCAGGTTGCTAAATCATCGCTCAAGCCTTGTACTAAAATAATTATTCCTTACGGTAAAGAATCGAACAAAAACCAAGCTCGTAAGATCAGCTGCCCCTAAACTCATGGGAACTTAATTAGTTCTCTAAAATGTGACCTCATTATTTCAATCTGATCATCAGCACGGCCGACATCTTCAAATTGCGACGATATTAACGGTCATTGTGGGTCGAAAACCCATCCAACTGTAAACATTTAGGTGAGCATATTCAATTGCGCGCATATTCCACTGCAACAGAATTTTTGCTATAGTGCCGCCTCAGCCACCCTACATAAATTTAGGGCTCACTAGCCGCGATTTATTGCCTGCTATAAAGCCCCCCAGAAATTGGAAATATAGGCTGATGACTCAGTTTCAAGGTTCACATATCCTCTCGGTAAACCAACTTAGTTTGGATTCCGTACAGAACATATTCAACGTTGCCACCCGAATGACCCCTTATGCTTTAAGACAAAAACGCACCACCGTCTTAGATGGAGCTGTATTGGGCAATCTTTTCTTTGAACCAAGTACGCGTACTCGCATCAGCTTTGGCTGCGCGTTTAGCTTGCTCGGTGGCAAAGTGAATGAAACCGTGGGTATGGCGTCATCCTCTTTGTCAAAAGGCGAATCCTTATACGATACCGCCAGAGTGCTATCGAGCTACTCAGATGTGATTGCGATGCGTCACCCTGAAGCATTTTCAGTTAAAGAATTTGCCGAGGGCAGTCGTGTTCCAGTCATCAATGGTGGTGATGGCTCAAACGAGCATCCAACTCAAGCATTACTAGACCTGTTTACCATTCAAAAAGAGCTCGCTGCAGGTGGGCGTGATATTAGCGGCATGCATATCGCTATGGTAGGCGACCTGAAATTTGGCCGCACAGTGCATTCACTTTCTCGACTCTTGTGTATGTATAAGGATGTCAGCTTCACGTTAGTGTCACCGAAAGAGTTAGCAATGCCTGACTATGTGATCAATGACATTGAAAATGCTGGGCATACGATCACAATAACAGATCAACTTGAAGGCAATTTAGACCGCGCTGATATACTCTATCTAACGCGTATTCAAGAAGAGCGCTTCCCTTCGCAAGATGAAGCAAATAAATACCGTGGAAAATTTAGATTAAACCAAAGTATTTATACAAAACATTGTAAATCGAACACAGTGATCATGCATCCGCTGCCACGAGATTCTCGTAAGCAAGCAAATGAACTGGATAACGATCTTAATAACCACCCTAACCTCGCCATCTTTAGGCAGGCTGATAACGGTTTATTAATTCGTATGGCACTGTTTGCACTGACGCTTGGTGTTGACTCTCAATTAGAGCAATATGAGCGCCCAGTTAATTGGTATTCACGAAAAGCTGAATTTTAATCAAGCTACTGACTTTTAAGGATCTAAAATGACCCGTTCCGACGAACTCTTTGAACAGGCTAAAAAAACCATTCCAGGCGGCGTTAACTCTCCAGTCCGCGCATTTAGTAGTGTTGGTGGTGCTCCACGTTTTATTGAAAAAGCCGATGGCGCATATATCTTTGATGCCGACGGTAAAAAATACATCGATTATGTTGGCTCTTGGGGCCCAATGATCTTGGGACATAACCACCCAAAAATTCGTCAAGCAGTACTTGCTGCGGTTGAAAACGGCTTATCATTTGGTGCGCCAACTGAACTTGAAGTCACTATGGCTGAAAAAGTCATCGAAATGGTGCCTTCAATGGAACAAGTTCGTATGGTGAGTTCAGGTACTGAAGCCACTATGAGTGCTATCCGTTTAGCACGTGGCTTTACTAACCGTGACAACATTTTAAAGTTTGAAGGCTGCTACCACGGCCACGCTGACTGCTTACTCGTAAAAGCAGGTTCAGGTGCACTCACTTTAGGTCAGCCAAGCTCTCCTGGTATTCCTGAAGATTTCGCCAAGCACACTTTAACGGCAACTTATAATGACCTTGATTCGGTTAAGGCACTATTTGAGCAATATCCAGATAGCATCTCTTGCATCATTCTTGAGCCTGTTGCTGGCAACATGAACTGCATTCCACCAGTTGAAGGTTTCTTACAGGGCCTACGTGCAATCTGTGACCAATACGGTGCATTGATGATTATCGATGAAGTAATGACGGGTTTCCGTGTCTCTAAGGGCGGCGCACAAGGTCACTACGGCGTAACACCGGATCTAACAACACTTGGTAAAGTGATTGGCGGCGGCATGCCAGTGGGGGCTTTTGGTGGCCGTAAAGATGTGATGCAGTTTATTGCGCCTACTGGCCCAGTTTATCAAGCGGGTACACTGTCAGGTAACCCAATAGCAATGTCTGCAGGTCTTGCACAATTGGACGCGCTTTGTGAAGACGGTGTTTACGAGCAACTCGCCGCTAAGACACAGTATGTTGCAGAAGGCCTTAAAGCATCTGCAAACAAGCACGGCATTCCAATGGCAATCAACTACGTTGGCGGCATGTTTGGTTTCTTCTTTACAGAAGAAGAGCAAGTGACCTCATTTGAGCAAGTGACCAAGTGCGATGCTGAGAAATTCCCAGTGTTTTACCATGGCATGCTCGATGAAGGCATTTACTTAGCACCAAGCGCTTATGAAGCAGGTTTCATGTCACTGGCTCATGGTGAAGCAGAACTGGAAGCAACGCTTGCTGCTGCTGATCGCGTTTTTGCAAAAATGGCAAAAGGCTAGACTTAACGCATACAGTTAAGGTTATAGACCCTAGTTAACGTCAAAGGAACACCTAGGTGTTCCTTTTTTATGGGCTTAATTTTAGATAATAAAAAAGGATGCTTTCGCATCCTCTTATATCGTAGCCACAGCACTAAGTATTTGACCCATTCAGAGCACCTCAGACTTTTCAATTCAAGACGCATTAGTGAAGCAATGGTTATTCCCGTTTAAGCCAATGCAAAGCAGAAGTGGAAAATCAGAGTCGCTTAACGAGTGCGGCCGACGTTTAAAGTAAATGGCAAAGCCCTTTAAGCTTCGTTGTCGGTTTTCGATATACGATTAAGTGGTCTATTTTGTTCCATACAAAATAAGACATTCCCGCCCTCCTTGGCGGTCAGATCCAGGAGATACGAGTCCGCGGATGGACGAAGGTAGAGCTATTACCAAGGATGCCAGAGCCGAGTATAACGATTAGTTTCAATGCCCCATCTTGCCTACAGGGCTTTTAATTCCCACATAATGGTCGAACTTTTAATACAACGGGTATAAGTTTTAACTATAAAGTCCATCATCTGACCATGCCTATTTTCCGTTATATAAATTCAAGTACATGTTTTTGCTTAATGGCAATAATTTCTTATTCAATCTCTCTTAGTTAAGCTATCTACTGCGTGTATTTTAACCACGAAAAAACAGTCATTGTCGCTACACATTAATAACAAGTCAGCGGTTAACACTAAGTTATACAAAATCCACAGTGTTAAGCTCACGTTTCTGCAATAACTTTGATCCAGATAACAGTTGCGTTCTTATTTATGCTGTGGTCTGATCGCCGCGCTCTAGCAAGGAAAGCTTAAACAAACCTTAAATTAGAGCAAGCCTGTACTGATTTCAGTATCCAATATAAAAATCTGTCTGTGAGTAGCCCTATGTTGTACGCATTTTTAATATCGCTAGCTGTACTCGCGTTGTTGAGTATTGTGTTTGAAGAAGTTACCCATCTAAATAAAGCTAAAACCACTCTGTTTTTTGGATGTATCTCTTGGATTGTGCTCTTTATGGCCGCGGGAGATCCCAGCCATGAAAAGTTAGTCGAAGAACAACTAAACGAAAATCTGCTGGAAATTGCCACCTTATGGTTGTTTCTGATGTCTACCATGACCTTTGTTGCGTATCTCAATGCCAAAGGAATGATCCAAGTACTGGTGCAAAAGCTATTTCCTGAACGTGTATCGGTGCGCATGTTAATGCTGCAAGTGGCATTGTTCTCACTGGTACTTTCCGCTATTTGCGACAACGTGACCGCAACGCTCGTTTCTCTGGGCTTACTCACCACTTTCAACCTAGAAAAGAACATACGTAGACGCATGGCCGTGCTCATCATTTTTGCGGTTAACTCGGGTGGAGTCGCGCTTATCACAGGTGATGTGACAACCTTGATGATCTTTCTTGGTGGCCATGTCCATATGTCAGAACTTCTGATGCTATCTATACCTGCTGCGGTTAGCGTCATGCTGCTAGCAGTGCTATTTTCACTTAAAGCTGAAGGCGAAGTCTGTACGACACCCATTAAAACAGAGGTTCGCTCAGTTGATATCGGTATCGCTGTCATCTTCTTTACCACGATTGTAATGACAATGGTGTTAAACATATTATTTGGGATCCCTCCAGTACTTACCTTTTTAACCGGACTGTCGGTGATGTTCCTTGTTGGGCATACAACACGCAGCAATAAAGAGGAGCTGCAGATCCTGGAGTATATCCGTCAAGTTGAATACGACACCCTGTTGTTCTTTTTAGGGATTTTACTGCTTGTAGGCATGCTTAAAGAGATTGGCACCTTGGATCTATTAACTCAGGTTTATACTCAGTTTGACCCTAACATCTCCAACTTTGTTGCCGGTATTGGTTCTGCGTTACTTGATAACGTGCCATTAACCGCGGCATTATTAAAAGCCGAACCCGCGCTTAATACACCTGAATGGTTAGGGCTGACATACTCAGTTGGTGTTGGCGGATCTTTACTTGTTATCGGCTCAGCGGCCGGCATTATCGCCATGAGTAAAGTAAAAGAACTGACCTTTGTTAGCTATCTTAAATATGTGCCAGCTCTAGCCCTATGTTATTCCGTCGGCTACGCACTGACCTTACTGTTGGCTTACCATTTCTACGGCTAGCACGACCAACAACAGAAAGTGATACGCACTAAAAAGGCCTAACGATTGTTAGGCCTTTTTAGTGACGATACTGCTCGAAGAACAGTTGTCAGTAGATTCACCTAGATTGCAGGGACCTTAAATTCGGTGCCCTGTATCGACAACACCACATCTCGAGGTCTAATCTCTACAATGGTGAGTTTACCTTGGATCTTATCGCCCTGCTGCAGTTCAGCGCCATCCACATTCAACCAGCGATTGTCCTCAACACTTGAGTATACATGCGCATTAATAGAAAATTCTGGAACCTGTAACTGCAAGCCTGCGGGTAACTGCCCGTACTTAGGAATACTATCCGTTTTTGGCGTGGTAGGGATAGGGTCTAATGCTGGCTGAGTCACCGGAGTGGCAAATGCGTTTTCTCGCTCGATATCTTTAAGCGCAGCTTCAAAAGCGGCAACGAGGTTATTGTCATTTTGTGGTTTCGGCTTTGAATCTAAACCAACGTCTGCAGCTGCAAGATCAACTTCGTATTGCAGTGATGCCAACATATCTTGACCACGTTGATTAGCATTAGCGCCCAATATAATCGGATCGGGTTGATTGCTAACGGCTTGCGGCTTAACTTCGTCAGGACTCTCGTCCGCTTCAATACTCTGTTGCGCTTTAAGTACTGCCGCGAGTAAATCGTTACCTGCTGCATCGTTCGACGTTGTCACTCTGCCAGCGGGTACAAACGATGTTTGACGGGCTTGAGGTCCACTGTTAGGCATTGCCCTTGCTACAGGTAACGCGACTTTGCCAGCAAGCTTTACACTTGCGTCATTAGCCTCAAACTGACGACCCGCCGCTGATGCAATATTGAGCGGTGTATTCGGTTGGTTCTGCTCCGGTGCGATTGCAAACGTTTGATTAGCGACGTTATCGTTATTATTGTTTTCTACCATGAACATTTGGCTCAATAACCACGCTAACGCAACGCTAAGTAACAGTAAAGCTGCAAATACCACGGCGCGTTTAGCCATTTGATGCTCATGGCTAACCGTCTTATATTGGGCTCTAGGCGTCATTACAACATCATGTTGGATACCTTGAGACTGCTGTTTATCTCTCGTCACAGCATCGAGTAAAATTGACATTAATACAACCTCTTAGATTGACCTAAACGAGGTCCGACATCACTTAAGTAGAGGTTTAACTGCACCAATGTTTGTGCTCCGGCAATACCGTCAGCCGCCAATCCATGTTGCCGCTGAAATGCTTTTACTGCTTGCTCTAACTGGCCGTCAAACTGATACACTAATCGAGGTGATGATTCTGTCACAATGGCTAAACTATTTTCTAACCACTGCAATTGAGCCTGATTGGCAGACTTACCAATTTCACTGACTTGATTGTGAGGTGCTTGCCAAAGTATTTCGAACGTACCGCTAAAGTGTCGCGTAAACCAGTCTCGTTTAACCCACAACTGTTGCTCATTAAGTTGCAGTAACATCTGCTCACCTTGTCTTGCGACAACGGTGCCATAAAATGCTTGTTGCTGCTCATCGACAAGGTAAACAACGGCGGGGAAGTTTAACCTCACTATCGAATTCCAGTTACCCTGCTGCTGATAACAAGACAAGCCTTGTTGCTGCGCAGATTGACAGGCGGATAGGCCGATATAAGGCGCTTTCTCCCACAAGCCTAAGATACTGGCATAAGCGGTGTCGATATCACGACTTTGTGCCATCGCATTTTTGAGTACTCGCTGACTGCTGCTCAATGTTGTTGTAGTGGTATTCACCTCAGTGCTCGCACTTCCATCATTAGAGGCTGAAGCTGGGAAACGATTAGGTTCTGAATTTGTGGTGTCGTTTGCCGATTGGCTAAAGAGGTAAAATGCCCCTGAAAAAGTCAATATTATTGATGCTGCTAAGCCGATGGGAAGCCAGATGTTTTTCTTTTCAGGTTCTTCACCTAACACTTCTCGTGATGCCATATTGATCATATTTTTATCAATAGGCACTTTAGATTGCGCATAACTGGCCATTAGTGCACGTTCGCACAACAGGTTAATTAACCTGGGGATGCCATCACTGTGCTTATGTAATGTCTTAATGGCACTTTTATGGAATAAAGGTTCGTGTCGACCCGCCACTTGCAGTCGATGCTGAACATAGAGTCCAACCTCTTCCAGCGTTAATGGCAATAGGTGGTAACGAGCGGTAATTCGCTGTGCTAACTGGCGCAACTCTTGCCGTTTAAGCAGCTGCTGTAACTCTGGCTGGCCAATTAGAATCACCTGCAATAACTTCTTGGTATCGGTTTCTAGATTAGTCAGTAATCGCAGTTGCTCAAGCACTTCCGCTTTAAGGTGCTGCGCCTCATCAATGATAAGTACCGTATTACGGCCGTTACTGTGATTATTGAGCAAAAATGTACTGATACGGTCCGTCAGTTGTTTAAGGCTTGGAGATTCACAGTAACTTATCTCTAATTCATCACATAATGTCGCCAGTAGCTCTAACTCCGTCAAAGCTGGGTTGAGAATAAAGGCTGTATCTGTGTTCTCGGGCAGTTGATTGAGTAAGCAACGCGACACAGTGGTTTTTCCGGTACCCACCTCCCCCGTCAGCAACACAAAGCCACCGGTTTCACCTAATCCATAGGTCAGATGTGCTAACGCTTCTCTATGGCGATCGCTTAGAAACAGATAATGTGGGTTTGGCGCTATAGAGAAAGGGTTATCTTTCAACCCAAAAAAAGCCTTATACATACTGCTTTTAATCCTTGTTAGAGGAGCAAAACCGCCGATTGGGCCGTTAATCACTCTGCTATTTAGAAAACGTTTGAATGGCTGCAACATAACACTTTGAGTGCCACTAACCTATCAGCTTAATGCTCAACGCTTTGACAATAATCTAGAAATTACACTCACGTTAAAGCCAAGCAGATCAGTTGTCAAAACTTGCGACAACTTAAGCGGCTAAAGTAAGAGGTCTATCGGCTCAAGTAAGAGGTCTATTTTGACAGCTAACATCGATTTATCCATGCTAAACTGCTACTTATGTCCATAAGTGAGCTTTATTGTGAAAATCTATCTCGTTGGCGGCGCTGTCCGCGATAATTTGCTAAATCTGCCGATAAAAGATCGTGACTATATGGTGGTGGGTGCCACGCCAGAGCAGATGCTGGCCTTGGGTTATAAGCAAGTCGGTAAGGACTTCCCGGTATTTCTGCACCCCAGTACCCAACAAGAGTATGCCCTTGCCAGAACCGAGCGAAAAACCGCGGCAGGATATGGGGGCTTTAGCGTGGATGCTGCACCTAATGTAACCCTAGAGCAAGACTTACTCCGCAGGGACCTGACCATTAATGCCATTGCCCAAGATAGTGACGGAAACCAATATGATCCGTACTTGGGGATTGCCGATCTTAATGCCCGTATATTAAGGCATGTGTCCGATGCCTTCGTAGAAGATCCACTTCGCGTACTGCGTGTTGCCCGTTTCGCCGCCCGTTTTCATGCTCTGGGTTTTACCATTGCAGCAGAGACTCTCGAGTTAATGAGAAAGATCAGCCAAAGTGGTGAACTCGAGGCCTTAACGCCTGAGCGAGTTTATATTGAACTCGACAAAGCATTATCGAGCAATGCGCCACAAGTCTTCTTCAGCGTATTAAAAGACTGCGGTGCTTTAAGTATTTTATTCCCAGAAATTGATGCGCTTTTTGGCGTACCACAGCCTGAACAATGGCACCCTGAAATTGACACTGGCATCCATACGTTAATGGTGCTTGAGCAAGCCGCCAAGCTGTCTAATGACAATGCTGTAAGGTTTGCCGCACTACTACATGATCTCGGTAAGGCGTTGAGCCCTAAAGAATCACTACCAAAACATTATGGTCATGGACAAAAAGGATTGCCCCTCATTAAAGCGCTTTGTCATCGCTATAGAGTGCCAAATGAATACCGCGATCTGGCATTACTGGTCAGCGACCAACATCAAAACATCCATAATGCGATGGATCTTAGGGCTGACACCATCGTTAAGCTGTTCGACAAAGCAGATTTTTGGCGTAAACCGCAACGCATAGAACAGCTCTTACTCAGTTGTGAAGCCGATGCTAAGGGCCGTAAAGGTTTTGAGCTAAATGAGTATCCTCAGGCTGACTACATACAAGCGTGTTTTGATGCCGCATCGAATGTGGCAGTAAAGGCCATTATTGATGATGGTTTTAAAGGTGCGGACATTAAGCAACAACTTACTATCAAGCGAATTGCAGCGGTACAAGCACTCAAAAACAATCAGCCAAATTAAGGCGAAAATAAAAACTCAGCTTAGATTGATATTAATAGTCTAAGATTATGATTGTGTGAATTAGCATTTAAATTGCACTTAGCTTGCAATTGAGCAATTATTCGCTAAGGTATTCAGAGCTTAGCATTAAAATTCATAGCAAATTTTTTTGTCTATGACATAATTAAGCTGCTCAGTTGTTATGTGCAGCTGTGCTAATTAAATCCAACCTAAATAAAGGGAATTCCCGATGAATAACAAAATACTTTTGATTGCTGGTGTAGCAATGACTACCCTTCTAGGTGGCTGTGCAAACACTACTGCTCTTGAAGAAAGCGTTGCAAACCTAGGTAACAAAGTTGACCAGCTTTCAGCTGAAGTTAGCTCTCTAAAGTCTGATCATGGCAAAATGTCTGCTGACATTAATGATGCAAAAGCAGCTGCTATGGACGCACAAGCAGAAGCTAAGCGTGCTAACGACCGCATCGACAACGTAGCAACTTCTTACAAGAAGTAATTACGTTGAGGCATTAGCTTAATCATTAAGCTAGTACCCAAGGCTTGGTTTCAAGGTAACTTGACCAAGCCTTAAATTTATCTGCACTAACCTCACAATATCTCTCGACGTTCAAACACGGTTAAACTCCTCACTGTTTTTAAGCGATAAAAAAGCGCCCTATATGGACGCCTAATAAAGCTTGTCAAATGCATCAGCTCAAAGCTATTGAATATTGGTTGGAATACCACGCTGAGTGAGTAAAGCATCATTGGCTTTACTGTAATCGACAGTATCTTGACCAATGAACTCGATGACATCGCGATTCATCTCAATCACACGACTACTTTGTCCTTCAGACTCAGACAATGGCGAGTGAACTTCAATTAATTGTTGTCCATCAGGTTCGGCTGAGATTTTTACAGCTTGATTAATGACGGTAACAGAATCGCCGTACTTAACTTTATCAAATAACCATTCAATATCATCAGGGTTTAGTCGAATACAGCCCGCACTCACCCGCATCCCAATACCAAAATCTTTATTGGTACCGTGAATAAGATAGCTACCGTCACCATAGGATAGTTGAATAGCAAACTTGCCTAGCGGATTGTCTGGCCCCGCGAGTACCACTCTTGGTAGCTCTTCGCCACGCTGCTCTAAATGCTCTTTTCGAATACTTGCTGGCGGCGTCCAACTTGGATTAGGGATACGAGATTTAATCTTTGTCACCATCTCTGGTGTTTCTCGCCCTACTCTTCCGATCCCGACAGGAAAGACATGGACCTCTTTGCCGCCTTTTGGAAAGTAATAGAGCCTCAGTTCAGCCAGATTAATCACCACCCCTTTATGAGGCACATCTGGCAGCAACATTTGCGTAGGGATCAACAAGCGGCTTCCTGGCGTAGGTAAGAAAGGGTCTACACCGGGGTTAGATTCCATTAACTCCAAAATACCAATGTTGTACTGTTTAGAGATGGTTTGGAAGTAATCGCCTTTTTGCACCATATGCTCTTGTAATTCACCGACTAAACGACTGCCGCCTTGAGGGATTTGATAAACATTAGCAAAAGAAAACAACGGTAAAGTCGCTAAGATGAACAACAGCAATATACGCATCATCAGTATCTATAATTCCATTAGGTTGAATAAGCAAAGGTTACCCTGAGCCAAGACTATTTTCTAGTCATCAAGTTAATTACAAAGTCTATCTCTAGTGAGTCAAACTTTGCGTGTTGTATATGGTGTCGCATACTGTCATTCGCTCGCCAAGCATAAGGCGTCATGTCAAGAAGTGCGATAGCTTGCTCTCCAGACACCTTAACACTGATTGATAGACGTTCGCTTTGCAGTAACTCAAGCTCTTTGGGAAGATTATTGCTGACCGACTTTTCGCTGAGATCTGGGTATATAAACTCTCGAATTTGCCATAAGTGTCTAGGACCAGCTGCCACTTGCAACAAAATACCATCTTGTTTAAGCACTCGAGTCAGCTCTTTTCCCTTAAGCGGCTTATCGATTAAGGTGATCAGGTCAAAACTTTCATCTTTGATTGGTAGATGTTTTAAGTTTGAAACAATATAAGTCGGACCACTTTGTGATTTTGCAGCTGCAAAAATGGCATTCTCAGCTTCTGAAACCCCGGTTTGCTCCAAGGCGGTTTCAGGTTGTTGCTCAGTCAAGATATCCTTGACGGTTCTTAAGAAGTAACCTTCACCACAATCATAATCTAACTGCGATAATGACGCTCCTTCAGCAAACTGAGGCAAGTTAGCAATGATCTCAGCCAGTTTCTCTGCCAGTGGTACATAGATGCCGGACTCAAGCACGTAACGCTTAGCACGCATTACAGCTCGTGAGTCTATTTTAGGTTTTTTGACTAGACCAAACAGCCAATAGCCTTGTTCATTCTTGTCAAAGTGGTGCTTGTTTTCACAATGCATGCCTTTTGACTCTTCGTGCACCATTAGCGGTGATTGGCAAGTTGGGCAAAGATAAATACTGTTCATGACACGCTCGCTGTTAAAATAAATAAGTAATTAAAGTGTGTGTAAGTCGCTTTAAAGGAAGATAAAGCCACACAACACCGCCCCTAGAACTAGGCGATAAATAACAAACGGAGTCATGCCCATTTTGCTGATGATTTTCAAGAAATAGTGAATACAAACATAGGCTGCGACAAATGACACAATAATGCCTAAACCTAACGCTTGATAGTCGATAGCTTGACCACTGGAAATGAGATCTTTAGTCACTAATATCGCCGCACCTAAACTGACTGGCACCGACATTAAAAAGGAAAATCGCGCCGCGGCTTCACGACTTAAGCCAAGCATTAACGCTGCCGTAATGGTGGCACCAGAGCGTGATGTCCCTGGAATAAGCGCCATTGCCTGCGCAATACCAATCACCAGTGCTTTTTTCCAACCGACTTGAAACTCAGTAAAACCTTGACGTTGCATTCTGTCTGCCCACCAAAGCAATAAACCAAAGATAATGGTGGTTGCAGCAATCACTTCAATATTACGAAGATGAGTTGCAATAAAGTCTTTTGCCGTAAAACCAACAATCACCGCAGGGATCGTCGCCAGTATAATCCACCAAGACAGCTTACTTTCTTCTGTTTGCTTACCGCTGACGATACTGCCGGTCCACGCTTTAAACATCGAGAGCAGCTCTTTACGAAAATACATCACCACAGCCAGCAGTGAGCCGGTATTGACTGCCACATCAAACGACAACCCTTGATCTTCCCAATTCAACAATTGAGCAGGCAAGATAAGGTGTGCTGAGCTTGAAATGGGTAAAAACTCGGTGAGGCCCTGGATCAGCGCCAATATAATCACCTGAAAAGTGTCCATAACTATCCTATATTAAAAAGCTTTTTATACTGACCAATCGAATTCAATAGGCCATAAATGTTGTTGAGTCTTGTCATATTCATCCCAAAGGATTTGATATGGCTCATGGGTAACCGGGTGAGTTAACAGCGGCGCAATTTCAGCCAACGGCCAAAGTACAAATGCGTTGTATAAAATCTCAGCACGCGGCAGCTCTATTGGCGTCTGACAAACCACGTCATCATAAAGCAGTAAGTCGAGATCTAATGTTCTCGCTGCAAACTTCTTGGCGCCTTTCACCCGACCGTGGTCTTGTTCAATCTGTTTAAACGTCGCGACAACGGCCTCTATTGGCAATGCTGTTTCAGCAGCAACGACCATATTTAAAAAATTGGTGCCGTCAAAACCTACCGCTTCACTTTCAAAAACCGACGAAAGCAGCAGTTCATCGAAATGACAATTCAAATCAATTAAAGCCGCCTTAAGGTGACGAATCGGTTCAATATTACTGCCTAGACTTATATAAATTTTAGCCATTTATACATGACCTCGTTCAATCTCAACGCCTACAGCTGCCGCTGTCGGTACAGCGCCAGGCTTCATTACTTTTACTTTCACCCAAGGCACGTTGAATTCCACCATCACACAATGTGCGACCTGCTCAGCAACCGTCTCAATCAGCTCGATTGGCTTCTCCGTGATCAGCGCCGTGAGTCGATTCGACACGGTTTCGTAGCACAAAGCATTTTCATAATCGTCACTCGCGGCGGCTAAGCGATTATCCCAAGCCATATCTAAATCCAGTAACAAGGTTTGATGGATCTGCTTTTCCCATTCATAGACCCCAATGACGGTTTCTATTTTAAGTTCTCTGATCAGTACTTTATCCATGATTTCTCCAAAACCTTAATCTTTACCATTGAGGTCTGATTAGCTAAAGCGAACAAAAAGGATATAATCCGTCGCAAAGCTAAGATATTACTCTTTGGCTCTTTCGAACGAGAGAAAATCCAAGTAGGATAATTCCTCGTAAATAAAGAATTTATAAAAAACAGCGGCTCTATATGCAAGGTAGCTAAGAAAGCTGTAAAGCTGTTTTTTGTGCTCCAATTCACTGGCTAATTTACAAGTCAGTCAGCTAAGTTTAAAGAGCATTTTTTTATGTTGCGCGATAATACCCTAAGACGGATAAGGAAACCAATTTGACCAGTACTGCACTAACAATAATGATGATAGTGGGCGCCTATTTGGCAGGCTCAATATCGAGTGCTGTACTTGTGTGTAAAATGCGCGGCCTCCCCGACCCAAGAACCGTAGGTTCAGGTAATCCGGGGGCGACCAATGTATTGCGTATAGGCGGCGCGAGTTCCGCTGTACTGGTACTTTTTTTCGATATGCTTAAAGGCGCTGCTCCAGCATATCTCGCTTTTAGATTAGGTGTTGACCCCGTAGCGCTTGGGCTTATCGCCATTGCTGCTTGCTTAGGTCATATTTTCCCCATCTTTTTTGGATTTAAAGGCGGTAAAGGCGTTGCCACCGCATTTGGCGCAATGGCGCCCATAGGTCATTATCTAGCATTATTTTTAATGCTGACTTGGGCCGCTATAGTACTCATCACCCGCTACTCATCTTTGGCAGCCATCTGCACGGCATTGCTCGCGCCAGTGTTCACATGGTGGATTGACGATAGGTTTACCATTCCGGTTGCGATGTTATCAACCCTGATTGTCATTCGTCATCGCGATAATATTAGCCGCTTACTAAAGGGCGAAGAGGCTAAACTGTCACGAAAACGTCGTAATAAAACCTCTTAGATAATTATCCTCTTAAATGTCCAAGCTCATACTCGAAAACAGCGCCATAAAAAACGGCGCTTAAAAGCGCCGTCATAATTAGGATTCAGTACTAATCGACCGGTTCTAACGTATCTAAAGGCCATCTTGGTTGACCTTTAACGCTTAAATCATCTGTTTGCCCCGCCTTTAAACGCTGTAAGCCCGCATAAGCTATCATCGCGCCGTTATCGGTACAAAACTCATCACGAGGGTAATACACTTTGCCGCCCAGATTTTTCATCATCTCGGCCAGTGAAGCACGCAAGCGCGTATTGGCGCTGACACCGCCAGCAATCACTAAACGTTGATAACCCGTTTGCTTTAATGCACGCTTACATTTAATCGCTAGCGTGTCGACAACCGCTTCTTCAAAGGCACAAGCGATATTAGCGCGTGTTTGGTCATCTTTTGGCTCTGCAGCTATCGTATTGGCTGCGAATGTTTTAAGACCTGAAAAACTAAAGTTAAGCCCAGGTTTATCCGTCATCGGCCTTGGGAAGCGATAACTCTTTTCAATACCCTTAGCCGCGAGTTTCGCCAACCGGGGTCCGCCGGGATAATCAAGCCCCAACAATTTGGCGGTTTTGTCGAATGCTTCACCTGCAGCGTCATCAACCGACTCACCGAGTACCTCGTAGCGACCAATGCCTTCAACACCTACCAACATTGAGTGCCCACCAGACACCAATAATGCCAGAAATGGGAACGCTGGCACGTCATCTTCTAACATTGGCGCTAATAGGTGTCCCTCCATGTGATGCACCCCAATAGCAGGTTTATCCCATGAGAAAGCTAATGCACGACCAACGCATGCACCTACCAGCAACGCGCCAATAAGTCCTGGGCCCTTGGTATAAGCAATACCATCGAGATCTTCAATTGTCATATCGGCATCGGCTAATGCTTGACGAATTAAAGGTACGATTTTACGAACATGGTCCCGAGACGCCAACTCAGGCACTACGCCACCGTAGTCCGCATGCAACTTTACCTGACTATAAAGGGCATGTGAAAGTAGCCCTTTTTTATCATCATAAACTGCGATTCCTGTTTCATCACAAGATGTCTCTATTCCTAAAACCCGCATTATCTCTCATCTTTACTGCATATAATTACCGCCAATTCTACCTGCTGTGCTTTAATTACTCCAGAGTCCGATAGCGTTCTAAGCGCATTATTACCAAATAGACATAATCCCGATCGTTATAAGGGGTTTACAAAAGGTGTCTAGTCGTTATAGAATTCCGCACCATTTTTAAATTATCTGAGTCAATTAATTGTCTCAATGCAACCGACACCTAAGGGGTGATGGCTAATGCCAATTATTAAAGTACGTGAAAACGAACCATTCGACGTAGCTCTTCGTCGTTTCAAGCGCTCTTGTGAAAAAGCTGGTATCTTAGCTGACGTTCGTGCTCGTGAGTTCTACGAGAAGCCAACGACTGCACGTAAACGTGCTAAAGCCGCTGCTATCAAGCGTCTTGCTAAGAAGCTTTCTCGCGAAAACGCACGTCGCGTACGTTTATATTAATCTCATTATGAGCCTAATCGATCAGCTAAAAGAGCAGATGAAAGACGCCATGCGTGCCAAAGAAAAGGTACGCTTGGGGACTATTCGTATGGCACTAGCCGCCGTCAAACAAATTGAAGTGGATACCCGCGAATCTTTGGATGACGACCAAGCTATAGCGGTCTTAACCAAAATGGTAAAACAGCGTCGCGATTCTATTGCTCAATATACAGCAGCAGGCCGTGACGAATTAGCGCAAAAAGAAGCAGAAGAAATTCAAGTGCTTGAACACTTCTTGCCTCAGCCTCTTACTGAAGAGGAAATTCTTGCGTTAGTTGATGCTAGCATCTTAGAGATGGGCGCATCCTCCATGGCGGACATGGGTAAAGTAATGGGATCGCTAAAACCGAAAGTAATGGGTAGAGCAGACATGGCGGCAATTGGCGCTATGATCCGTGCAAAACTCAAGTAGTTTTAGTTTTAGTGATGAATGAGCCGTGCTTTTGCGCGGCTTGTTTGTTTTCGATTTTCTCTATTTAAACTTCACGAAATTAAAGGCGGCATTTAACAATACTAATGGCGATACCTCGTGATTTTATCAATGAGCTAGTAGCTCGCATCGACATTGTCGACTTAATAGACCCTAAAGTACCCCTAAAAAAGGCGGGTAAAAATCACTCTGCCTGTTGTCCTTTTCATAGCGAAAAATCTCCCTCTTTCACCGTTAGTAGAGACAAGCAGTTTTATCATTGTTTTGGCTGCGGCGCACACGGAAATGTTATTGATTTTGTCATGGAATATGACCGACTCGACTTCGTGGATGCAATTGAAGAACTCGCCGGACAGTTAGGACTTGAAGTTCCACAGGAACAAGGTACCGGTAAGCCTCGCGATCAAGAGTTAAGTCGCGATTTATACCAACTGATGGAGGAGTCGAGTTTATTCTTCCAAAGTCAGCTAAGACAACACAGTGACAAACAAAAAGTGCTTGATTATTTATCACATCGAGGGCTTTCAAAAGACGTAGTAGAACACTTTAACATTGGCTTTGCCCCAGATGGTTGGGATGGTTTGTTAAGCCGCTATCGTCAAAATCAAGATTCACAGAACAAACTGCTTACTGCTGGTATGGTCATTGAAAATGACAGTGGTAAGCGATATGACCGATTCCGCGACCGATTAATGTTCCCAATCAGGGATAGACGTGGACGAGTCATTGGCTTTGGTGGCCGAGTTTTGGGAGAAGGTACGCCAAAGTACTTGAATTCTCCAGAAACGCCCATATTTCATAAGGGCAATGAGCTCTATGGATTGTATGAACTAAAGCAACGCCATCGAGACCCGCAACAAGTACTCATTGTTGAAGGCTATATGGACGTCGTAGCACTTGCGCAATTTGACGTTGATTATGCCGTAGCCTCATTAGGCACCTCGACCACCGCTGAACAATTTCAGCTGTTGCTGCGTAGCGCAAAAGAAGTTATCTGTTGTTACGACGGCGATAAAGCAGGCAAAGAAGCCGCTTGGCGTGCGCTAGAAACCGCTTTACCACTGTTAAAACCGGGTAATCAGGTTCGCTTCATGTTCCTGCCTGAAGGCGAAGACCCTGACACTCTCGTCAGGCAGATTGGTAAAGATAAGTTCGAAGAAAGTATTGGCCACGCCATGGCATTGCCAGAGTTTCTATTTGATAATTTGGCGAAAAAATTTGGCAAAGAAGACAAAAGTGTATTGGCAAAAAATGCCATTAAACTGATCGAAAAAGTGCAAGACACAGTATTACAAAGTCTATTGCTTGAAGATTTAGCACACAAGCTAAGAATGAACGGTGCTGACGAGCTTAAACGAAAATTTAACTTTTCGACTAAGTCGGCCGATAAACCTAAACAGCACAAAGCGTTGAAAGGACGTGGCACCCCGATGCGATTAGCCATTGCATTGTTGGTACAACATCCACGCTTAGGTGAGAAATTGCCTCAGCAACCAGCGCTAAAACATATACAGATGGCAGGTATTGACTTACTGACCCTTGTATTAGATTTAACTCGCGGCAAAGTAATGAGCAGCGCACAACTACTTGAACAGTTCAGGGGCGATGATAAATTCAGTACCCTAAAAAAACTGACCCAATGGGACCATCAAGTGGCGGACGAAAACTTGCTCCGAGAGTTAAAAGAAACACTCGTGTGGCTAAATAACCAGTATATTGAGCAACGTTATCAAGAGCTGAGTTTAAAACAGAACCACACGAAAGAAGAACGGTTGCAGCTTAAAAAGCTAATCGCAGTGATCCAAAAGCAAGCTTAAAGGCAATTTTTGCACCAAAAGTAAGCACTTGGACTAGCACAGCGAAGCACCGAAGGCTATAATTAACGACTTACGTGGCTGTTTTTTGCCCGTCGTTTTAACTGTTTCCCAACTTGGATGATATCTATGGATCATACTCCGCAGTCGCAACTTAAATTGTTGCTTGCCAAAGGTAAAGAGCAAGGTTATTTAACCTATGCAGAAGTCAACGATCACCTACCTGCTGACATGGTCGATGCCGACCAGATCGAAGATATTATCCAGATGATCAATGATATGGGTATTCGAGTCTATGAACAGGCTCCGGATGCTGATGATATCATGATGTCTGAAGACAGCACCGATGATGATGCTGCCGAAGAAGCTGCTGCCGCACTGGCTACAGTAGAAGCTGAATTAGGTCGTACTACCGATCCTGTCCGCATGTATATGCGTGAAATGGGTACCGTTGAACTACTGACCCGTGAAGGCGAGATTGTCATCGCTAAGCGTATTGAAGAAGGGATCAACACGGTTCAAGCTTCAGTCGCCGAATATCCGCAAGCAATTGCGATGATCCTTGAGCAATTCGATCGTTATGAAGCGGAAGAAGTTAGATTATCTGACATCATATCTGGTTTTATCGACCCAAATGCTGAAGATGTTGCTCCAGCAGCAACTCACGTCGGTTCTGTTCTGTCTGAAGCTGAATTAGAAAATGCTGATGATAAAGACGATGAAGATGAAGAAGAGGAAGGTCCAAAAGGTCCCGATCCTGAAGAAGCAAAAGAAAAATTCACAACGCTTCGCCTAGCTCACGAAAGAGCATTAGAAATCATCGCTGTAAAAGGTCGTGGTCACCCAGAGTCGACTGTCGCACTATTTGAAATTGGCGAAATTTTTAAAGAATTCCGTTTGATGCCTAAGCAGTTTGACCGCTTAGTAAAAAGCATGCGCGCAATGATGGATAAAGTCCGTGTTCAAGAACGTTTGATCATGAAGCTTTGTGTTGAACAAGCTAAAATGCCAAAGAAAAATTTCGTTAAGGCTTATACCAGCAACGAAAGCAGCATTGAGTGGTTCAACCTAGAATTAGCATCAGGAAAATCACATGTTGAAGGCCTAAAAGTCGTCGCATTTGACGTACAGCGTTGTCGTGCAAAGCTTGACGCAATTGAGAAAGAAACTGGCCTAGCTATCGGTGCGATTAAAGACATCAACCGTCGTATGTCAATCGGTGAAGCGAAAGCTCGTCGCGCTAAGAAAGAGATGGTTGAAGCCAACCTACGTCTCGTAATTTCTATCGCTAAGAAATACACCAACCGTGGTCTACAGTTCTTGGATCTTATTCAAGAAGGTAATATCGGTTTGATGAAAGCGGTTGATAAGTTTGAATACCGCCGTGGTTATAAGTTCTCAACTTATGCAACATGGTGGATCCGTCAGGCAATTACTCGTTCAATTGCTGACCAAGCTAGAACTATCCGTATTCCAGTACATATGATTGAGACGATCAACAAGCTAAACCGTATCTCTCGTCAAATGCTACAAGAGATGGGTCGTGAACCTTCTCCAGAAGAGCTTGCTGAGCGCATGTTAATGCCTGAAGACAAGATCCGTAAGGTACTTAAGATCGCTAAAGAGCCTATCTCCATGGAAACACCTATTGGTGATGATGAAGATTCGCACTTAGGTGACTTTATCGAGGATACCACCCTCGAGTTGCCGTTGGACTCTGCGACAGGCGAAAGCTTACGTAATGCAACACACGAAGTACTTGCAGGCCTAACGGCTCGTGAAGCTAAAGTACTGCGTATGCGTTTCGGTATCGACATGAACACTGACCACACGTTAGAAGAAGTGGGCAAGCAGTTCGATGTAACCCGTGAGCGTATTCGTCAGATTGAAGCGAAAGCGCTACGTAAGTTGCGTCACCCTTCTCGTTCAGAGATTTTGAAGTCATTCCTAGACGAATAGTCTCAAGGATAAGAGGCGAATAGTCTTACACTAAAGACTAATCATCTTAAGATAGATTCTACCTCTGTTTAAAAAGCTGCCTATGGGCAGCTTTTTTTGTATAAATTCAACTAAGCTGGCTTGAGATTGATTAACAGATAAGCAGTTGAATCGATAGACGTGCATTATGCGTAAAACTCAGGTGACAATCGCTTTTAAACCTCGTATACTTTCCTCGCTTTCGATAGTGACGACTATCTTAAGTCGGCCCCTTAGCTCAGTTGGTTAGAGCATACGACTCATAATCGTCAGGTCCTGTGTTCGAGTCACAGAGGGGCCACCAATTAAAACGAAAAAGCCTACCTTGTGTAGGCTTTTTTGTGTCTGAAATTCAATACCGGCTACAGTCCTTATTTTTGAATTTAGGGTCCATCGCGCCGATATTACACATTATGCCTAAACAATTTCAAAGCATGTCGAGAAGTGATAGCGTTCAGGTCGCTAATGGCATCGGCATTAACGACATTTCCACCGTCCGTAGTACTCTTCATTAAATAGCTGGACTCGTTATTCGAATTCAATATTTGTGCTAAATTTAAGATCCATGACCCAAAGCCAAATAGAGCTCATTTCACCGTTATAAACTCACGTAGTTCAAGTTATGCAGGCTAAACAACCTTGATAGGCCGTTCAAACGTTTTTCTGCCCTAAGCTTCAAGTCAATAACCCCAGAGCCAGCTTTCACTTATGTCATCATTATCGATTCAGACAACTCTCCTCTCCCTAAGAGCAACCACCACATAACCCCTACTATTTATAGGTTATTATATATAGGATTTAGGTTAGATTTCTTAATGACATTGCTCACAGAACAGGGGGAAATATAATGTGATTAGTTATATTTGCAGTAACATTATTTACGAAGATAATGTTTGCTGATTATTGACTCCATCTTTGTGCTAGCAGTATCAGTTTAATCTATCAAAGTTTGGCTGATCCAATTTTTCAATGTGTTGCCGGAAACATCAATATGAGCAAAGCATGGGACAGTGACGCTGTGGCTTAAGTACCGTAAAACAAACATTGATCATTAAACATGGGCTTGATAAGTCAATCATTGCACTCTAGCATAGTTCGAAACAACATGGTCACAGCTTGACAGCTGAAGAGTCAGCGTCAATATTTCTACATGATTCTATTATTTGTTGCCATGATTTGTTCAGCACGCAAGCTAACGACGGCAAACACCAACTGATTATAAATAATGAGGCAACACCCAATGAACACATTTAAGAAAGTACTACTCGCTTCAACTTTTGGTGCAGTAGCACTTACAGGTATGGCTCATGCAAGTGATCTAACATGCAAAGTATCCGATGGTGACAATATCACTATGAAGAATATCAATATTCTGCGTTCTAACGAGTCGATAGTTAAGATTGATGGTAGCTACAAGTCACCTGTACTAAGCGACATCTATAGAATCGATGGAGTAGATGGTAAAGACATTAGCGAAACGCCTACTTATCTATTATACAGTCAGTATCCGGTAGCTGACCACGCGTTACGCGCAACAGTACAAGTCTACGGCGAAGACGCTGTAACAGGCCTTTGTACTGTGACTGAAGAAATGTAAGCAATAGATTCAAATTGCCGCATGCGGCAGCATGGTTTGTTGTTGTACTATTGACGGACAAGGCATCGATATTCACTTGATGCTTTGCTGTTCAATAAAAAATTAATGGTGAAATGCCTTTCTACAAATACTTATATACTCAAACAACCTCGAAATACAGGGTCCAACATAACGAGACGTGTCTGAGTTCAAGGTCGTTAATTGCGCCTGCATTATCGACATATCCATCGCCCATGATGTCTTCATGGAAATGCAGTACTCGTCATTATTGGCTCCGGCATCCTCGGTAACGTCTCCGGCTTTGCTCAATCTCCTGAATCTGACTTCTATGCCATCGTAATTCAATGTTGATGTTCATGAATTTGGAATGCAAAACAATGTGACTTATCACCTTGCCCTTCAAATGTTGATGTAGAAGCCTGCGTGAATAGCGCCGAAAAATGAAGTTGGGTTCAAGCATTAAGTCATCAGTACGCTCACCGGCATCAAAATAGCATAAGCTAAAAAATGGGCTACTGTGTGCTCAGCTTCAAAACCTATACTTTGATGCCATTCATATAGGCGTGATCTGCTATCGCTAACATGGCCAGATCTTCGTGAGTATCTCCGTAGGCAAAAACCTCAACATAATCACTTAACGTGAACTGGCTTTGCACCTTAGTTACTTTCATATCACAGCTACAATCACCTGACACATAAAACCCGGTGTAGGTCCCCTCTTTAACAGACATTTCGCTACAAATTAGTGTTATTCCCATTGATTCACACCAGGGTCGTAAATAGAGATCTAACGAGGCTGAAACCAACACCACTTGAGCACCATCCGCTTGGTGCTGTTTTAGCGCTGCTAGCATCTCAGGACGGATTGATTGTGGGATAACATTGAGTGCGTACTGCTTACCAAGAGCAGATATAACTGTTTTATCTCGACCAACAAAAGCACAGTAGCTGACTAAAGGCCTTAGCTTTCTCGCTGGGATAACCCGCAGCCTATAAAGAACATATAACGGGGAAAGGAAAACAGAACCAAGTACCAAGCGTACGGGGCTTGCTGAATAAAGGATAAAACGAGTGTACATGTCATGATGGGTTAGCGTGCCATCAAAATCAAATAGCGCGAGTTTCAAACTGTACTCCTCTAATTCAATTATCCGTGTAGTAAGGTAACTCTATAATCTATACCCAGTTTAACAGCAGTCCCAAAATTAAGGATTAATAAAAACGATAATAAAAAGGGACTGCAATTGCAGTCCCTTTAAAGGTCACACTGGTTGTACTATGACTCAGTGACAACTTTGCGTTTTTGGTGCGCTAAAATCAGTCCTATTAAGCAAATTACACCTACTGCAAGCCCCGCTGGCTGGCTCATCGATTGAGGTAAGCCTAAGCCAATCCCTGCTGTCATAATGTAAGACACAGTAATGCTGGTTCCCACAATAGCAGGCAAGCTCACAATCCAGTGGAACGTTCCGCGGTCAAACAAATACTTAGTCGCTAACCAAAGCACACTGGTAGACAACAACATATTTGAGAATGCGAAGTAACGCCAAATCAATGAGAAATCAATTTTAGTCATGAAATAAGCAATCACTAAGATAGGAATGGCTAAAAGTAAACGGTTACGCATACTTTGCGGGATCTTAAATGCATCAGTAATGGTTAAACGTAATGACCTGAATGCCGTATCGCCCGAAGTGATAGGGAATATTGCAACCGCAATAATCGCCATAATCCCCCCCGCAGCGCCGAGATAAGTTGTAGCAACTTGATTTACAACAAGACCAGGACCACCTATATCGAGAATACTCTTAAGTTCAATATAGCCACCTGGGAACGCTGCAATACCCGCTAGAGCCCAAACGCAAGCCACAATACCTTCAGACATCATCGCGCCATAATAAACTGGGCGAACATACTTCTCATTGGTTAAACAGCGCGCCATGATTGGGGCTTGGGTTGAGTGAAAACCACTAATTGCACCACAAGTGATCGTCACAAATAGCAGCGGCCACACTGGCAAACCGTCTGGGTTCGGCTCTAACAAATCGTTGTTATAATGGCTGTGGTCAAAATAGGCAAAAATATCACCAACTTCGGGAAGCTGTGGCGCACTAATTAACAGTGCAACAGCAATAGAGACAGTCATAACAATCATCAATAAGCCAAAGATTGGATAAAGCTTAGTAATAATTTTATCGATAGGCAGCATAGTCGCTAAGAAGTAATAACCTAAAATTGCTAATACCCAAAAAGTATTATTGGCAAAAATAGTGCCTTCAAAGTATTCCAAGTTACTTAACAGACCCGCTGGGCTCATGATAAACACAACCCCAACGAAGAATAACAACATCGCGGTAAAAACGAGCATCACACCTTTGAAATAGATATTAAAATAGTGTCCCGCTATTTCAGGAAGGCTTTTACCGTCTTCTTTAATGCTTAAAACGCCGGAGAAGTAGTCATGCACTGCACCGCCTATGATATTTCCCAGCACGATCCATACCAGCGCTATAGGTCCATACAATGCACCTAAGATAGGACCAAATATCGGTCCAACACCTGCAACATTCAAGAATTGAATTAAGTAAGCTTTTACTGGGTGTACTTTTACATAGTCAACGCCATCTTCAAAACGAGCTTGAGGCGTTTGAGCTTTAGGGTCAATCCCAGCTTGCCGCTCTACGAAAGGGCTGTAGAACTTGTAAGCGAGCACTAACAGCGCAATACAAATAAAGAAAATAAGCATTTTATATTAATCCATTTTTGTAGGGTAATTATTGTTATCCAAGTGTCAATCACATCCATAGTGCGGTCAAGTAACAATGTGTTATACCAAAGTAGGGCTTGCGGTCATGACTAATTTAGTTAGGAGCTATTTTACTTTTTACCCTTGCTTAATAGAGGGGGGAAGTAAATAGATATTAACGCCGTTGATAAGCGGTTAAATCAATACGCCTTTATTAACTGCATTTAAATTTAAAGAGCAATAAAAAAGTGCCAATGCTTACAGGCAAAGGCCAGCATTAAAATAGGTGTATTGATTTATCATATGCAGTGGGTATTGAACAAGCCGTTACATAACCTTGCGACTCTATCGCTCAAAATTGCGATATTAAGTCAGGCGAAAGTGATTTATTTACGACTTATTCACAGAAAATACAGCTCAACATTACGCTACCCATTCCTACGCTGTTCAAAATAGGATAGCTTTAGAGCACTAATCAAAATGAGAATTTGTAGGCACATGAAACAAAAGAGTATATTAGTAAAGAGCTACTTTGCAAAAATCGAAACCGATAAGCGTGAAGAGATGTGGGCCGCTAAACCCAAAACCTCACAGTGGGAATACTCAAACTGTAAAATCGATTCCGAAAGGCTCAATAACGATCTGCAACAAGCGATTGAAACCTTAAATGAGCAAGGTTATCGCGTTATGCAAATCACTACGATAACCTCAGGTAATTATCATTTTAGTGATCACTTAAGTGATCCCCATCTGCTTGGCAATGGCGTCACAACCGAAGGCGGTTATGGTTATGGGTTTTCCTATACCGACAGCTTAGTTATTTTGGCTGAACAAACACAGCAACAACCAGTAATGGAAACAGAGTCAGTAATCGATCAAATAACACTATCTGACGCGGTTATTATTGTCGATTAATAACCGTCTATACCCTGTGGCGTCAGACATTGTGGAATAATATCTCTAGCGTTAAGGTGATGATCACCTGATTAATACGTTCAGACTCTGCATTTTCTTTACTCCAGTTATATTCTGGCGTCACTGAAAAAAATAACCAATCTCGGGCAAAATTTTGTCTGTAAGTTAAACCGATATTTGCATCCTTAATGTAGTAATGGGGCTCATCGACACTGTGTATCGCCGCTTGATAACTAATAGCCTGCTTGCTGCTGATATATTGATAAAGCTGAAAACTCGATCCTAACTCCCAACCATTGCCACGAGATTCATATTGAGCTGCAGCACTCCAGCGAGCCAAGAAAGTTTCATTAAATGAATGTTCAATATCGAGGTCACTGGATTCACCTGTGACCTTCTTGTCTTGATATAGCTTTTGAGTAAATCGAGTAATGGTGCTTTCTGATAATGGATAAGTATAGCGCCATCGAGCCTCAACTTTAGGGTTAAAGTTGGCCTGAATATTAAAACTGCTGCGCCCTTTGGCATACCAATCATAGCGGAGGCCTACTTCCGTTTCTCTTTCTGCACTAGGTCCTTTAGAGGGGGCAAACGGATCATCTTCATCCGACGTTTCCAATACCAATTTGAGACGTTTATTAACACCGGGTAAATTTAAACGTGCACTGATATTGGCTCGATAACTAAAGTCTTCTTTCTCATAAAAAGAGAAATCATTGAACCAACGAATAATGGTGCCAGCTCTGGCATCATCTGCAACTCTGTCATCGACAAAAAAAGTGTCGAACCAAATAGCGGGTTGGCAAAACTTAGTATTGAGGTAATCAAAAGCACGGTCAATCGCGTGATCAGTTTGAGATAGGCTAAAACAGGGATCAGTGGGTTCTTCATTAGCAATATTGTCAGTAACAGGTGAGCTCTGTTTTGCGTCAGTTATACTCTTAGCTTTTATTTGTGCTTCATGTTCAACCAATACTTTGTCAGCCGCAAAGGCGGGAATGAGTAACAGTAGACTCACAATAGATAGACAGAAGATTGATTTAAGCTTCAATGACAAAAACCACACTCAACGATGCACTCAACAAAAAATACTTGTCGCAATAGTAACACTGCCTACAACTTGGCTACACTTTTTTAACGATTTGTTATTGTGCCTACTTAACGGATGATGAACAGGTTAAAGCGCATAGACCTTCCCCCCAAAAAAACGTATTTCCAGAGGTTGTTCATCCGTACATTTCGGCGTTTAAAAAGCGAAAAAAAGCAGGAGTAAAATAATTTTCCTGCTTGGAAGGGAGTCCGAGCTGCTAACGGTATTGACTCGATATAGCTAACGAGTCAATACCGCTGCGGCAAAATACTTAATAATTAATATTTAGCCTGCAACGTTAACCAAAGCTTGTCGGTATCATTTGAGAAGCTATAACCTTCGTCTGCGCCACTAAAACTGGCATATTTAACACCTACACTATAGTGCTTTGCAAACGGATAAGTCGCGGCTACGCCCCACTCTTTACCCATATCAATATCGCCAAAATCTGAATCAAATTTGTGATATTTAGCCAATAGTTTTAATCCAGCGACTTTAGCCGTCAGAATCACATGAGCATCAACCAGACCATTGTTCCAGTTACCTTTACCACCGAATAGAAACTTATCAGTCCAACCGTTAAATGCATGCAGAGTCGCCAGAGGAGTGATGAAACCCGCCTTGCCGTCGTCAGAACCAAGAACTTCGTAGCCTGCTTTAAAACCAAAGCTAGCTAAATTAATCCCCGCACCTAACTTATAGTAAGACGCACTATAACTAACAGGATTGTCACCCGCTTCAGATTGCTGTGCAAACTCAGCTTCATAACTCAATTTAAGCGCATCTAATTTCACATCACCCGTGGCGCGAATACCATAAGTATCGCTAGAGAATGCAGCAACATCTTGGTTATCAATTAAGTAGCCATAACCGGTGATGTTTGCAAAATCCAAGCCTGAGTAGTTAATGTTAACAAGGTTGGTTTCGTTCTCATGCTCTTCTTTACCTGAGCCTTCAGGGAAAATTCGATTAACAGTAGCAACATAGGCGTAGTAAGCCGTTAGCCCTTCTATTACCGTATTCTTTACCGAAAATGCATCATATGTTTGCTCATTTTGACGGAAACCCACACCACCAACAAAACGTTGATTATCAAGTAGAATACGTTGACGACCAAACTTAGCCAGTGTTTCAGCTGGACCTCTATAACCAATAAACCCCTGATTAATCTGAGTGTAGGCATAGTCGGCGATAAGTGGCTCATTATCCGTAGAGCGAACATCATCAATTTCAGCTACGGCAAACAGCTTATAGATATCGCCTGTTTGATAGTTTAATCGAGTACGTAAAGTGGTTTGATTTTCTTGGTCAACGTTCGCAACATCAACATCTTCAAATCGAAGACGGAATTGAACTTTAACTTTTGAGTCATCAATAAAAGCTTTCTTTAGTGGATCAACTGTGTCGGCAGTGGCGGCGGTAGAGGCTAAACTTGCAAGTACGGCTAACGTTAGGGCATGGACTTTCATTTATTGTAATCCTTTTGTTTTCATCATTCTTATGGGTTGTTATAAAGCTGAAAACAACTTGATAACTTGATCTAGAACAATGTTGCTAAATGATTACATTTTCGTGTTAAGAACTGTGAGCACGATCATCACCAACTACTAATTTAGGAGTACCTATAAATAGGTATTTGATTCATTTTGCTTAAGTTTATATTTCTAATGCAGGTAGTTATTAAGATAAACAATATCTAATTTACACATAAAATCAAAGCAGAAAGCCTGCCTATACTCATGGAGTACAAGCAGATTTTATAAAGCATTAACCGCTATAGATTACCGAATTTACCATTAGCATTCTTCCATTGCTCTTTGTTTAAAATGGTTTCCATTACATCCCAATGCTCAGCAATTTTGCCATTTTCAATACGGAACAAGTCATAATATGAGGTAGGTTTTCCCGCAAAGCGACCTTCGCTAATGGCTAACACAAAATTACCTTCACCTAATATTTTAAAAGCCTTATCGTACTCCATGGTGATCCCTTGTTGTCCCATCGCCTCAATCGCTTGGCCTAAACCAGATACGCCATCGGCAATTGCGGTGTTATGTTGCAGATAATGATCACCATCGAAGTACTTTGTAAGCTTGTCGTACTCAGCGTTGATCAAAATAGTTTCCACAAAATCTGCTACTAACGCTTTATTTTCTGCCGTCTTATCTAAATCTAATACTGTCGTTACACCATCTAACTGTGTTCTACCACTTGGGTTAGCCTGTTGTGCTTTTTGAGCTAAGTTATCCCAATGCTCAACAATCTGACCATTTTCAAATCGGAATAGATCAAAGCCAACTTTAGGACCAAAAAAATTATAATCGGTATGAGTAAAGACATAATCACCATCTTCAAATACACGCTCAACATTGACCTTAGCGCTACCTTTTGGCAGCGCCTGTAGCGCTTCGCCAAAACCTGCTAAACCGTCTGCAATAGCCAAATTGTGCTGAGTATAGTCACTGGCATTCACATAAGAGATTGCTTTACTGTCACCGGTCTCTATCGCATTGAGTAGCGCTACCGCTTTAGTTTTATTTGAAATATTCATCGTTGACTCCGATTCTGCAGAAAGATTTGAACAACCGCCCAGTAAGCTGCTGCTCACCAGTAGTGTTGCAAGTAATTGGGTTTTCATTGTGTATCCCTAACAATTGAATTCGGAGCCATTGTAGGGTTTGAATGCAGGTTTCAGCAGGTAAAATCAAGCTGTAAAATGGTAAATATGAGCCTTAAGTATTTCGTTTAAATTGGCTTGGGGTCATTAAAGTATGCTTCTTAAAGTACTTAACAAAATTAGTAGGCTCATCAAACCCTAAATAATCAGATAGTTGCTGAACCTGTATATTATCAATCGACAAACGTCTCTTCGCCTCTAAGATGGTATAAGAGTCTATCAACTGTTTAGCGGTACGATTCGTCGCCATCTTACAAACTTTATTCAATGTCTTATAAGTCGTCCCAACCTGTAACGCTAATGCCTTAGCATCTCGCGTATGAGTAAAGGCGTCACTTAAGGTTTCAGTAAAGCGATCAAAACAGTTAATTTGTGTCGGTGTCATCTGATGGTGATAAATATCAGGTCTACATTCACTGACTTTAGTCAGAAGTGCGGCAAACAACACCTGTAGATAACTAATATTAGGGGTTGTTAACTCGTACTCGGTGAAGATTAATTCCATCAATCTAACTAATGAATGTGCTTGCTCTGTAGATAAATTAAAGTTTTGCAGATATGAGCTCACTAAATGAGTGGGTGCAAAAATCTTGATGTCGATGGCAGCTGCCACCCTATCTAAATACTCATCGGTAAAAATAACCACCTTGCCTGCGGGTTTATTGGTGAGATCAAACGCATGTACCTGACCTTTATTGACCAACACGACGCTGCCTTTTTCTACCTGAAGAGTATTAAAGTCAACGAAATGATCCCCCTGATTGCCAGTAAAGAAGATCAGGTTATGAAAATCTATCCTGTGGGGTTTACCAAAAAAGCTTATCTCTCCTGCCGCCACTCTGTCATACAAGCTGGAGAGCTCAATAACTTCAAATCCAACATCCGGAAGCTTGGTATCTCTGAAACTAATTTCAGGCACTAAATCGTTCATTTGAACTCACTTATCATTACGTCACCTCCCCAGTATACCTAAAGCGTAAAATCTGTCTTTATCGACTTGAATTTAATCAAACAATTGACTTTACTTAACCGGTTAAGGTTGTATTTACTCATATAAGATTAAGGGGTTTTTATGTTAGGCGAAGATCATTCTCTGCTCCATGAGTTTCCTGAGCACCACGCTATTATTATGGAACGGTGTAAAAGTGATGCAGCATTTAATAAAGATGCCAAACACTACAACGCATTGGATAAAGAGATCCGAGTGCTGGAATTAAATGGCGCACCAATAGATGATGAATCCATGCACCAACTAAAGCATGACCGAGCTGAATTAAAAGACTCGTTATATATGCGTTTATCAAACAAATAGTGTTTCGCTAAGCTAGGTATGATGCATCGGCGCTAACGTACTGCGAGCTTAGATTAGCCAAATAACGATTAAGGCCAAGGGTAAGTAACTTGGCCTTTTTTATTGCAGTTGCAAATTAACACCACACTTTGGCAACCTAAAACAAACAAATGTTTCATAACATAGAGTTAACTGGTATCTTTGCCGCGCATATTAAGAAAGGATACCTAACATGTCGCTGTTAAAACCATCACCACTTGCATTTTTAAAATCAATTTCAATAGTAAAATCTCTACCAATACTGCTCATTATCATTGCCTTATTTAACTCTTACTTTATTGTAATTGAAGGGCATGTGGGTGTTGTTAAGCGCTTCGGAGAAGCGAAAGAACAACAAAATCCAGGCTTACACTTCAAGATCCCATTTATCGAAACCGTTGAGCTGATCGAAGTTCGTACCCGTAAAAATGCCGAAAAAATGGCATCAAGCACTAAAGAGCAGATGCCCGTCACGATTGAGGTTTCGGTTAACTGGACCGTTAACAAAGAAGCTGCTTTAGAGCTATTTAAACGTTATGGCGGCTTAACCCAGTTTGAACAACGTATTCTCGACCCACGTTTTCGCTCAGCGACAAAAGATACCATTCCTCAATTTGAAGCAGAGCAACTGATTCAAGACAGAGCCAGTGCGATACGAGGTATAGAGAAGCGCTTGGCTGAAGAGATGGAAGGCTTTCCAGTCGTGGTTGATAATATTCAAATTGAGAATATTATCTTGCCGCAAAAATACATCAACTCGATAGAGATAAAGCAAACTGAGAAAAACCTTGCAGCAGCAGAGGAGCATAAGCTTGAGCGTCAACGTTTAGAAGCACTGCGAGCAGTAAATACTGCAGATGCTCAGGCAAAAGGGATTTTGAAAATTGCCGAAGCTGAATCTAAAGCAATATTACTGAAAGGTTTAGCTGAGGCACAGGCAATTGAAGCAAAAGCTAAAGCGCTCAAAAATAACCCGCTGATTGTAAAGTTAACCGAAGCGCAAGCTTGGGATGGAAGACTGCCAAGTACCATGATGGGTAACGGCGTAATGCCAATTATGGATATTAGAGCTGAAGCTGACGCTGAATCTAATAAATAACATAGATATTATGCATCGATTCCTTTAATAAAAAGTGGTTAACAAAGCGGGGCCTTATAAGGCCTCGTTTTCATACTGTTACTGAGATTTCTATTCATAACTAACGGATCCGTTTACTGACGAGTTTGCCTACAGCGTCAATTTTCTTAACCCTCACCTACAGACATCACAGCTAATTTTATGGTCAGACTTGGCAGATAAATCCTCTGATTTAGCTATCCTCAAGTAATACCCATTTTAAAATTTAAATAGCGTTGGTTGCAAATAGGCACATTATCAATTTTTTATTGATAATAATTCAAAAGCTAAGCTGTTTTTGTTTTGAATCGTTAGCGCTACTATGCACCGCATAGAAAGCACGTACCAAATGCATTGCCAAGAAGACAGTTAGACTTAAACACAGGAGTTCAGCATGGCCAACCTCACTATCGTCGCTAACATCATCGCCAAAATAGACAGCATTGAATTCGTCAAAGCTGAGTTAATCAAGCTTATTGACATTACCCGCGCTGAAGCAGGTTGCATCAACTATGACTTACACCAGGACAATGAAAACCCTGCCCACTTTGTGTTTTATGAAAACTGGCAATCACGTGAACAATTACAAACACATCTAGCAAATAGTCACCTAGCTGATTACATCGCCGCCACAGAAGGCCGCGTTGAGCTATTTAGCATAAATGAAATGACTAAAATTGGCTGATGTGCGTTTTAATCCCAACTTACAAACAATATTAATGGTGCCAGTCCAATAACACTCGCATCAAAAGGAAAATTTCATGACTCACCCTATCATTACCGATTTAGACAAGCGTTACACAGCTAAGAAATACGATGCGTCAAAGCGTATTCCGCAAACAGATCTTGATGTAATTTATGAAGCAATGCGCCTATCAGCGTCTTCAATTAACTCTCAACCTTGGAAATTCATCGTCATTGAGAGTGATCAAGCAAAGCAGCGCATGCATGACACCTTTGCCAATAAATTCCAGTTTAACCAACCACATATAAAGTCAGCATCGCATGTCATCTTGTTTGCACACAATCCAAGCTACACTCGTGAGGATTACGCTAAAGTGGTTGATAAGGGGATCGAAGATGGTCGTACTAAACCTGAAGATAGAGAGCAAGCGTTTGGCGGCTTTGCCTTTGTATCACTCAACACTGACGAAAAAGGTAACAATGAAGCTTGGACTAAGTCGCAAACATACTTAGCCGTAGGTAATACGATGCATGCTCTCGCCCGTCTTGGTATCGATTCAACACCGATGGAAGGTGTTGATAGCGAGCTTATCGGTGAAATATTTAAAGATGAACTGGGCGGTTATGTCTGTGAAGTGGCGTTAGCCATCGGTTATCACCACCCAGATGAAGATTATAATGCTAACTTGCCAAAATCACGATTGGCTTCAAAAGACGTGATGACGATCATTTAACCAGCGACTTCTCATCAGTGTATTGACTAGAATGCCATACATACCTAATCGTATTGTATGGCATTTTTTATAGGTGCTTAACCAATCTCCCGCCACCACATGTTCATCACTAACTCACTTTTCCCCGTAAAGCATCAACAGTTCTAAAAATGCCTAAAACATTGCAATTATTGATTGAATAAAAATAACTTTATGTTAATTCCCCTTTGTTTTTTTATAGCATAAATAGAATTACTGGTTAGATGAAGGTGCACTGCAACCACTAAGGGAAATAGAAGTTATTTTATGACATGATCTAAGTTAACCATCAACATACTAGGCATGACGCTGCCTGCATTAAGTGGCTGCGTCCTTTCACCAAAAAATGTCAACGATATTCAATTTAAGGATCCAAAGTTTGCGCAATGTATTGCACAAACCGGCATTACAGAACTATCAAAGATTAATGAACTCAGCTGCATTGATAAGCAAATAACCCACGTCGATGAAATTCGTTACATGTCAGCACTAACTGATCTCGTTTTAATCGATAATGAACTAACGGAGTTTGATTCAATAGTACAGCCTAATCTTCGCCGTCTAAACCTGACCTTAATGTCACTTAATATTCATGATGGAAGAGAACATACTAGAACAGAAGAGTGCATTAAGGCCTAAAGTAGCCTCTCATTATAACTTTGCTAACAATTGCGCAGTTGACATTTTATGCCATTTATAGAAGATAGAATCGCTAAAAAATTATAATAACTTCAGCAAGGAAGAGCATAAAATAATGAAAAAATCACTAATTGCTATTGCCCTAGCCACTGCCTTTTTAGGCGGCTGCGGTACTTCGGATGTTAACAACAGCAAAGCAACAACAGAAGTCACTAAGACAACAGCAAACAAAGCAGAGCTAGGTAGCTTTGGCGTTGAGTTATCGGCGCGTAATGAAGCCGTCAAACCTGGTGATGACTTTTTTATGTATGCCAGCGGCACCTGGTATGACAATTACATCATGCCGGCAGACAAGACACGCTATGGTGCATTCACCGGTCTTGCTGAGCGCAGCGAAACACAAGTTAAAGAGATTATCGATGATATTGCCAGTCGTAGCGATCTAAATGCTGAAGAGCAATTAATTGCCGACTTTTACCAGTCATACATGGACACCAACACCATTAATAAATTGGGCATAACCCCAATTCAAGGCACACTTGATCAGATCGCGGCGATAAAAACAACGGATGATCTAACCAAGGTCTTTGGCCAAGCATGGCTTACTGGCGCAACGTCACCTATTTCAGGTGGGATGTGGTTTAACCGCCTCGACCCAAATCAATACGAAATGTCTATTGGCGCTGGCGGCTTAGGTTTACCAGACCGTTCATATTACCTTGAAGACAGCGAACGTTTTGTAAAAATTCGTACTGCTTACGTCAATCACATCGCAGAGATGCTGGCATTTGCAGGCGTTAAAGATACCGAAGATCGTGCAGAAGCTATCCTGGCACTTGAAACCAAGATGGCTGAAGGGCAGTGGCCACGAGAGAAACGTCGAAACCGTGATTTAACCTTAAACCAAGTTAAGCGCCCAGATCTTGCTAAAGAGTATCCAGGTTTTGATTGGGATATGTATTTTGCAGAAACGGGATACAAGGTTCCTCAGCTGAATATCTCACAACCAGATCCAGTGAAAACCATGATTGGCTTAGTTAACAGCGAGTCACTCAAGGTTTGGCAAGACTACCTTACTTTTCATACAGTGAGTAACAACGCTGATGTGTTATCTGAAGATATCTACGCTGCTAACTTTGCTTTTTACGGCAAAGAGTTAAGCGGACAAGAGGAGCCTCGTCCTCGTTGGAAACGTGCGGTATCTGAAATGTCAGGCACGCAGTCATTAGGCTTTGCCATTGGTAAAGTATACGTAGCACGTTACTTCCCTGAATCATCTAAGCAGCAAATGTCAGCGCTAGTTGAGAATTTGCGCACTGCAATGGGCCAACGTATTGATGGCCTTGACTGGATGGGTGCAGAAACAAAAGTAAATGCCCACGCCAAGCTTGCCGCTTTCACCCCTAAAATTGGTTACCCTGATGTTTGGCAAGAATTTGAGGGTTTAGCCCTGACAAAGACAGATCTAGTGGGTAACCTTCACAATTTACGTGAGTACTTTAAAGCTGATAGTGTGGCTAAAGAACTACAGAAAACTGACCGTAATCGCTGGGGCATGACACCGCAACGTGTTAACGCCTATTACAATAGCTCGTTTAACGAGATTGTATTCCCAGCGGCGATTCTACAACCTCCGTTCTTCGACCCAAATGCCGATCCTGCCGTGAACTATGGCGGTATTGGTGCTGTTATCGGCCATGAGATGGGCCACGGATTTGATGATCAGGGCTCTAAATCTGATGCTAATGGTATTCAACGCAATTGGTGGACTGATGCAGATCGCGCCGCATTTGATGCCAAAGCAGATCAACTAGCAGCTCAATACAGTCAGTATGAGCCTATCCCTGAAAATTTCGTTAATGGTCGTAACAGCTTAGGCGAGAACATTGGTGATGTAGGCGGCCTTTCTATGGCGTACCACGCATATAAGCTTAGCCTTAATGGTAAAGAAGCACCGGTAATCGACGGCGTCACTGGCGATCAACGCTTCTTCCTTGCGTGGGCACAAGTCTGGAAAGAAAAACGTACCGAGCAAAGCATGCTTAATCAGCTTCGAGCTGGTACACATGCTCCAGGGCGATATCGTGCTCAAGCACCTCGCAACCACGATGCTTGGTACAAAGCATTTGACGTTAAACCAGGCGATGCACTTTATTTAGCAGAAGATGAGCGTGTACGTATTTGGTAATGTAGGCAAATAGCTAACACTGTTTAATCTACTTGAAATTAATGCAGTTCAGTTCAGTTCGCTGAACTGCATTTTTTATAAATATTTTAAAAAATAAAAGCGTTTAGTGCTTTCCTTTTACGCCATTGCCCACCATATCTTTGCCCGTTGCAAAAATCTCATCGGTTATCCAGCGCGCATGCAATAATTTGTGCTTATTATCGAAGACCGCAACAAAATGGCGACCGTCGGCGTTATTGGTAGCCATACCAACGCCCTCGATCCCTGCAAGACCTAAACCACCATTTTCCACTGACAGCAGAAATTGTTCTAGTTTAGCTAAGCTATCGATAACACTTTGTTCATCATTCATCTTTATACTCTCTTCATTTTTACGTAGGCAACCGATCTCAGTAGCCACGCTTATAGTGCGATATTGTGACTATTTTAGCGCTACTGACAAAGGATTTAAACTGAGTTGCATAACAATAGCGGCTGAGTTTTAAATAAAGCTCTCAAGCTACTTGATTTAATTTCGAATTAGAGCTTTAGTTTCATCATAAAACGAGGGTTTTTACCTGTTATTTTTAGCTGATTTTTTTGTTTAACTGATATTCCATCAAACTAAAGGGTTACTTTATGAAACTTCAATCTCTATCTTTGGTTGTTATGCTAGCACTCTCGTCTGCCCCCGCCCTAGCCATGAGTTGCCAATCAAGTGACAGCGCCCTGAAGTCATGGTCACAAAGTGAGCGCCGAACTGCAATCGAGACCTTTGTAAAAGAGGTTACGGATCCTAAAAGTCCACAGTATGTAGCAGCAAAAGATCGTATCGCCGTGTTTGATAACGACGGCACCTTGTGGTCTGAAAAACCGATGTACTATCAGCTAGTGTTTACCATAGAGCAAATAAAAGGCCAGGCCAAAAACAACCCCGAATGGAAAACAAAAACGCCCTTTAAATGGGTACTAGAAGACGATCTAGAATCGCTGATGAAAGCCGATCACCATGCATTACTTGAGTTGCTCCAAGCTACGCATACAGGGGTCACTGTTGAGGCGTTCCAGCAGATAGTCAATACATGGGTGACCAAGAGCAAAGATCAGCGCTTCAACCGTGCCTACATTGACCTAACCTATCAACCAATGAAAGAGATGTTGGATTACCTAAAGGAAAATGGATTTACTAACTATATTGTATCCGGTGGTGGTACTGATTTTATGCGAGCCTGGACAGAGCAAGCTTATGGCATACCGGCAGAGAATGTCATTGGTAGCAGCTTTGGCTATGATGTCGTGAAAATCGACGGTGATACCCTTCTCGTTAAAAATGGCACGCTAGTGTCTAATAATGATAAGCAGGTAAAGGTTGAAAATATTCAACGTATTATTGGTAAAAAACCCATACTGGCAGTTGGTAACTCCGATGGCGATCATGCCATGTTGCAATGGAGTACCAGCCAAAATAGTCCGAGTATGGCGATGATAGTGCATCATACTGATAGCGAGCGTGAATGGCAGTATGACCGTGACTCATCGGTCGGCCGTTTAGACAAAGCGCTCGATGAAGCCAAACAAAAAAGCAACTGGCACCTAATTGATATGAAAAATGACTGGTGCACGGTTTATGGAGCGGAAAAATAATAGATACAGTCGCTAATCTCTGCCATTTAGCCGCGTTATTACGACAAGATAGACTAACTTAAACAATCATCACGATATAAGCGAAGGCCTGATGACAGAGGCCTTCTTTGTTAGCGGTTAAATGACAAGCCCCTTATTGTTTCCTTTATTAGCGATAACAGCACTAAAAACAAGCAAACGATTAAGCTTAACTTCATAATGAGAGCTAACACTCTATTTCAAGTAAATACAATATGTTAGTTTCAATTCATCATGTTAAGACTCAATTAATATAGTACGTGCTTCGCTGCCTGAAATCCTCGTTATCGCTCATCACGATACCTGAAGCTTACTTACCGCAGGATTCAAGCAATACACGCACTTTATGACCAGTCAATAACAGCCATTCCCGCTAACTTGCCAAGGCAAGCCGAGCACTCGCCAAGCGTATAGCAAGGATTTACAAAGTGAATGACTCTCCCATTCCCGATACCACACATACTTTATCGCCACTTTCTAACGCCATTGTTGATAAGGCAATAGATAATGTCACACGTAAGCTTGTCGGTGGTGCCAGAAACAAAAACAACTCCTTACCCAATAGTCATAAGGCAACGATTAGCACCTCAATTTCCGACACATTAAGCGCCACCTCTAGCGACTCTGTGATGGCTGTTGCCAATCGTGGTGTGGCGTGGAAAGAGATGATCGCTAAAAGCCTATCGCACGGCATATCATCACTATCAGATATGCAGTTCGATGGTCAGTTCACCGTTAGAAATGGTATTGCGGAAGGTTTACACCAAGTGCCTTCGACTCCCGGAGTTTATGTTGTTTATGACAAAAACAACTCTGCAGTTTATGTCGGCGATAGCACTAACATTCGTCGCCGTTGGCACGCTGGCCACCTCAATGAAAACAAACAAAAACTCGACAGTGGCGAGCAATACAAATTGAGTAGCCAGCTAACAGAGGGCTGCACGGTAAAATTTATCAGCTGTGAATCAAAAGAAACGGCAGCCGCCATTGAAGCTCACCTAATTAAAGAGGCAGCTCCAGAGGTCAATGCACGCGAAGAGTTACTGCAGGAGCAAGGCACACGCTCAAACATTGAAGCCAAGAAGATGAAAGATGCCTCTGGCAGTACTGCGAGTTTAGCCGCTGGCGCAGCAAAGGAAGCCGCCAGTAACGTCGGCTGGTCAGTACTTGAAAACTTAATCACAGCTTGCCTTAAAGCCCTCAAAGATGAGTTAGTTGATATCGTCGGTGGTGGCGAAGACAAACTGAAAATACGCATCAAACGCCTATTCAGTAAAATTTGGCATGTCATTGAGAATATCGTTAAGCACCCAGGAACCTTGCTCAAAGGCATTTTTGAATTCATCATTAATGCTTTTGCCAGTGCAATACGCAAGGTGTACCAACTGGCACGTAACATTTTTGACCTTGGTTACGCCGCATGGCAACTCTATAAAGGCGCGAAAACCCTTTCCAAAGCGGAGTTGATTCAAAAAATTTCAGAAACCATTATTACCAGTGGCTGTCTTGTTATTTGGGATGCATTAGATCCGATAATTGAAGCCAATCTTATCGCGCTATTTCCAGCCATTACGCCATTCGCCCCCTATTTGGCAGCCACTATTGCAGCGATTGGTTTTGGTATTTCAAGCCACTATCTTTCAGGGATTATCCCATTGATTGTCGAAAAAATTATCGACTTTAAATTTACCGCCCAACTATCTTACCAACAACAAGTCAGTGCCTGTGAGCAACTGGTCAGTAACGCTGAAAAAAGTATGTTTTTAGTCAATGGATTAGAAGATTACTTGCGGTCATCCAAAGAGCTGATTGTTGATTTAAAAGTGCAGACTGCAACACTCAAGCAGCATCAAGCCATCAGCCCTTTTAGCATTGAAGACAGACTAAACAGTATTACCTTAGGAACAAAATAGTGACGTTAGTAACCACCAAGCAAACATTAATCGAACGAAAAGAGTACCAAGCCTTCTATCAAGACTTTGAAGGTAATCTCGGCAAATTAACCTCAGCCTTAAAAACCACCAAAGATGTGCAAAAGCTAGCAACTCAAATAAGTGAAAAAGGCTTTTGGGGGACTGCGCTAGGGAGTATTTCAGGCCGCAATGATAAAGATCTCGCCGCGATGATCGAAAATCTTGGTGCCAGTTTAGAGGTCACTCAAAGCATTTTAACGATCGTCCTTAAAGTGCAAAACATAAAAAATGGCTTTTTAAAGGAGTTTCATCAAGCACTGGTTGAGAAAATGACTCGACTGAAAGAAGATGATCTTACATTAGACTCCAACCAAAAAGACGCGGCGATCGCGATAGTCACTAAAATCGAGCAGCAGGTCAGTTATCAACTGGCACAATCGGAACAGATAGAAAACCATGAACGGAAACTGACCCAGCTTGATGACTTTGTCGAGGTCAAAGAGATCCTTGATAGCGAACAAAGCGCAAAGATTGCCCACCTTGATAAAACCTCACAAAAAATCATTCGAGGCGCGGATAACCGTCAACAATTGATTGTTGAATTACAGCAAAAAAGTGTCGCTAAACAGCAAAAAGACATGTCACAAGACAAAGTGATACACCACTTAACAGCGCAAATTCAATCACTCCAGTTAGACAAAGAGCACATGATACAAACGCTTCAATCTCAAGCTCAAGCCATTGAACAACTTAAGCAGAGCAGCAGTGAAATGGGCTTGTCACTTCAATCAAACAAAGAGCAAATGACACAAGCGTTTCAGTCTCAAACTCAGGCAATGGCACAGCTAAAGCTAATCACTGCTGAAATGAGTCAAGGTATACAGAATGCCGATGCAAAAGTGACTCAGTTAACCGATGCCATAACTGAAACCCAAAACACACTGTACTGCACAGAGAAACATCGGAATTTGTTACAAACTAAAATGCTTCAAAGTGCGTTGCCATTACTCGCGCTCATCGCCAGTGGCGCTGCCATTTATTTGAGTTTGGCTTAACACCGTCAAATAAGTGGTAGGCTTAAAGCTGAGCCTACCACTAGCAAGATGATTAAAAAGTGCTTATGTTTAATCACCCCACCGACCGATATTTAAGTTAGACGATGTAATACTTTCTCATTACCAACAGTTCTACCCACAAAGGTTTTAATCTAGATAATCAGCCCCATATCGGTAAGTAATAGTGACTAAACCAATAGGAAACTTTATGAGCAAAGAATATACACCGGCAAACATTTGGACAATGGATAGCGAGAATGGTGGCCAATGGGCAAGCATCAACAGACCGGATTCAGGTACCAGACATCAGCACGATCTTCCAGTCGGTAAGCAGCCGCTGCAACTGCACTCGCTGGCAACGCCTAATGGCCAAAAGGTCACTATTATGCTGGAAGAGTTATTAGCTAAAGGGGTTACCGAAGCGGAATACGATGCCTATCTGATTAATATTGGTGAAGGCGATCAGTTCTCTTCCGGCTTTGTCGATATTAACCCAAACTCCAAAATCCCCGCCTTAGTTGATCATTCTGGTGAGAGCCCCATCAGAATATTCGAGTCAGCCAGTATTTTGTTGTACCTTGCAGAGAAGTTTGGCCATTTCCTACCGAGTAACATTGCAGCGCGCACAGAGACCATGAACTGGTTATTTTGGTTGCAAGGTTCAGCGCCTTATCTTGGCGGTGGTTTTGGACACTTTTATGCTTATGCACCCGAGAAATTCGAATACCCAATCAACCGGTTCACTATGGAAACCAAACGCCAACTGGATGTACTCGACAAACAACTGGCAAACAATGAATACATCGCGGGTGATGAATATAGTATTGCCGACATGGCAATATGGCCTTGGTACGGCAGCCTAGTACTCGGTAATATTTATGATGCAGCAGAATTCCTTGATGTCTCGAGCTACACACACGTTCAGCGCTGGGCCAAACAGATTAGCCAGCGCAGTGCCGTTAAGCGGGGCCAAATAGTAAACCGTACTTGGGGTGAAGAATGGGAGCAACTCGCCGAGCGTCATAGCGCAGCAGACATAGATGACGTGCTAAAAAAACAGCCTTAACGTTATACTTAAAAGTAAGCGAGCAAGTCATTAAATGCGGCAGTGGTTATATTTAACTGCTGCCGCATAGCTCCTGAATAAGAAGCAGATCTTTTCACTACTCGCATGCAGATCTACGCAGTACATTTAACACGCTATTACGCTGTATTCGTTTTCAACACACTTCGCGTTTGCATAAGCGTGTAAGCGCCGCTGGCAACAATCAGTAAACTGCCCAATAGAGTCAGCAGATCGGGCGACTCGCCAAATACAAAAATGCCTAACGCCAAAGCAAACAGTAAACGGGTGTAACGAAAAGGAGCAATAACAGACACGTCACCCGCACGCATCGCGATGGTCAATGCATTGTATGCCATCACCCCAAACACTATCGCCCCTAAAATCTGTATCGTTGCAGTACCATTGATTTGAAGCGGTTCATTTTGATATATCAGCATGACTAAACCTGTCGGGATCAACACGAAAAAGCCATACACTCCAAGCTGTAAGTTGGATAAAACTGGCGGCGCAGCACGAGTTGCCAAATCTCGACCAGCAAAGCCTAAAGTTGACACTACCGCAAATAAAGACGCCGTCTCAAATCCTGCAAGGCCTGGACGAATAATCATTAACACTCCAATAAATCCGACCAGCACAGCAAGCCAACGCTTAACCCCCACTTGCTCGCCAAATAGAAGCGCTGCGCCTATCATTGCAATTAGGGGAGTCGCTTGCAAGATCGCCGATGCACTCGATAGAGGCGTTAATGTAATCGCTAAGGCAAAACAAAACCGCCCAACAATCTCACAGACAGCCCGCATTAATACTGCTTTAGATAATATAGCAGGATGAATAACACGCTGCCCTTGCCGGTACGTCAACAATATAAAAATCAACATGCCACCAAGGCCAAATAGCGCCAAAATAAGCCCAAGAGATGTTGTCTCAGCGGCCGCTTTAATCAGCATGTCCTCTATGGAAAACGCTGCCATTGCTGCAACCATAAACAGGCTGCCTCTAGTATTATTCAAAAAAACTCCAACAATATTTATTCATCAATGATTTCAAGAGAATGGGTTAACCTACCCTCTGAAATGTAAAGTAGTAGCTTAAAATAGAAGTAAAGCATGGTTATCGAACAATCTGAAAAAAGAGGTTATCGATAATGTCTGCTCGCGACGAATGTCAGATATTTCAGGCTCTTCATATAAGAGCTAATAGCAGTGACCTTAATACTATAGGAGGCGGACTTTACATACCATGAAAAGCCATCAACCCCACTGCAAAGCCCGGCCAAATCAACAACTTACAAAGCCATTCCTTTTCAAGATAACATTTGAATTGGTATGAATAAAACGTCCAACTAGTGCGAGAAACTCTAGATATTATCTAGTTAGCTTTAACTTCAAAATAGCTTGAGAAAACTCGGGTCATTTAGCGCTCTTATCGTTTTGATATCAAGTGGTTTTTGTAAAAAAGTAATCTCAGGAAACAGAGCTGACTTTGGTATTTCATCTTTACAATTGGCAGAGAGAATAAAATACTTTGGCTGATGAAAACCTAACGTTCTTAATGACGATATCAGTGTTAAACCATCAGTTTCGTCAAGCATGTAATCCATTAATACAATAAGAGAGGGGGCCTCACTATCTTCCTGAGCTTCAGCATAAATGTTATTTAATGCACTAATTGATTCTCGTCGATCTTTAGCTGTTGTGACTATGTACCCATCACTTTCGAGCATTGACTTACAGACCTCTAAATTAAAAAGATTGTCATCTACGAGTAATACCTGCTTTCTGTTGGTTACATTGGATTGGTAAATTCTGGCATTTGTGGCCAGCTGATGAGTCTCCTTTGCCTCAGTTACACTCACACTTGGATGGTACTGCTTGGCCATTGGGTCGACTACACTTTCTTGGCCATGTGACATATTAGTTAGCCGAAAAGGAAATTGGAAGATAACTAAAGTGCCTTGATTTTTACGACTGCGGATTCTGATACTACCTCCCACACTCTCAATCACTTTTTTACAGGTATACAAGCCAATTCCAATGCCCGATTTAAGCGCCAAGGACGATTTCAAATCTGTGGTAAAAGGTTTTGTTATTGCTTCCATTGATGCTTTTGACATTCCTTTGCCAAAATCCTTAACTGCAACTCTAACAAAGCCATCTAAAGGCTTTTTTCCCCTTTCTGACGTATCCACTAAATGGTGTGGCAATGGACTAACTTTGACATTAAAGATCACAAGGTCACCACTGCTGTACTTAAAGGCATTATTAAGAAAATTGGTGGTTAACTGGAAAAACTTAGTATCATCTAATTGAATAAATTCAGGAATATCCCCAGAAAATTCCATTTCCAAGTGTTTTTTGTGTGTATGACTAAACGCCCGATAATAATCGTCAATATTGTGCAGCAATTGGGGAAAGTTAATCTCTTCATAATGCAGCTTTAAAGTTCCTGAGCTAGCCTTACTGTAGGTTAATGTGTTTTGTGCAACGCTATTAAGTAAGTTAGCTGACCAGATGATTTTATCGAGGGTATTTTTACCACTTATTGAACAACAAGCCTGTGCCTTTAACATATTGGCATAACCTAAAACAGCGTTAATCGGTGTTCTAATCTCATGATTGAGTGTAGACAATAATGCCAATTTTGAGTTTGACTCAATACGCTGCTTTTCTTTATCGGTACGATTTTGAATCATCAAAGAAACGAGCAGTGAGAACGTCAATCCGAACAACGTAAATGCTACTAAAAGTTGTGCTATTTCAAGCATCTCTTTCTTTGTTGGTATGTAATCAACAGAGAAACGATAGCTGATATTATATTCTGGTATATCAACAAATTGCTCTGAATGAAATCCAATTAACGAGGCTGAAAAACTGCTTTCATAGCGCTGACATTCGAGATTACTAAGTGTCCTATCGCCTAACGTAAGCCTCTCACAAATGTCACTATTTTCTTCTATTTTTCGCTGTAGCCTTTTATGAGAAACCGCATAAACTAGATAAGGTTGCTTAGGCTCATCAATACTAATCACTATTGTGGAAAAATCTTCAACCTCATAAGTTATTTTGTCGTTAAGTTCGGTATGAACACGCCCGGAATTTATAACATCATAAAATTCCGGGTCGGAGATATATTTCGGTTTTAAATCTGCACCCAACGTAAATGCAATTGCCGATTTTATTTTCAGTAAGTCTTTAGCAAAGAGCGTAAACTCGGCATTAGTGACCTCATTAGAAGCATTAAAAAACGAGCGAAGTGCATCCATCATAATTCGGTGCTGAATTAACATGTCTCTAGATGAATCGTACAGCTTATCAGCCCGACTTTGGTATCGCTTCGCCATTTCCCCTTCGCCATGATTCCAAAGCACAACATCAATCAGCACTGTACCTAACACCCCAACGACAAAGGCTACGCGGGCAAGACCACTAAATTTCACTTTCAATATCCTTAAGCAACCCTTGAAGACTAGTGATATTGCCGAGCAGTTCAATTTTATTGGTTTCATCGCTGTATAGCGCTTCATTGTGAATGTTCAAATACCGACATATCCCTTTGTACTTATGAAGTTGTGCCGAAATATTAACGGTATTGGTGCTAGATAATAAACTCGTCTCAAAAGCCAGATTATCCAGTTCTAATGCTAATACTCCATAGAGGTGACTTCGGCTATCATCATTGAAATGAGCAAAAAAAGTACGGAGTTTAGTTTTAATCCCTTGGCTAGCAGCTGACATATTGGCGCTCGTGTTGTAGGTTGTAATCATTAATCCAAGCCATTAAATAGCGGCCTTCGATGGGGGGGCTGATGAAATAACCTTGTGCAACATGACATCCGAGCATTTGTAGTCGCTTTAGTACCGATAAGGTTTCTACCCCTTCAGCAACAACTTTGACGTTGAGTTTACGGGCTAAAGCAATCGTAGACTCAACAATGGCTTGGTGCTGTAAATTGACGTCAAGGTCTGACACAAAGTCTTTATCAATTTTGATTTCATCAAATGGAATACTGTCTAACCGATCAAAAGTGGAATAGCTTTTACCGAAGTCATCTAGCGATATCGGAATGTCATTAATAATCAACTTAGCGATAGCCTGTAAGGAGCGATCTTGATTGATCGTTTGTTGAGACTCAGTCAGTTCGAGCATGAGTTTAATATCAGAATTAGTTAAATGTTTATCAATTACGTAATTAATAAAGTCATCAGATAACAAATCATTAGCGCTAATATTAATGGATAAGCTATAGCTCTTAAGTTTCTCAAATAGATGCCATTGCGATAACGCCTGATTGAGCACTAACTTGGTAAATTGACAATTCAAGCCAGCCTTTTCAATCAAAGGGATGAATTTATCAGGATAGATAAACCCATCACCTTGAATGCAAAGCCGAGACAAAACCTCAAAACCGACTAGTTCACCTGTCTTTATGTTTATCTTTGGTTGATAGCACAGAAACAAATTCTCTTCGTTTAGTAGTGAAGTGATGTTCGCTTCATTACAAATAGGCGTGATGTCTGCGGATATATCCGGTTCTTGTGGAAAGGCTTTTTTTGCTGCTATTGAAGCGTAAATATCATTAATATCCAGCGGTTTTTGAAATACCCCGACTAAATTTAAACTAAAACTGTTAGTAATATTACCAATGAGTTCAAGTGTTCGTTTATCAGAAGAACTGACTATTGCTATTGGGATCTCACGGCTACGGGTTGTCGCCATATGGTTGATAATGGCGAGACCATCACCATTTTCCATTTTCAGATCTGCAATCACCAATTCGATAGTTGGCAGATCACTTAAGCTATTATTTTCAAGCATCTCGATTGCCTTATTACCACAATCTGCTTCATGGAAATCAAAAATCACCTCAGGCGCTATTTGGGCAAACTCGCTTTTTATTGTTTCTCTTACAAATGCCTGATCATCAACAATAAGTATCTTCATGAGCAACCTCCTTGTTCATCATTGCCAAGAAAGGTGACTAATCGCTTCGGCGATATCACCGCCAGCTTGAGTAAAAATCGATTCGCCATCAATTCAGAGCGACTTAATAGAAAGGAGTGAATAGCAATCATTCTGTCGTTAAATTCCATATTTCTTGCCTTAAACGGCTCTAACTTGGCCGTGTTTAGTTTTTTGATGAAGCCTTCATCACAGATGCTAAAGCAGAGGTAGCGTAGATATTTTTGCTGAGAAAATTGATTGATATAGGTCGACATGATGCTGTTCTCAACTTGTTTAGTTGCACCTGCGGAGGACAAAACTAACATTGCGTCACGATCTTTTTTATCGCAATTAGCCACTATTTCACTAAGATCACTATTGATATTGACTAGTTCAAGAAAATTTTGAGCCGATGTTTCAAGGTACAAACCATGACCAACAATTTGACCGTTAAATGCGATTGCTATGGATATTTTTACATTTTTCAACCAAAAAAAATCTTCAAGAGGATGCTTTAATTTAAGACTTGGATTACCTTCATAACGTAGGATCATCTTTAGCACTAAGTAAAAACTATCATCTTCAATATCAATATTTTTAATCTGATACTCATCATTTGCGTAATAGGGGTGGCTTGATTTAATCTCCGGCGCATTAGGAATAGCCACTAAATTGCTACACTCTTTTAAGAACTGTTTATCCCGGCTATAAATACTAGTGAGTTCATTATCGTACAGTTCAACTATTTCGGCTTGTTTAGCTAAAGATGGAATATTGACACCACGCTCCCAGCGACTAACAGTAATAGTATCTAAGTTATAAAAAAGACTACTGTGTTGCCTAAGGTGTAAACATAGCTGCTCTTGTGACAGGTCGTTATTTTGACGAAGATGTTTCAAAAACGTCGAAAACACATGGTTCTGCTTGTCTTTTGAATAAGAGTAATTGGTAGAGGTCATCACGCGTTCCATTAGTTTTGCTTAATTGTTTTAATAGTCCCACATATAGTTCTCTGTCTACGCCATCGATACGTTCGGGGTATAACTGTGTATACATAATCCACATACGATGGTTGCTCTCATTAAAATAAAGTCCTGTTACTTGCTCGTTCTTCATACTCTCACCAGTAAGTCATTCGGTAGAATTAACTGATTACTGAGTGTAAAACATTATTAAATATGACAACATTGGCAAGTTATGTACAAAGTTCCACCTAACATGCCTAGCTAATACATGCTGTTACATAAATCACCATAAAATCATTGATAACAAACAGATAAAGCTAAGCCTACAAGCTGAGACAGATTAATATTAGGCATAAAGTTACTTATTCAGTCCGATACAACTGCATTGGTTCAGGTCATTGAACTCAACTATCTTCTCCAACAACACATCATACCGTTTCACTTAGGATTTGTAGCGATTAGTCGTTCTATCATTAACCTTGCCGTTTTAGAATGGATTTCGATATAGTCGTCATTTGACTTCAAATATAATAATTACCTAAAGTAAGGAATCAAAAATTTAGTGCTATCAATAATCAAGTTTTCTTTTCAGAACACCCTATTTTGTAATCTAAAACATCACTAAGAAAACGTTATACTGACGAATTAATTACATCAAAAAATAAATAATTATCTGTCACTTTATGAGAGGTTAATTAAAAAGTTGTAAATTGTAATCCATAAAAAATACAAATGAGTACTTGTGGAACAAATCAAGTAAATTGGAGTTAACTTGAAGGGCACAAAGAAATACAATATGGAATATCATTAGGCTTTGTTCATATTTTTTAAACGTTTAGTCGGTTATTACATGCTTAAAATACGCTGTATAGGAACATATCCATTATTACTCTCACAGCATAATCCGTTAGTAAAAACATATTACAACTACTGCTCTAGGGGATCCCCATTACATTTTTATACTATATGACTTGATTTGTATTAAATACATCGCATCGTTCTTGCAGCTAATGACATATAGGCAGACAATTTGGTTATTATTGAAGATGTCAAAAATTTGGGTCACTAAGCCATCTCTATAGCTCACCAACCAGAATGCATCAACAAGCACCTCAGCCCCTGTTAACGCCTACTAACCCAATGACAGTGGTTAATCGTAGGTTTCGTAAATGGGAAAATAACATAACTAACGACCTTCTACATTTGCTAATACCTTTTGATATCGTGAATGAAGCTTGCTTATAAGAACCCCAAAGAGCTTCGCTGGACTAGAGACATAACCGTCTTAACCAGTCAACTGACTCTTATAAGCCTTATCTATGCCCTCTGCGGGCCAAGTTTGTTAAATACTAGGTTTACACTATATTTGTTCTGAGGCAGCCATTTCCTTTTAACAAATTAATCAACAATTAGTGTTTCCTCCCCTCACCTATTTGACTTTATTTGCAACAGGACCTTCTGAAAAAGCTTTTACTAGCTTGCCTTTTCCTAGCTTATCTCTTTACTCAATCAACTGAACTTAATTCAATTGAAAGCTTACTCGTTGCTAATGACTTGCCATATTTTTTAGAAAAAGAGCAAGCTGTCCAACGTACTAATGATTTAAAAAAGCTATCGATGACATTGATGAAAAATTAGATAATGGTACAATGCAGTTAGAGCTGCAAAAAATAGCAATCATAAACTGTCTAGACACAGTATGACTGTTTTTTTACTGGAGCTTAACCAAGCACCATGCATTTGATCTTGAGGCAAATATTGGTGATGGTCGCCAGAACTATGTTGCGAGCTATACCTACAAATACTGATAACTCTGACTAGATTTAGACCTTAAAAATTTAAGTTCTGATGCCTAGAATCTGGCTTTCTAAAGCCTAGCATTTCCCTTTATTGCTCAGACTAGATCAAAAAGGCAAACCATCAGGTTCACCTTTTGTCTTTCTCATAATTAAAAATCTTGAACCTATTGTCGATGCGATTGCAGTGAGTTTTGCAGATGTTTTCTGTGGTATTACAGCTCAGTAAACGAGCCAACGATAAACTATTACGACTAATCGCTCATCTACTCCCATTCAACATAAAGCCGATATAACGCCCTATGCTCTATCATAGGTGGTATACGCTAGATCCATTTCATAAATCAAAACAAGCCTAATCTTGTTGCTTTTGCTGCTCTGATTCTCTTCTAACGAGAATAAACGTCAGATACATTTTTGTTGGCAATGACAGCACCATACCAAAAGCGATGCACATTGCACTGATAATGATGCCATTGACTCCCATCGCCTCTACTGACGCACTAAAGTTATGGCAATAGATCCCCAGCAAGATGAGTAGCACGCCAAGAGTAATACAGGTTTTTAGCAGTAAAATAAGCTTTGCATCCGCCACTCGTCCCCCTTATATAAGTATTATCCCATACGCTAATATTGAATTGATTCGACATGCAACGTGTTGACTCAGATCAAAGTAGAATAAGTGGCATTTAATTAAATAGCCGCTGTAATAGCGTAGGCTAAAGCCCCCACTTATGGCGACAAATCTAACTGTAGCGCAATAATCTCAGTAAGGAAGTACATATCGCTACGATGCCAACCGCTCAGCACCGTTTCATCTTTTTTTAATGTGAAAGTCTATTCAATTAGATTTTAATGTTGCTGAGTTCCGTCATCAGAATCGCTAATCACATTGGCTTTGATTTAGATCAATGAGTGCCTACGCCTTTTCAGGTCATATAAGAGTGAGCTAAGTCACAAACGTAGATTGCCGTTACATCGCAAGGCTCACGCAATTAATGACTTTATCTCTTTTAACAATAACTGAAACGTAACATTTAGAGGTGCACGATGGAACTATTACCAAATTGTTATACCGATCTTTGTGTCAATGGAAAATGGTTCCACTATGATCATGGCGCAAGCTCAGTGTTCATGCTCAATGGTAGCAAGCCACTCTCTTTTGAATTGAACTGCCTTCCTAAAACTGAAGATGAGTTGGAAATGCATTTAAGCCATATTTCGAACAGCCTGATATAAATTCGGCTGTCTTTATCTGCACCGATAACATCAAGCGGTTGGCTTCAACGAGTAAGCTAAACGGTTAGGCTAAAAAAATTAAACGACTCACACCTTTAACGAATGGGCCACCTATGGCCTTTTTCTGTTTGATTTGACTGTCGCATTCAAACCATTCAAACCATTCAAACCATTCAAACCATTCAAACCATTCAAACCATTCAAACCATTCAAACCATTCAAAAACAATATTCATAAAAAATAATTATTAAATCAATAATTTTTGATAATTTTATGTTTACATTAATTCGCTATAAACTCTGTACATCGAAAATAAATCATCAAACCGCGCTACTCATACTGTTCACGTTCAAGTTCGGTGAGGCGTTTCAAAAGGCAATATATGAAGTTTTTACACACCATGTTAAGAGTCACAGACCTTGAGACATCCATCGAGTTTTATACCAAGGTATTGGGTATGAAAGTACTAGAAAGAACAGACAACAGTGAGTACCGCTACACCTTGGTCTTTGTCGGGTACGAGGCTCAAGCCGATAGCACCACGATTGAGCTGACCTTTAACTGGGACACTAATGAGTACGAGATGGGCAACGCATTTGGTCATATTGCACTTGGTGTTGAAGACATTTATGCCGCGTGTAACAAGATTAAAGCACTGGGTGGCAATGTCACTCGTGAAGCCGGTCCCGTAAAAGGCGGCAATACTCATATCGCCTTCATAACCGATCCAGACGGTTACCAAATTGAACTCATTCAAGTTTCAGGAGAATAACTCTATGACTAATGCACTATTTCAACCAATCCAACTGGGTAAACTTGCGCTAAAAAACCGTATTGTTATGCCGCCGATGACTCGCTCTCGCGCTAGCCAACCAGGTAATGTCGCCAACCAAATGATGGCTGAGTATTATGCACAAAGAGCATCTGCCGGACTTATCGTTGCCGAAGGCACGCAAATTTCTGCAAATGGTCAAGGTTATGCTTGGACACCTGGTATTTACAGCCCTGAGCAAATTACCGGCTGGAAGCTAGTGACTGATGCAGTGCACGCTAAAGAGGGCAAGATTTTTGCGCAGTTATGGCATGTTGGCCGAGTTACTCACCCTGACAACATTGGCGGTGAGCAACCTATTTCATCTTCAGCACATGCAGCTAAAAACGTAAAAGTATTTATCGATAATGGCACTGACGCACCAGGCTTTGTTGATGTTGTTGAGCCACGCGCCATGACTAAAGCCGATATTGAACAGGTCGTTGGTCAATATCGTCAAGCGGCACTCAATGCTATTGAAGCAGGTTTTGATGGCATTGAACTGCACGCTGCAAATGGTTACTTGATCAACCAGTTTATTGATTCTGAAGCTAATCTTCGCACCGACGAGTACGGTGGTTCAATTGAAAACAGATTACGCTTTATGGCCGAAGTTGTTGCAGCGATGACTGATGCTATTGGCGCCGATCGCGTCGGTGTCCGTCTTGCTCCATTCACCTCACTCAACGGCACTGTTGATGCGACACCGGTTGAAACTTATACTGCTGCTGCTGCACTGCTCAATACACTCAACGTCGTTTACATCCACATTGCAGAAGTTGACTGGGACGATGCACCTGAAACTCCAAAAGAGTTTAAACCTGCAGTGCGCGCTGCATACCAAGGTGTGCTCATTTATGCGGGTCGTTACAACAGTGATAAAGGGGCAAAAGCGATTGAAGATGGCGTGACCGATATGGTTGGCTTTGGCCGTCCATTTGTGGCAAATCCGGATCTGCCAAATCGTATTAAAAATGGCTACCCATTAGCGCCTCACGATCCAAATACCCTGTTTGGTGGCACAGAGCAAGGATTAACGGACTATATAGAGTACAATCCGAGCTAAACCGCTTGTAGATTATTGGCCAGAGAGTATCTCCCGAAGCCATAATCTATCACAAGGTCTGCAAACGATACCCTACGGTTATGCACTGTGATGAATAGCGCTCGTAGGGTTAATACGTTACCTCCCAACATATTGTTCAAGAAGCAGAAACTGAAAGAATAACAATGAGAATACCAGCGCTGCGTGGAGAGATATTATTGTTGCTTGCGACCTTGCTTGCAGCTGTGGGTTGGATAGCCTCAAAACGTATCATTTTAGAAGTGCCTGGTGAGACGTTCATCACCGCACGTTTTCTACTTGCCAGTCTCATTTTACTGCCATTCTGTTACCAACGCATTCTCACTCTTACCCTTAAACAAGTTGCCTCAGTTTGTGCTGTAGGGCTTATTTTAGCGGCCTCTGTTCAAGTGTGGGTACACGCACCAATACGCTAGCGGAAGGGGCTTTCATTATGAGTTTGGCGATGATTATTGCGCCAATCACCTCATGGTTACTGTTCCAAATAAGACCGAACCGTGCTTTTTGGATAGCCTTACCGATTGCCATCAGCGGCATGACATTGTTAACACTAGCCAATGGTTGGCAGGTAGAGCCTAGCCAATGGTATTTCCTGCTAGCATCGGCGTTACTATCACTGCATTTTGTATTTAATAAAAAAATCCTAACCAGCATCAATCCACTGACCTCTATCTGCTTACAGTTGTTTATGGTCGGCATTAGCGGTGCATTTTCGGTCTTATTAACCTCCCCTGAAGCATTTGAGATCAACCGCGATATTATATTCTGGTTTGCTATTTCAACAGTTATCGCGACTGTCCTGCGTTATCTCATGCAAACCATCGGACAGTTTTCAGTGAAAATTGAAACGGCGTCGTTGATTATGATCTTGGAGCCTATCTGGACACTGATATTAAGTATGAGTGTGCTTGGGGAGGTTATAGAGACACAAAAGCTCATCGGCGGTGGCATTATTTTTTTATCATTGTTTGTCTACATCAAGTTGTCAAAAAGATAACCGCCAAATCGATTGGTTATTTTTTAAAGACGCAATTAAAGTCAATAAAGGCCACTAATGTGACCTTTATTTAACACACTCTAAAACGATACTTTCGCTAGAATTTATACGCCACACTAACGCGAACATCTCTGCCAGCAGCCGCTACGCCATCGGCCATGTAAGGCTTGTAGTACTGGTTAGTAATATTCTTGACCGTAAGGTAGGCTTCCCAGTTATCTAATGCGCCAGACTCGCCAGTAAACGCCACATAAAAGTCCTGCAAGAAATACGCATCAGTGGCTTGATCCGTTCTAAAGCTACTTTTAGTCGGCATCTCATCTTCAGACTTACTGTCGTACCACTTACCACGCCAAGCAACCATTACGTCACTCGTCAGATAATATCCCAGCTTTAGTCCAATATTGGTCGGCGCTAAATCAGCCAGGTACTCATCTTCACCCGTTGAGTCCTTTAAGCTGCCATCGTGCTTGCCCTCTATATAAGAGGCGTCTAAATCTGCGAATAGATCTTGGTAGCGATAATTTAATACCAAGTCGACACCTTGATTGTAGTATCCGCCAAGATTGGTGTTGTAGCCTTGAGCTTGTTCTACAGAGTTAACCCCAGAGCGCTTAGCCACATCATTCTCGCCTTTGTGGTAGTACAAGGTTATTTGAGTTGATAACGTGTCGCTATTAGCAAACAAGTCATGATTAAGCTGGGTCAACCCTAACTTATAGGCGTGTAAACGCTCAACCTCTAGATCACGGCTTGAGGTGATAGCTTTACTGGCCTTGGCATATTGCACCGTATAAATATCATCAATGACTGGCGCCTGTAATGTATAGGCGTAATCAAAGTAGAGCTGGGTCTGTTCAGTTAAGGCGTAATGAACACCTAATCGCGGTGAGAGTCCCGAGTGTGAAACTGCGCTGTAGTCATGGCCTGCGGCTAAATCATTATAATCAGACGCCAAGTTTCCCTTACCTTCACTACGAATATAGTCATATCTAACGGATGGTTTAACCGTTAGAGCATCATTAACTTGGTAACTTAATTTGGCATAAGCGCTTGAGGTTTGCTGCTTACCGCTGGGCTGATAATACGGCGTATACAGACCAAAGTTTTTCGCTTCTTTCTTCTCATAGGTTTTATTATAAACCAGAGAGTCACGGTCTGAACTTAAGTACTGCAAGCCGATTAATAAGCTGTGGTCGCCGAACCAGCTGGTGTTATTGATATCGACAAAAGAGCGTTTGTAGTTGAGCCAAGACTCATGGCCAAAGTTACCCACCGAGACATACATCTTTTCCCATGCGATATCAGGGCGTACCCAATGACGCTGATTCTCACTGGTTGAAACGACCAACTGAGTATCAATCAAATCATTGTCTGGTGTATAACGATAGTTCAACGAGTAATTCGTATCTTCGTAAATATTGTGAGCCGTTGTTGCGTAAAGCGCTGTTTTATAATCACCATACTTTTTAATATTGTAATCACTGATATTCGGCATTTGACCACGGCGATTAGCCCACGGCTTTTGGCCTTCATCGGTATAATCGGTCATCGATAAAGACAATAAATGTGAACCATAATCAAAATCTAACTTCGCTAATAGGCTATTTTGACGATAACCTGAGTAACTAAATTTAGCTTCATTGCCCATATCATATTCAACGGGCTCGCCCTCATCAGCAATATTCCCCCCCCAAACTCCATTACCTAAAGTGGTATCGTTAGCGTCTCGATAGGTGTAATTAACAATGGCAGACAGATGGCGGTTAAACTGACCATATAAGCTCACTAAACTACGCTTTTCATCGTCATTATCACTATAACCTGCTTTAACTCTTGCGCCAAAATGCTCTCCAGTATCCAAAAAGTCTTCCGCACTTTTACTGGTTACATACATAGAGCCACCAAAACCGCCGTTGCCTGAACGAACATCGTGAGCCCCTTTAATCACCTCAACCTGTTTAATTAGGTCCGGGTCGATAAAGAAAGAGCCATAGCGGTATTGCTCAAAACCCAACGGTGCATTATCTAAGTAGAGGTTCAAATCCTCCACAGCGCCAAAGCCCCAAACATTAATTCGTTCGCCACCAGAACGGGTTCCACCATCAATGTTAACCCCGGGAAGTTGATCGACCAACTCAGCAAATTGTGAAGACTGCTGCTCCTCAACCTCTTTCATGGTAATCACAGCTTCACCCGGAGGTGTTAATTTTAAACCACGACGATATGACCTGCCGGTAACTTCAATAATCTCAATTGCATCAACCTTAGGCTCGCCTAATACTTGATTCATTGAGCGAGAACTGCCTTCTTCAACCCTTTGTTGTAGATGTTGATCCGTTTGCGCATATACATGCGACTGAACAAATAGAGATAAAAAAGACAATAAAAACAGCTTAATAGAACGTGACAGCACTAGGATATACTCATGAGGATGTAAGATGGCGGCAGTATAAAGAAAAAACACCCAAATGATAATGATTATCAACTGCAATTTACATTTGAAATAATTGTGTTACCAAAACACCCGATTTTAACTCATATTTTACAAAATAAAACACAAAGTTAAAGTTCATGTTTTATCTGCGAGCGCATCCCCAATTACGTATCGGCAATTGACCACCGGCAAAATACAGCCCCTTTAAGCAACCAAGCCTAACACTATGAATATTCCTACATTAGACATCCACATACTGCTGTATGTTGAACCTAAAGAATTTATCAATATAGTATTAAAATTAGACTATCATCTTACTAGTATCGCTTGCCTATTTAGGTGTTGATTACACTTAACATTAACACTCTAATCGATGGCAACAAGGATGAAATTACGGCGTCATACCTTCAATTTGTACGTTAGGATCATAGATGAAAAAACTTAAGCAAACTCGTAGAGACTTTATTAAAACGGTCGTTATTGCGGGGGTCAGTGTTTACTTCTCACCGCTTGTCAGTGCCAATAGTCGAGAGCAAGAGTACTTATATAAGCCAAAAAAACCATGGGCTAGTGGGGGTAAGGCTAAATTTAGGGTTGATGCAATTCAGAAGGTTACCGGTGAAAAAGTGTTTGCTCGCGACTTTAGAGCAAAAGACTTTGATCTCTGGCCTGATAAGCAGTGGCACGGATACATTGTGTGTGCAACGGTGGCTGATCGTACATTTGAGAGTATCGATTTATCTTTTTTAGAGAAACAACCCACTAAAGTTATTTTGGCCGAAGATCTTGCTAAAAATGACGTCAAACTCCCCCCTTTTCATGGTGAAGAGATGTTACTAACCAAAGGGAGTGTCGCCCACTTTATTGGCCATCCGGTGGCGATTCTATTGTTTGATGAGTTTGATGACTTTAACGCCGCGAAATCACGCTTAGATTTCAATCCAGATGTACTCAAATTTGGCGATAAAACAGAACTTTATCAGAGAAATCCCTATGCATCATGGCGTGTGGTACGCATAGCAAAAGAGAGAAATGATTCAAGCGATGTTTTTTCCCCCTTCCAAGATGGGCTATTTTTCCCCGCCTATCAGTTAAGACAACCCAAATGGCCTAGGGAACGTAATATAGGAGGAACCCTAGGTGAAAAAGGGATGTATTACGCGGATACAATCCAACAAGATCTATTAAAAACAAATATTCATGTCGTTGAAAAGCAATTTCAAACACAAATTGTTGAGCCGATGATGCTCGAGCCAGAAGCCGCTAATATCTGGTTTGATCAAGCGACTCAGACCGTACACGGTACCGTTACCTGCCAAGATCCAAGCGACTTTACCGAAATGGCAGTACATCTGCTAAAACAGACCAAACAAGCTAAAGATATTAAAAGTATCGTGCTTTATTCAGGATTTGTTGGCGGCGGATTCGGTGCAAAAGACCACTCAGTATTCCCTTATTATGCCCTTGTTGCTAGCCTATTTTCCGATGGTAATCCGATTAGAATCGCCAATGACCGCTATCAACAGTTCCAGTCCGGTCTTAAACGTCATCCCTTTAAAATCAACAACCGTTTAGGGATCAATAAAGACACCTTAAAAATTGAAGCATTAACCTCTGTATGTGACGTGGATGGGGGCGGAAGAGAAAACTTCAGTGCCAGCGTAGCCTCTGCTGGTATGTCTGCAATGCAGGGCGTGTTTTATATTCCAAAAAGTGATTTACAAGCAACCGCTTATCACTCAAGGAATGTCACATCAGGCTCAATGCGAGGTTATGGCTCGACACAATGTATGCCAGTGGTCGATCTCATGATAGGACAGGCTGCCGCAGAGTTAAATGTAGATCCGTTTGAGCTTAGACGCAGAAACCTATTACACACTGATGATCTTAATACTCAAGGAGCCGAAATTGCAGGTGAGCTGCGCTATCGCGAAATTTTAGATAAAGCAGAGCAACATCCTATCTGGAAGAATCGAGCGGCTAACAAACACACTTTTGAAACCAACAACCCAAACAAAACATTTGGTGTCGGCTATTCATTGCTTTCTAAGAATTATGGCACGGGTAATGTTGGCCCTAATGCGGCAGTCAACCTGCTGGAGTCCGGCGAAATTGTTTTAGAAATTGAATATATGGAGATGGGCAGCGGCGCTCAAACCAGCCAAGGGTTATTAACCGATAAGTTCTTTGGCCAAGCAGCTGATGAAGTGCAAGTTGCTGTTACTGAGACTTGGAAAGCACTGCAACTGTTTGAAACAGACAACCCCTATACCATCAGTCAAGAGAAGCAAGATAAGATGTCTAAAGACCCACTCTGGACACCCGTAAAGCTGATGGCAAGTAGTGCATCCGATTCCGCTACTTTTCAAACCGAAGCAACCAAAGGAGCCTGTGCGGTCGTCTATCAATACGGGATTTTACCTGCGGCGCGTACATTGTGGAAACTCGATAAAAACAGCGACCTTTCCGCAGCAACATGGCAAGACGGACAATTCACCCAAGCAGGTTACCCCAACTTACCTTTGGCGTTACTGGCATCAACTGCACACCACCTTGGGTTAGTTACAGGTTGTGTGGCACATACGGTAAACCGCTGGGCTTGGACTGAAGCAGAGTTCACCATTGAAGGTCATACCCAAGTACATTCGTTAGATGCATTAGCGGTTCGCTATGGTAACGGCGCTAATAGCGCTAAAACACAGTTGATGGATAATTTAGGCTACCACCTCATTAAACGTAATTGGGTAAAATACCCAAGCACTCAATATAACAATGCCATGGTGACCTATTACGCTCCCTGTGATTGTCTAGTAGAGCTCAGCGTTGATAAGTACAGTGGAAAGGTCGATATTCTCCGCACTCACAGTGTACTCGATGCTGGCCCCGTGATTTCAAAGCCTATCGTCGAGGGACAAATTCAAGGTGGACTCGCCATGGGAATAGGCCATGTTTTACATGAGTATTTACCACCATTTGAAGATGGCCCCGGTAACGGACGCTGGAATTTGAATCGTTATCACGTGCCACTAGCTAGAGATCTCAGCGTATGGGACATGACACTTGAAATCCTGCCATCAAATGACAGTTCAGAGCGACCTAAAGGGATCGCCGAAGTGGTGATGTTACCGGTGATCTCCGCAGTTCAAGATGCAATATTCAATGCGATTGGCGAACGCTTCGACCACACCCCTATTACCGCTGAACAAATAAAGTCGAGGTTAAGTGTATGAGCAAAAGCACCGTTAATTTCATCCTAAATGGTAAACAAATCGGCCCTATTGCTGTCGATCAAAATACCATGATGATCCAGTTTCTACATGAGCACTTAAACTTAACCGGCACTAAATTTGGTTGCGGCGCAGGGATATGCCATGCCTGCGTGATCTTAGAGAAAACGGCTACTGGGCATGTGACCCATCGAACCTGTATTAATGGCGTAGGGTCATTTAATGGTAAGAACTTGATGACGGTAGAAGGTCATGCACGAATTGATGTGAAGACCCAAGAGCTTGAGTTACATCCGGTGCAACAAGCTTTTATCGAACACTTCTCTTTCCAATGTGGTTGGTGTACATCGGGCTTTGTTAATGAAGCCATCGGTTATTACGAGTCCCTTAAACAAAATCCAGTTAAAAAGTCTGAGCTACGATCTTCAATTGAAGCCTCACTGGCTGAACATGTATGTCGCTGTACAGGCTACGTTAAATACTATGAGGCAATAGAGGATCTTATATTGTCTCAACCAGAACTTGTTCGATAAGGATGTTATGAAAAAGCTCATTATTATCGGTTTGGCTTTGGGTCTAGCCGCGATCATTTTTATCTATCTTGGTAGCGGTAAATTAGCCAATGTCGCAAGTGCAGCTCATCAAAGTGAGGCCGTAGACTTAATCGTTGAGCGTGGCCGACAAGTCGCCATTGAAAGTGATTGTGTTGCTTGCCATACAGGCCCCAGTGGCGCGCCATTTGCCGGAGGCGTGGCGTTTGATTCACCATTCGGAATGATCTATTCAACCAATATTACCCCTGATAAACAATACGGCATTGGGCTTTACCAACGTGAAGATTTTTATCGGGCTGTAAAATGGGGTTACTCAAGTAAGGTCGGCAACTTGTACCCTGCTATGCCATTCACTTCGTACCGGAAATTAAATGATGAAGATCTTGATGCACTGTGGGCTTATTTCCAGTCCATTAAGCCGATTGCAGAGCCTAACAGTGCTAATGATCTTATCTTCCCAGCCAACATTCGCTTTTTCTTAGGAGGCTGGAACCAACTCTTTTTTGAAGACTCCGACTTTAGCCCCGACAGCAACCGCAGCAAACAATGGAACAAGGGTAAGTATTTTGTCGAGGCTGCAGGACACTGCGGTGAGTGCCACACGCCGAGAAACCTATTGTTTGCGATGCAACCCAGTAAAGCGCTACAAGGTGAATTTTTGGAAGGTTGGCAGGCGGGTGATATCACCGCTAAAGAGCTAAATTCACAGGGCTGGAACGCTAAAGATCTGGTTGATCTGCTAAAAATGGGTGAGTCTCGAATGGGCTCAACCTACGAGAATATGTATTTGGTCGTTAACCATAGTTTGAGTCACATGCCTAATGAAGACTTAGCTGCTATATCCGGCTATTTACTGGATAAAGATCAGGTCTCGATTGCAGAAGTTGATGGCTCTAGTGATCTTAAAATGGCTAAGCGAGTGTATTTAAGCCAAGAAGATAAAACACTTTCAGGCTATCAAACCTATGTTGATTATTGCGCAGGTTGTCATGGTTTAGATGGCTTAGGAAAACCCGAAGCCGTGGTGGCCTTAAATCAAAATAGCGCCTTTACCGCCCAATCGCCGTACAACTCTATCGCCGTTATTCTGCGAGGCTTGCCCAGTAAACGTCAAAGCCAAACCAGAGGCGTGGTGTCGATGTCATCTTTCAATGCACAAGTATCAGATCAGCAAGTGGCTGAGCTCGTTAACTTTGCAAGACAAGTTTGGGGAGCACAAAAGGATGCAAAAGTTGATAATGATATGGTCAAAGAGATTAGAGAAAAATTGGATAAAGAGGGTTATTTGAATCATCTACAGATGAAAAAATCGGATTAGAAGCTTTAACGTTATTCCCAAAAAAAACGAACCTAACGGTTCGTTTTTTTTGATCTCGCTAGCCAAATCCAAATAGACACACTTGAGCTTGCGTATGATAAATATCTATCCTATTTGATTAAGTAGCCGATACTTTTCTTAGCAGTGAAAAAGCCTGTTTGGCATTTTCATTGGTCACCACAAACCCTGTCATATTATTTTGATCATCATATGCTTCTGCCGTCACGCCTTGTTTATCAAAGCCCACTTTCCATGATGAATCAGTATTAAACCTGCCGCCGACTTGGATCGGATATGACGGTGTTTTCACTTTCACCATCATCGCTGGGAATGTCAGTTGTGATACTTGACCAAGTAACTGCTTAGCAAGCGCATTGGCACTCAAAATAATAGGTTGTAAATAAGCCATGACCTTGCCGTTAATCTCGGCGCAATCACCAAGGGCGTAAACATTGTTGGCAGATGATTGTAGCTTTTCATCCACTACAATACCGCGATTAACCTTAATATCCGCCTGCTGCGCTAAGTCGGTATTCGGTCGTAAACCCGCTGCAGAGATAACGCAATCGACAGTAAATACTTTACCCGCTTTAGTGGTAACCAGCATAGCTTGCTTGCCCTCTTCAGCTTTTGCGTTAATTTGCTCTATTGTCGTCACGTAGTCGTTAAGCTCGAGTGTCATTCCACCATCACGCAAAGGCTGTTCAAGCTTCAATGCGACAAAATCTGGTGCTACATTTGCGAGTAATCGACTATTAGGTTCAACAACAATCACCTTTTTGCCGCTCGTTTGTAGATCCATAGCCAGCTCAGCACCAATTAAGCCGCCGCCCATTATCAATATGCGATTAGCCGTGGTTAGCTTTTTCTGTGAAGCTCGGTACTCAGATAAACTGTTTAAAGTGACAATATCCACTGCAGCATCGCCTTTTATTGGCGGTACAAACGCGGTTGCGCCTGTTGCAAAGACTAGTTTAGAATATTGATAACTCTGCCCATTAGCTAACAGAGATTGCGTTTTGGTATCAACTTGTTCCACCCGTGTGTTGGCAAATAATTCAACCTGATACTGCGCAGCAAAGTCAGCTGCAGACAAGGTGATTAATGCATTTGCATCCTGCTGCTTGGAAAATACATGGCTTAAATCTGGCTTGTTGTATTCATCACCTTCATCAGCGGTAAAAACCTGAATAGGCAAACTAACATCTTGCCTGCGTATGTTCTTTATTAACTGATAGGCGGCGAAACCACTGCCAATGATTACAATCGGTGCTGTCATTACTACTTCCTCAAATACGTCGACTAAACCTTGTGTGCAATAAACACGTCTTTTCCCAAGTTACACTCAGGACAGAGGAAGTACTCAGGAACATCAGACCAAGGAGTACCGGGTTCAATTTCTTGGTTTGGCTCACCAATAGCCGGATCGTAAACCCAATTACACACGGTACAAATCATGCATTGGCAATCAGAATCATGCTCAGCATCTTTGTTATTGGCAACCGCTGCTTGCTGTGGTTGCTCAGACAAGCTGGCTACAGGCTTATTAGCTTCAGCTTTCTCATCCACAGCTACAGCCTTAGCAAATTGATTTATAGCAGGCGCATCGACCAATGGATGTAACGCCCACTGCTTAGCAATTTGACGGCCATGTTCACGGCATTCTCGCATCGCATTCCCATCTGGACGCCACTTAGTTTTCAAGCTAAGGGCCGTTTCGAAACCCGCGTCCATTAAGCGAGTTTGAATACGATCGACCGCACCGCCGCTCCAACCATAACTGCCGAACGCAGCGGCTTTTTTACCTTTAAATCTTAAGCCGGTGATCTCTTCAAGCATGCCTGCAATTTTTGGCATCATCACATTGTTCATTGTCGATGAACCTACCAATAAACCCTTTGATCGGAAGGTATGCGATAAAATTTCGTTCTTATCATGCTTTGAGACATTAAAGACTTTTACCGCCACGCCAGGGTCCACATCATGGATACCTTGAGCAATAGCATCAGCCATCATGCGTGTGTTGTTCGACATTGAATCGTAAAAGATGGTGATCTTATCTTCTTGATAACTGTCAGCCCACTCAAGGTATTGATGAATGATCTGCGTAGGGTTGTCACGCCAAACGATACCGTGAGAAGTAGCAATCATGTCCACAGGTACATTAAAGCTTAATACTTCGTGGATCTTAGCGGTCACCAGGCTGCTAAATGGAGTTAAGATATTTGCGTAATAGCGAAGACACTGCTCCTTAAGCTCATTCTGGTCCACTTCATCGTTAAATAGATGCTCGTCGCAGTAATGCTGGCCAAAGGCATCGTTACTAAATAACACCGCGTCCTCGGTCATGTAAGTCATCATACTGTCAGGCCAATGCAGCATAGGTGCTTCAATGAAGATGAGTTTCTTACCATTGCCGATATCTACGCTATCACCCGTTTTAACAATTTTAAAGTTCCACTCTGGATGGTGGTAGTGACCTACAATCGAATCAACAGCCGCTTCGGTGCAATAAATGGGCGTGCCGGGGATTTTTTCCAGTAATGCGGTTAATGCGCCGGAGTGATCTTCTTCCGCATGGTTCATCACGATAAAATCGATAGTATTAAGATCAATTTCCATCTCTAAATTTTGCACAAACTGATGACTAAAACGATGATCAACAGTATCGATTAATACTGTCTTCTCTTCACGGATGAGGTAACTGTTATAGCTAGTGCCTCTGGTCATCTTATATTCAGTACCATGGAAGTCTTGCACTTCCCAATCGCGTTGACCGACCCAATGAATGTTGTTTTTCACATGAATTGTCATTAGTTACACCCTAAAATATTAAATAAATTAAATCTTCTACTTGAGTAATTGCACTAACCATGCCAAAAAGTTAATTCATTGAAATAATTAGATAATGACAAAATCAAATCTAATGGGAGTGTAAATATGACAATGCAAAAAAGTGTCAAATAAACACTATCAATGTCAAAAAGACAATCCGATAATAGTCGCAATGACAGGCTAATAAAGAAGGAAATATCGCAGATAATGTCCATTTAGACAGAGTAAAATCAAGTAATTTGAGGACGAGAAATAGGTGCCGAGAGTAAGGATAATATTCGAGGGTCAATTCTGGGACGACTATATGACAACGTGGAATATAGGCAAGAGTAGATTTTGGCTGCCGTCTACAGCAAAGTTTATCAACACATATGACTAAACACATACCGCCAAGCCGATACTAGCTTCAAGCTAGCTCACAACCCTCTTTTTATTCTGACTCATTTGCTTTTTTATACGTATTATACCAATTGCATTAAGCATCTGTGTATTCAGTAGCAATAGCTCATGGTTTTCACTTCTGCTTTTCATTGAACCACTGCAGTCTCATCGATGCGCTTTGATTTGAAAATGGGTGAATGTGGCTGAGTTGACGACCTATTTAATCTAATGGGGATTAGAACAGAATTATTTTCTTTTAAACGCAAAAAAGCGAACCTAAAGGTTCGCTTTTTTTAATAACTAAAGAAAATTTAACTTTTCTTCAATTATTTAAAGTTGACTCAAACAGTAATTAAACTCTTTGTGTCGACTTTCGACTAGATAGCAACTACGTTAGCTGCTTGTGGGCCTTTTTGGCCTTGCTCTAGGTCGAAAGAAACTTTTTGGCCTTCAGCAAGAGTCTTGAAACCCTCTGAAGTGATAGCGCGGAAATGTACGAATACGTCAGCGCCGCCATTGTCTTGAGTAATGAAGCCAAAACCTTTGTCTTCGTTAAACCATTTTACGATGCCAGTAGTTGAGTTAGACATTTTATGTCCCTTATATTTAGTGGAGAATTAATAAATCTATCGCGAAAGTGCGATGTGCTGAGAGCTTGAATTATTAAATGTTACGATGAAGCTAAGGGAAACACAGATGATACAACGATAACGCAGAATCTGAAGCTTTACTTTTACTTGATGTTTCATTAATAACTCTGTATGCCAGAGCAAGGCGTACTTTACAGCACTTTGAGATATTGTAAAGCTTTTATTCATAAAAGATGAAGAGATACTATAAAAATTGAAAATCATTACCAATGTCGCATAGCTTTCAGTTTAGCCGCACGACTAAACTCAGTTCAGATGCTTGATGCTCTAAAGTCATCCTCGTAGCAATAGTACCCGCTCTATTTAGCTGCACTCACTTTATATACCATTCTACTTGAAGATGCAGGATTCAGGTAGAACGGGGATAGTCGTGTTCGTGAATATAGTATGAGTGTACCGCTGTCAGCTTCGCTTAGCCTTGGTAAGGGTAAACATCTTAATCTGCTGAGATGAGGAACCCTGAATGCTTTGATAACAAATATCTTCTATGTCTGCGCCTTTAACTAACAGTTCTACTGCGCTTCTTCCTGCTCGTCTAGCCACAATGATAATGCCTCCATCGAGCGCTGCCATAACGCTAACAACTGTTGATGTTGCTGCAGGTACTCTTCAGCCGTTACTTTTAATTGTTCGATATCACCACATGTCGTTGCCAGTTGCGTTAACCCCATGCTGGCGCTGCTGCCTTTTAGTGCATGTAATATTCGCTCGAAATCCTTAGGCGCTGCCGCTAAAGTTGCCATATGTGCTTGGCTAGAACCACGGTAAAGCTCAAATAGCTCAACCACAGCCTCTTTACCTAAGTAACTCATATCTTGCGTTAGCAGCGTGCCATCTAATAGTGCTAAGTTCACATTTGGCATAGCCTTAGATCCGGGCGCAGTTTCGAGCAGTGGTGCAATAGCTGTCGTTTGCGATGCCGCCTCGGGCGTAGCATTCAATTCATCAATCTCTTTTGCTCGTCCAAGCCAAGCCGTTAACGCCTTCATATCAAGCGGCTTCATTAACACCAAATCAAAGCCTTGCTGTTGATAATTTTCCATATCTTCTACTTGCAGTTGAGCGGTAAAGGCCGCGATCGGCAGAGAATGGCCTATCTGTGCATTTATCTGCTGTAACTCTTCAAGCAGAGTCATCCCCGAGCCATCGCCGAGTTGAATATCAAGCATCACCGCATCGTAATCACTGGCACTTATAGTTGTGTAGGCCTGCCTTGCAGCCTCACAACTAGTCGCTAACACGGAATCATGGCCAAGATGTGCTAAAAACCCTTGCGCAACCATCGCATTAATCTTGTTATCTTCCACCACCAACACCCGTTTAGAGCTAACAAGTACGGCTTGTAGCTGCTGGGCCATATCAGGTTCCACGCACTCTGTAAGCGGTAATGAAAAACCAAAGCTACTGCCTTGAGTAACTTGGCTTGTTACCCATAAAGCCTTTGAGGCTTCAGCACCCGCACTCATAAGTTCGACCAGCTGTTTACTGATAGCAAGCCCGAGTCCTGTACCACGATCGCGGCCTTTACTGGGCTCGTTACTGTAGGCTTTAAAGAGTTTTGTCATGGCACTGCAATCAATGCCTACACCGCTGTCTTGTACTTTAAAGGCCAGTGCACCTTGTTCAACCATCACGCTCAATTCAACAGTGCCTTGCGGAGTGAATTTAATGGAATTACCCAACAAATTAAACAGTACTTGACGTAATTTTGGACCGTCTATATAGACCCACTTTGGCAGGTTTTTATAGTTTGCCACTAATGTCAGGCCTGCCAAACCTGCGCCAGCAAGCATAATGGCCGTAACTTCATCGAGTAACTCAGCAAGATCCACAGCTCGAGGCTCATTAGCCAGCTTACTTTGCTCAAGGCGGGAGAAATCCAATATGTCGTTTAACAAGGTTTGCAACAGCGTTCCACTGTATTGTGATAATGCCAACATCTGCCGTTGTGATGGCGGTAGTTTTGAGTGACCAAGCAAAGTTAACGTGCCAAGCAGACCATTTAACGGTGTTCTAATTTCATGGCTCATAGTGGCCAAAAATAATGACTTTGCTTGGTTAGCCTGCTCTGCCATATCACGGGCTAATACATGCCCTTTGGCTTCTTTATCTAGCTGAACATTGGCCTCAGCCAGCTCTAATGTACGCGCCTCAACGGTGGCTTCCAATGCTTGTTTATGTTCAAACAGCTCTGTAGCAGTATCACGTAGTTCGGCTTGTAGTTTAAGGTTATGTTCGGTCTTCTGCTTAAAGGCTTTAATCGCGCTGGCCATTGCCGCTAATTCATCATCACCTTCAGTATCGATGGTCACAGCAGTATTGCCAAGACTCAACTGCGCCAATGCGGTTGTGGCCGCATTGAGTTTGAGTGCTATGCCTTGATAGATCACTTTGTAGACAACAAAGGCGATAACCAGCAGCATCAACAAGCCTGTCAGCAACAAGCTCACCTTAGACCAACTCAGCTGATTAAGATAATCGACTCTGGCCTTATCAGCTTCCACACGTTGAATGTTCATCGCCGTATCAACGGCACCATTTAGCGCATCTAATTTATCGGTAAGGGCTTGTAGTTTTAACTCTTGCGCTTGATTTAGTTGAGTGTGTTGTTTTTGCAGCAATATACTCTGGGGCAACGTCTGTAAAATACGGACTTGTCTTGCAAAAGCTTTCGATCTTACAGGGTCACGAATAATATTAGATAAGCTGGTCAAGGATGCAAAGTAGCGTAATCCAGCATCTGATGCAGGATCATTCAAACCTGAAATGGACACCCCGAGTTCTCTCAGCTGACTATCGTTTTTAGCTAACGAATTAAAAATGCCACTATCTAACTCTGGAGATTGAAACACTTGCCCCATCAAAGCAATATTATGCACAATTTTAAGGGCACGATTCAGGCGCTCTTGAATATCGAGATCTTGTTCAATCAAGGTATCGAGCAACTTTGAGGTTTGCTCTACTCCCACGACTTGCGGATATGCCAAACTGATTTTGGATAAGATACCCGAGTCAACGATGGCTAACTCTGCCAATAACAAGTCAGTGCTTTCGTTTGACGCGTCCACCAGCGCTTTACCTTGGAGCTGTAATTGATAAGCCGCCAAAATCCGCTGTCCCACTTGCTCTCCAAGACGCGACAAATCGAGAATGATATCCGATGCACTCTGTTCAAGGCTTAAGTCAAAATTTACATTCAAGGCTTTTAACGCACCAATCGCGTTAAGCATTGCGGCGCTATTAATCGACAGTTTACGACCGACCAACTGCCGCTGAGACTCAAACTCAGATTGTCCAAGTAATTTGGCATTTTCGGCCAATGCATTACTTGATAATACCAACTGACGCGCCGCCTCTGATGCTGGTAGTGCTTTATCGTAAAGGTATTTATCGGCTTGCTGTACCCAGTGCAAACTTAAGCTGCCTAACGTCACCAGCAGCAATAACAGCAGTGCCAATAAACTAAAGGCCAGCATTAGGCGACCTATAAGGCTCTTCCTTGATAAAGATAGTCTGGGTCGCGATGATGGAGTCAAATACAAAGCACTCACTCTTTTACGTTATGCTGTTACAATATTGACTCACACATTAATACCAATTGCATTAAATAGGTAGTCAATTCAGAAACACTCAAGCTTTTCAATTCAAGACGCCTTGACCAGATAATGGTTAATCCTTTGTGAGCCGACGAAAGCAGAAGTGCAATGTCTGAACGCTCCCCATAGGCTGGATTTCAACGCTGACTTAATGCAATTGATATAACATGAATCAAGGGTATGTTAATTATGGCAAAACCATTCCAATTGTGGGTAAAAGTATTACTCGCACTATTGCTTGCCAGTCCATTTGCGGAAGCGGCCATATCGGTGCCCTCTTGGTCACTTGAACAAAGATTGCCTTTCGATAACAAAATCCAACACAGCACAGAGGTGCAATATACGCCGCTGACTAACGCTAAAAAAGACTGGCGTATTTGTGTGTTAATGCCTCATCTAAAAGACAGTTATTGGACCGGTATTAACTATGGCCTGGTACAACAAGCAAAGAAGTTAAAACTGCATGTAGAACTATTTGAAGCAGGTAGCTATTACGGCTTAGATAAACAATTAAGCCAACTCGATAACTGCATGAAGCACAATTTTGATGCCATATTACTCGGGGGAGTTCGCCCTGATCTACTTGAATTTTACAAGCCACCCATTAACAAACCTATTATTGCGCTGGTCAATCGCCTTGACCATAAACAGGTCACCACACGGGTAGGCGTTAACTGGTATCAAATGGGCTTTCAAGCAGGGCAATTTATTCGCCAGCAAACAGATAAAACCACCCAAGTCAGTTCCCAAGTCGCGCTACTTGCCGGCCCCGATAAACAAGGTGGCAGTGGTTTGGTTGAGCAAGGGTTAACAGCGGCTCTAATCGGCAGTAAAGTCAGTATATCAGCAGTGCGTCACGCTGATAACAATCGCAACTTATATCGCGATGAAATGGAGGCGTTATTAAAGACACAAACGCCGCAGTATATTCTGGGTAGCGCAGTCGCTATCGAGGCGGGCGTTTCAATTTTAAAGCAGTACCAGCTTGAACATAAGGTCAAATTAGTCAGCAGCTATCTGTCCCCCGCAATACTCAGAGGGATCTATCGGGAGCGGGTTGAGTTCAGTAACGATGATTTGGTCGTCGTGCAAGGCATGCTTGCCATTGACGTTGTAGTGAGGGAACTGCAAGGTGCTAAACCCTTTGGCGATATTGGTCCCAAAATACAAAGCCAAGTCATTGGAAATATTCATCCACAGGTGTTAAAAACCAGCTTAGCTCCGGCCGACTATTACCCTATCTATCGAGTAAACCCAGAAAATTAATACCTAACGGAGCCTATAAACTGCGGCAAGTAAAACCGTGAAATATTAACAGCCCCTAGTCTTTCACCTTCGCGGCAAACAGATAACCTTCGCCATGTACGGTGACAAATAACTCTGGAGATAACTTGTTGCGCAGGCGTCTGATAATCACATCGATAGTGCGATCATTAACGTCCTGATTACGGTGACTGGTTTGCTGCATTAATCGGTCGCGCGACAACACTTGCTGTGGGTGAAGAGCAAAAGCAGTCAATAGTTCAAACTCTGCTTTAGTGAGTTTAATAATCTCACCACTGCAAATCAGTTTTCGGCTATTGAGCTCTAATACATAGTCATTAAAGGCAATAATATTGTCATTGGGATCAGCTTGTGCGCTACTCTCAGTAATCGCTTTTTGAACCAAAGAGATACGCCACAATAAGTTTTTAACCCGCACCAGCAACTCCCTTAACTCAAAGGGTTTGGTCACGTAGTCATCGGCGCCCATCTCTAAACCAACAATTTTATCGATGGTCTCATCACGGCCAGTCACCAGTATGATCCCTACATCGCCGCGACTGCGTAGTTCACGCGCCAAGCTTAGGCCATCGGTTCCGGGCAAGTTAATGTCGAGCATCACTAAATCAATATGCTGGCGATTAAATTCATACCACATCTGCTCACCATCTTGAGCTTCAAGGACTTGATAGCCCTCTTTCTCAAAATAGCCTTTTAATCTAGCCCGAATGACCGCTTCGTCATCGACAACTAGCACTCTGTAGCCCATACATCACCTCAACCAACACGCATTTATTTATCTAACAGCGGCATGCGAATAACCGCTTTATCGCTCTTAACGCCACATCATATACATAATTAGCCGCTAATACACTTACAGCGATCTCAATCTGCCGCAAGAGGTCTTGGTTTCAGCTTCAATAACAAAAAAGCCGATTCTGTAGAATCGGCTTTTCAATATAGGTTCGGTAGGCTTAGAAACTCTTACTTAAGCCAAAGACAACGCGATCATCAAAGATCTCAGTTTGTGTGCCATAGACTAAGTGTGACTTATCAACTGAACTTCCGTGGTAACGAAGATCAAAGACTAAACCGACATAGCTCGCTTCGACACCCAAGTTCCAGTGTGTCCAACCTTCAGCACCTTCACCGTCTAGGTCTTGGTAGCCCATTGATCCAGATACTTTAATGCCGTTATTAAAGTCATAACTTGGATGCACGGCGTAGTTAACCCCTTGCCAACCATCAACACCAAACCAATCATCAAGAGTGGGAGTCACTTCTAGCGTGACATTCGCTTGACCAAATTGCTTACCGACTTTAATCCATAATTCGGTGTAGTTAGAATATGATGCACCGGGATAAAGATATGAAAACACCATCACGTCGTAAGTAAAACCGCTATCACCGAAGCCACCAGCTTTACCGATGTAAGGCGCAGTGACAATCTCTAGGTTAGGATCGGCAAACTTGACGTTTGATGCAAAAACACCGGTATACCAACCCTCATCATTGCCCCAACCTAACGTGCCTTGCACTACGGGAACATCGCCATCCATCGTTTCAGACTCACCGCGGAAAACATAATCAGAGGCAAACTTAACGTTACCACTGAGCTGGCCACCAAACAGGTCATTATTGTCAGCAGCAAATGCAGTTCCCATGGTCGTAGCCGCTAAGCTTACAAACATTAAAGCGTGTGCAGTTTTCATATTCATCATCTCGTTATGTTATTTGAGACAAAGGTTACTCCCAAGTTATTAATAACTTTGGCAGTAGTTGTTAACCAAAAAATTAACTATATGAAAAAATATGAACGGCGAAGTTAGCCCGCCCTCTGCAATAGTAAGCATTTCAGCTCTTCGATTTGTACTTTAAGCTCAGCGACGTCCGCAACACTAGCAGGCTTTTCATCATCGCTTAACTCTGCTTCTTCTTCAGCGCGCATGGCTGCGGTTTCTTGCGTCATCACATCCAGCACCGCGCCCACCATCATATTCAAAAAAACAAATGCAGTCAGAAAGATAAAGCTTAAATAATAGATCCAACTCAGTGGGTAGACCGCCATGGTTTCGTACATCACCGACGTCCAAGACTCAAAAGTCGATACCCTAAACAGGGTTAACATCGCCACTGACACATCGCCCCATAAGAAGTCGTTGATATCCGCAAACAACATGCTACCGATAGCGCCGTAGATATAAAAAATCACGAACATCAAGAGTGCGATGTAACCCATTCTCGGTATAGCTTTAAACAATGCATTCACCAGCATTCTAAGCTCTGGGATCATCGACACTAAGCGTAATACTCTGAAAATACGCAGTAGTCTTGCTAGCAAGATGGCCGAACCACCAGCCGGAATTAAACTACCTATAACAATAATGGTATCGAAGATGTTCCAGCCGCTACTGAAAAAACGTTTCGGGCCATCACTGGCGAGAAAACGGATGACAATTTCAATCGCAAAGAACACCGTGATGCCTATATCTAGCAGCAGTAATCCCTTCTCCATCCAATTTGGCAGGTGATATGTGTGCGCGCCAATCGACAATGCTGACACTAAGATGACGAAAATAACAAAGCCCTGAAACGCTTTGCTGTTATCAATTAATTTTAACTTTGATTGTAAAACGGAGACATTGGCGAGCACTTACAGTTCCCTCAAGTAGAACGAAAATAGATGTGTAAAAGAAGCTGATTATCCCTTAATGCACAAGGATCGCGAAGTTTAATCAGTAACAGTTAATTTGACCTTAATTAATCGCAGTTAATTTTGCACTAGCTGTGCGCTGGCAAACGTTAATTACCACGTATTGGTTACCGCGGTTAGTACAGAGTTGAAGTGTTAACCGTAAAATGTTGTGTGCCACTGCAGTGGTGAAATATTGAATGCTTGCTTAAGGGACTTCCGATAAACGCTCTCCGAACCAGATAGAAAGCAAAAAAGGTACAATTCAGCGATTAATCAACCATTAATCACTGAATTGTACCTTTTGTGAGGCTTAACCAAGCCACTCAGTGTTGAGCACTGTCGCCAGCATAATTTTGAAGTAAAGTTACCCCAGTTCGGCTTCAATTAACGCCAAGTGTTCGCCAACCCAAACTGGGTTGATCGGCCCCCAGTCATTAATTCGGTAGTAGCCAGCGTTATTACGCTCACCATCTTGTACAAATTCACACTCGATACCCAGATCGGTAAAAGCCGCGATGGCATCTTGCAGGGTTCTGCGGGGCATACTTGTCAGCTTATGCAGCGACAGTAAATTGTGCTGCTCATGCTCAATCTGATAAGCGATGTAGAGCTTTCGATAAAAGGCTATTTGCTGTTTTGACGCCACTTTTTCAGTGTTCATGTATATCGCTCAAGCAGTAAGGTAATTAATTTGTATTATATGGCCTTTGATCTCTAAAACAAAATGTAGCCAAATATGTCTCAGGCTGGTGATTTATCACCGCATACTGATATAGTCGATTGAGGAACTGCGTCTTACATACGTCATATAATGAGTAATGAAATGGAAAATTCACACTTGGCTACTGATACAACATCTTCAGCAGCTAAAGCTGATACTGCAACAGCTGATCTCCAAAACCAACAAATGAGCGCTTTGAATCAACAGCACTCAGATTACCAGCAGCATAACACTGTCAGCCAAGCACAGTGGCAAGGGTTCGACCAAATCCCACTGCAGCCCATTGATAAGCGTCACTATACACAAGTGCTTTATGAGTCCTTATTTGTCGCGGTAATTATCTTTAGTGGTGCAACCATAGGCATTATTTTACCTGCTGCATTGAGTGTCGTAATGGCTGTTGTGGTGTTAACCACGCTATTACTGTTACTTAGCAGTATTACCTACCTGAGGTATTTACAAGCAAAAAAGCTTAGCTACGCGGTTTGTGAGCATGAGTTTATTATGGAGCAAGGTTTGTGGTGGCAACAACGTACGTCCTTACCCTACTCTCGGCTGCAACACGTCAGCCTTTCTCAAGGCCCACTAGAGAGACACTTTAACCTGTTCACCTTAAAGTGCTTTAGTGCTGGCAGTGGCAGTGCTGAAATAGAACTCCCAGGTATTGAGCAACATACTGCTGAACATCTGCGCCAACACCTACTTGCTCAAGCGGCGAAGGTACATTTAGCCGATCCTCAGACCTCTGACGTTGAGACGATTACCGCTGGTTCTGAAGCGACTGATGTTGAAAATGTGAGTGTTGAGGCTGATGCTGTAACAGCAGATGCTATAAGCCCAGAGGCCACCGCTAAACAAGCAGAGGCTCATCATGACCAATAAGTTTTCACAGTGGTCATCGCTGTCGGCTTGGTCTGTTATTAGCTTTACCCTGTTTGCTATTAAACAAGTCTTTAGCAGTGGCTATGCATTAATCCCTGTGGTTTACACTGGTTGGAATCAAGGATTCAGTAGCCCCTGGGTGATTGTGGTCGCCGTACTGAGTGTTTTGAGTATTCTTATTTATAGTGTGCTGCAATGGCTAAAGTTTAGATTTAAAATTGACAAGGATAAGCTCAATATTAAACACGGTGTCATCTTTAAAAAAGTCGATGAGATCCCCTTCAATAAAATTCAAAATGTGCGCTTACAGCAGCCATTATATTTTCGCCCAATGGGGCTTTATAGCATTGTGGTTGAAACAGCAGGCTCAAAAGGCAATGAAGCTGAGCTTTCAGCACTCGATTACAAAGAGGCATTAGCGTTAAAAAAGCGCTTAATGGCAGAGCAGGATCAGCACAGCCAAACCGCTAACACAGAGGCTATCTCCAATGAAGATTCAGAGAATCAACACAATATCGTTGCTCGTAAAAGCCTAAAAGAGTTAGTGCTATTTGGTCTATATCAAAATAACGCAATTTGGTTGGCCGTTATTCTTGGGCCTATTTTTGGCCAACTAGATTGGGAGTCGATGGAAAACCTGCAATCGATGCAATCATTTTGGGCTTGGTATGATACCAATATAGCCGTTAGCATGGTGTTGCAGTTGGCATTCGCGATGTTTGCGTTGACGCTATTCTACTTACTGTTTTCATTGCTCTCTATAGCGTCCGCAGTCCTTAAATACTCTCCTTATCGCTTAACCCGCAGTGGCAATACGTTACATCGCACTGGTGGCATCATCGCCAAACAAAACGATGCATTGGCTATAAAGCGTATTCAGGTGGTTAAGTTTTATCAGCCACTAGTGGGTCGACTTTTTAAATTATGGACCGTGTATTTTCAACAAGTAAAAGGTCATGAAGTTGAGCATCGAGGCAGTAACAATATGTTAGTGCCATCAATGAATCGCAATAATATTCTTGAGCTACTCCCCAAGCTTAAAGGTATTGAAGCGACATCAACCCAGTTACCCCATCGCTATCAACATATCAACCTAGGTTGGTTTTGGCGCCGTGGCTGGTTGCCTTTATTAGTTCCGGCCATCAATACTTATTTCCACGGTTTGGATATTTTCACTGAGATATTGTGGGTCGGTGCAAGTATTTTTTGCTTAGGGATCTACCTTAGATATCGCCAATATGGCTATGTAATAGAAGGTGATAATCTTTGGTTCCATTCTGGTCTATTGGGCCATAGCTGGCAACTTATCGCATTAACCAAAGTGCAGCATGTCGCCATTACCCAAAGCCCGAATCAAAAACGTAGTCAGCTGGCTAATTTAGAAATTGGGCTGGCCAGTGGCAATATTAAGCTACCCTATATAACAGTAGAAGATGCCCGCCATATCGCCGAGCGCTCTCTTACGCTTATTCACAATGATCACCGCAACTGGATATAATTATGAGCCCACAAAACAGTCATCCATTAGCAGAGCAGACGCCTGTGACACCCAATACCATCCTGACCTTTTGGTTTGAAGAAATTGAGCCGAAACTATGGTGGGTAAAAGACACAGAGTTTGACGCTTTGATTAAGCAGCGATTCGAAGGTGTTCTAACTCAAGCCATGGCCGGTGAACTCTACCATTGGCGAGCGACTCCAGAGGGGCGTCTTGCCGAGATTATCGTGTTAGATCAATTCTCGCGTAATATCTACCGAGACACACCGCAATCTTTTGCCGCGGACCCTATTGCTCTAGTATTAGCACAAGAGGCAGTCGCCTTAAATAGTGATAGCGAACTGAAAGCCAAGCAAGTGCCGTTTTTATTAATGCCATATATGCACAGTGAGTCACTGCCGATACATGAGGTTGCGATGCGATTATTCAGTCGTGAAGCTGCGCAAGGCAATCTCGAATTTGAGCGTCGACATAAGGCTATTATTGAGCAGTTTGGTCGCTATCCACATCGTAATGCTATTTTAGAACGCAGCTCTACTGAAGCCGAAATAGCCTTTTTAACTCAGCCAGGATCGAGCTTTTAAGCGTTAAATAGCATACGTTCTAATCCACGCAAAAGGGCTTATTTAACCACTAATACTGGGCACTTTGCTTTATAAGCTAAAGCTTCGCCGATATTGGGATTGAGCAGATGCGAAATCCCCTGTCGTCCATGACTCGCAATAACAATCATACCAATCTCGCCTTCCTCCGCTTCTGCCAGAATTTCTCTTAGTACCAGTCCACTGCGAATAACGGTTTTAACGGTCAGCCCTGCATTAAGCTCTTGCTGCACTTCGAGCTGAATTTTCATTAAGCTTTCAGTCGCAAACGAGGTTATCTGTTGCTCAAGTTCAGCAGCAGATTCTACCGCTAGCCCATAATGATGATCACTGAATGGTTCACTCACTACGTGTAACAACCGAACACCAACCCCATATAAATTAGCCATTTCCACCGCATAACTTAGCGCATGCGACGCCGTGATAGAAAAGTCTGTAGGACATAATATTTGACGAGATCGCATAGCGACTCCTTAATCGAATTTAACACCTTAGCCGCAATGCTAACCTTATTAGTTACTTCACCACCAACACCGGGCATATAGCGCCATTAGCCACCGCTTCAGCCACATTAGTATGTAGAAAGTGTGCCAGCCCTGAACGACCATGGCTAGCAATAACTATCATGCCAGCTTCTGACACATCCGCCTCTTTAAGGATCTGCTCGGACGCTACGCCATGGCGTATAACACTTTCCACTGACAGCTCACTCTTAAGATCTGACAGCAACGAATGCATTTTCGCTGCAGCAGATTCCTCCATACTTTGAGCTAGCTCTTCTGGTGTAACAGTGAGTATTTGGTAGTTCTCTATGCCTACAGGCTGATCAATGACATGAACAAGTCGCAATCCGACATGGTAAAGGTTAGCCATTTCAATCGCATATTTAAGCGCATGAGAGGCCGTTTCAGAAAAGTCTGTTGGGCATAATATTTGACGAGTACGCATAACTAATTCCTCCAAACGTTGTTTAGTCCGTTAGCACAGATGCAGCACGCCTAACGATAACAAGGTTAATCTTAGTCTTTTAACCACTGATGTGCTTCAGTAGTGCTCTCAAAAAACTTAGCATCATAAGGGGTAAACCAATCTGCAATTTTCGCCATCCATTGTTGCAAATTTCCCTCTCCGACAATCGCTATCTTTTTAAAAGCACGTCCATGGGCCAAGCCTAGCTTAAGATCATCCCATGCCGCTCTTAATTCCCAGCCATCGAGTTCGGTCAAATCGGCGAGGACATTGATTTCAGGATGTTCAACCCCCGCTAAAGCGGATTCAAGCAGTGGCACCATATATTGATAGTCTTGATGTGTAAGCTTGCCTTTCGCAACCAAGTTCAAATAGAACTGGTTATCTAAGCGCTCAATTCCAATTGATATTCCGTGTCTTTTATCACTCACCTTAATCTCCTTAGAGGTTAGCTATTAAAGAGGGCTTTTAACGATAGCGTTAAAGAGCAATCTTCAAAACAGTCCATATTTCATTCTAGTGAAGTTTAGCGAAGCCGAGTTGATCTCGCTCACAAAGTAAACGAATATTTGACCTTTTCACAAAAGTGGATTACCATCAGACCGACTAATCAGTCGGTTAATTAACATACTCTCAGGAGCTTCGTAAATGAACATGCCTATTCAAGCCCAAACAGCATTGCCTCTGTCTCAAGTCTTAGTCAATCAGCGTACCCACTACCTTGCAGACCCTTCTCCCTCTTATGAAGCAAGAATCGAGCACCTGAAAAGTCTTAAAAAAGCAATTTTGAGCTATCAAGAGCAGCTAGTACAAGCATTGAATCGGGACTATGGTCATCGCTCAGTGGATGACAGCATTATTTCTGACATCATGCCCTGTGTTAACAATATCAATTACAGCATAAAGCATCTGAAAAAGTGGATGAAACCAAGCCGCCGTCATGCGGGATTATTACTGGCTCCAGCCAGTATTAAAGTGCAATACCAGCCACTTGGCGTTGTCGGTATTATTGTACCGTGGAATTTTCCTATCATGTTGTCTGTCGGCCCGCTTATCACTGCACTTGCTGCCGGTAACAGAGCGATGATAAAACTGTCTGAATTTACCCCAGAAACCAATACCGTTCTCACCGCAATGCTTGCCAGTATTTTTGATCAAAACCATGTTGCCTGCATTGAAGGTGAAGCCGATGTCGCCGCCGAGTTTTCATCGCTGCCGTTTGACCACCTACTATTTACCGGTTCAACCACCGTCGGCCGCCACGTAATGCGCAGTGCGGCACAAAACCTGACGCCAGTGACCCTTGAACTTGGCGGAAAGTCACCGGTGATTGTTGCCGATGATATCGACATGGACACTGCGGTAGAGCGGATGATCTATGGTAAGTGTCTCAACTCTGGGCAGATATGTGTTGCGCCTGATTACGTATTGGTTCCAAGCGAAAAACTTAACGATTTTGTGCGAGCCTACAAACGTAAATTCATCAAAATGTATGGCCAAGTCAGTGACAACAAAGACTACGGCAGCATTATTAACCAACGCCAATTTGACCGGATAATGCTGGTTCTCGAAGACGCTAAAGCCAAAGGTGCTACCGTGATGAGTGCCAATGATGAAGCGATTAACATCGAACATCAAAAAGTGCCAACTCAGCTTATCACTGACGCAACCGATGACATGCTGTTACTGCAAGATGAGATATTCGGCCCACTATTACCCGTTATCCCTTATAACAATTTGCAAGAAGCAATTAGCTACATCAATCAACGTCCGCGTCCCTTAGCGCTGTACTTGATGAGTTTCGATAAAAATACCCAGCAACAAGTCATGACCCATACCCATTCGGGAGGTGTTTGTATCAATGAAACGGTATTTCATGTTGCTGCAGAAGATGCCCCCTTTGGCGGTGTTGGTCCTTCAGGTATGGGGCATTACCATGGTAAAGAAGGCTTTCAAACATTTAGCCATGCTAAAACCATCCTCAAACGCGGTAAGTATTTTAATACCGGTAAACTGATCCACCCTCCTTATGGCGGCTGGTTACAAACCCTATTAGTAAAATTCTTCTTGCGTTAAACACCAAGGTAATCGCTTTTATGAGCCGAATAGATAAAAAACAAGCCATATTAGACACTGCGCTGACACTGTTTGTCAGCCAGGGGTTTTATGCGACGTCTACCGCCTCAATAGCCAAAACGGCAGGGGTCGCTACCGGGACGCTTTTTCACCATTTTGCGTCAAAAGATGTATTGATGAACCATCTTTTTATCTCAATAAAACAAGAGTTTGCTTCTGCAATCAAGTCAAAAATGAGCAGTAAAGGGGATCTAAAGCTTGATGCAGAACACCTGTGGCAAGTTGCTATTGATTGGGCAATAGAAAACCCGCTAAAGCAGGAGTTTTTTCAGCAGTATTCAATGTCTCCCTCCATCGCTTCAGAGATAAGACAACAAGCGATGAACGGCATCCTTAGCTTTATGGGTGAGCTAATAATTCAAGGTCAAAAATTAGGCGTTTTAGCTAATTATCCACTACCATTAATGTTAGAAGGTTGTCACGGACAATACTTGGCCGCGACAAGGTACTTTCTAGACCACCCTGATAGGTGGAAAGATGTAGTCCACAAACAGGCGAGCTTTTCCATGTTTTGGAATGCCATGAGAGCCTAAATATTATGTGACAAGCTCATGGAAGAGATAAACCCTTGTTACCACCGCTGTAGATTTAAACTTAAAGACGTTATTCAAGGGAGTGAATTTATGTTAAGAATGAAGACTGAGTGCGAACACTGTAAAACCAAGCTAGCCCGAAAAGAGATCGCTTATATCTGCTCATTCGAATGTACTTACTGTAAGAGCTGTAGTGAAAAAATGCATTTCATCTGCAGTAATTGCCAAGGCGCCTTAGTCATTAGGCCGCCGAGATTAATAGAACCGTTTAAGATCCCCGCAGCCGAGCTTAAAAACACCCTCTTTAGCTAGCGAACGTTAGAAACATAAAGGTCAGCACATGCTGACCTTTATTGTATCTGGGCTTTAAAATATAAACGTTCATTTTTATGCTGTAAAAATACACACTCAAGATTAAGTATTTATTTTTAAGCTACTTATATAAAGTGCCGATATATTCATGAGTGGGCTGTTCAAGAAGGTCTTGAGGGTGATCTCCGCCGAATGTTAACCATTTACTTTTACCAGAGTAGGTCGTGTTACCAATTTCTTTTTTTGTTTTAGTATCATAAGTAATGATTTGAATTTCTACTTTATCAGCCTTCCCAGACCACTCAGTCGCTCTATCTTCCCAATGCAAAATAATGGGCTCGACATAGTAGCCATACTGACTCGAATCTATAGAATCTAAACAATTTTTCCCTTTGCAATCTGCAGTGATAGCGACTTTTCTAGTATTTTTAGAAAACGCACTTCTAATAGCATTAGCAGTCATTTGTCCCGAATTTTTATATTCAGTTTCACCGTACCAACCATTCTCAGGAGTTGAAATTAGTACAGCAAAATTTTGATCTAATTTAACTTCTGGTGATTGAAATTCATTGTGTTTATATGAAGAGCTACAACCAGCAAGAAAAACAATTGCAGTTCCAAACATCATTAAATTGCGGTTCATTTGTTTACTCCTGTAATACAGTTAACGTGACATTTTCTTCTATCGGTAGAGTATCTTCATTACCAGAATAAAAAAACTCTTTGCAGAAAGTATCGACTTCTTATGAGTAAGCTCAATTAAACATCTGAACTCTAGGAGGGGAGGCAATGCCAAATTCTGTCCGTAACATAATTGGCCTGTTTTCGACGGCCTCAGCCGCATCTACACTGGGTTAGAAAAGCGCAACCGTCTAGCATTCGAGTTTAAAGTAGGAACTTAGAAATAGAGGCCACCGAAAACATCAATCAGCAAACCAAAGCCTAACTTGATAGTTAACGTTGTTTAGGTAACCACAACCTAACGCAAAGCCCTTTTTTATCGCGATTTTGCAAGCTTATACGCCCATCGTGAGCTTCTACAATTTCACGGCATAATGGCAAGCCTAAGCCCGTGCCTGATTGCTTAGTGGAATAGAAAGGGAGTAGAGCTTGGCGCAGCACTTCTGGTGGCATTCCAGAGCCTTCATCCTTTACCTCAATGTACACACCTTCGGTGCCATCCGACAGGCTAGAATCAACAATCGACAAACTGACTTTATCGACAGCAGAAGCTGATTCATGCGCATTTTTCAACAGATTAAGCAGCACTTGCTCCATCTGAATCAAATCAAGCTCCACAACTGAGTTAGGTAATTCATTTTCAAGAAAAAACGAGTAATGCTGCTTCAATTGTTCGGTTAATTTAAGCCAGTCTACGGGACTTTTCTTGGGTAACGGCAACTTGGCAAAACGAGCATAATTGAAAATAAACTGACTCAAGTGGCTGGTACGATCTTCGATGGTATCAAAAATAAGTTTGAGTTTAGGATCATCAAGATCTTTAGTTATTATCCGACCAGAATTGACCATTGAGGCTATTGGCGCCACGGAGTTATTAAGCTCATGGCTAATAATTCGGATCACTTTTTTCCATACTGCGACCTCTTGACGATTGAGTTCCCGCGTCATCTGTTTAAGTAAAACAAGATGATGAAACTGGCCGTTCAGTAGAAATTGTCCCCGCGACAGATGCCACGTTTCGAGCTCATCTTCACTGTCTTTGGCGCTCAGTGAAAACAAACCATCCTTGGGGTTTTCAAGTGCGGCCCCTAATTCATCGGCAACCTGCTCCACCAGCTCACTGAGCGGTATCCCTTCAATTCTCTGCCCATGATTAAACAAGTGCCTTGCGGCATCGTTGGCGTAGATGACGCGCTTGTCATCATCGAGCAACAACATGACATTAGGCGAACTTTGGATCACTTTATCGAGCAGTAATTCACGTTGGTAAATATATTGGCGCTCTTTTCTCAGCGCTTCTGCCGAGTCATTAAACAATACCGCCAACGCCTGCAATTGCTTATCTCCGCCCACTGGAAGAGTGACACTAAAGTCGTTGTCTTTAAAATTAAGTAGGCCAACTTCAAGCGCCATTAAACTTGTGGCTAAATGCCGAGAAGACACATAACTCACTGTAATCGTCAGGCCTATTGCAGCAAAAAAGATCATCAACAACAGATTAAACTGCTTAGCAATCGCCTGCGATAAATCCGCATCAGCAAACCATAATAGCAAGCTAAGCGACAGCATTAGCCCGATAGCCGTCGCCAATGCACTGCCAACAATCAACTTAGCTCGCAGCGAGATCCTAGCTAATACAGAGGGAAGCTTATTTTTCAATGCCATACTTTTCCATGCGTCGATACAGTGCTTGTCGACTTAGCCCTAAAGATTTAGCCACGCGGGCGATGACCCCTTTATGGTTATCTAATGCCGCTTCAATATCGGCTTTTTCATCTGTTGAGCTAACAGGCACCCGGTGGTCAAATGCTGTTTCAGCACTCACTACTGCGGGAGGAGTTTGTGGTTGCACCGTGCGACTAGACACTGTGCTGCCATAAACGGTGCCGCCATTAGTCACATTCTGGGGGCTCGGTTTTGCCGTGATATCCATCAAACCAAAATCATCCGCGGTTAAACGGCTGCTTTCAGCCAATATCACCGCACGTTTGCAGGCATTTTCAAGCTCACGCACATTGCCTGGCCAGTGATGTGCCTCTAACGTTTGTTGAGTGTGCTTATTCAAGGAATATTCAGCGCCAACGAAATGGCTGACTAAAGGCAATACATCATCTATGCGCTCATTTAATGCAGGTAAAGCCAACTCAATCACGTTAAGCCGGTAAAACAGATCTTCTCTGAAACGTCCAGCCTGGATATCTTCAATCAAATCAGCATTGGTTGCGCTTATCACCCGCACATTCACTTTATGGGTTTGATGGCTGCCTAGGCGCTCAAACTCACCCGTTTGCAGCACTCGCAGCAGTTTGACCTGTCCAGAAAGCGGAAGATTACCAATCTCGTCTAAAAACAGGGTGCCACCGTCGGCAGCCTCGAAACGACCAATGCGGGTTTTAGTCGCACCAGTAAATGCCCCTGCCTCTGCGCCAAACAGTTCAGCTTCAAGAAGCTCCATTGGCAATGCGCCAATATTAACTTTGATAAAAGGTTTATGCTTTAAATTTGAGTTAGCGTGAATAATATCGGCCAGCTTATCTTTACCCGCACCATTAGGCCCTGTCACCAATACAGACACATCGCTACGGGCTATCTGTAATGCTAAATCCACGCAACGCTGCATCGCACCGCTACTAAAAATAATGCCGCATAGATCGGCATCTTTTATTACCGCCATACGCTGATTATCGACTCTTGATAACTTAGCATTGGCTTTAGATAGGGTATGCAGAGAGATCAGGTTACCCACACTGGTCAACAGCTTGGCATCGTCCCAAGGTTTGCCCATGTAATCTACCGCGCCCTCTTTGACCAGCTCAACGGCGATCTCAAGTTGGGTCCATGCAGTGAGTAGCACAATGGGTAACTCAGGCTGTATCTTTCTGATCGCATAAAATAGGGTTTTGCCCTCTTCACCCGATGTGGTGTCTTGTGTGAAATTCATATCCTGAACCACTAAGACAATATCATGTAATGTAATCAGCTCAAGGGCGACTTCAGGAGAGAGACAGGTGAGCGTATTAAAGCCGTTAAGCTCTAACATCAGTGCCAATGCATTACACACGGCTTGGTTATCGTCGACAATGAGAATCGTATCCATGCTTTTATTCTTGTTTTATGCTGTTGAAATCTAGATGCTCGGCTGTTAAAGCTAACTGAAAAAGAAAGAGAATTAAAGGTTAATACCCATTGATATCATTCTCTTCCTTCAGGCTCAGTAACTAAACACTGCGCGTTGCGATTGCCGGAGAGATATTTGCCGCCTTCCTGGCTGGCAGAATAACCGCAATGGTCGTGAGCACCAATAGTCCTGCTATCGTCGCTATCGGGTAGATAAGCTCGAGTTTAGGCAGGCTATAAACCGTCATTAATTGTTGCCCTAATTGCACCGCAACCAGACCACCAATCACTCCACCAACCACGCAGATAATATAGTTTTCAACCAGGAAGAAGCTGATAATATCTCGTTTCTTAGCCCCTAATGCACGGCGGGTACCTATCTGCTTAGTACGACGTTCAATATTGAACATCACCATACCTGCAAGACCCAGTGATGTGATAAGTAACAAGAGGATCACCATCATCGACAGTACCGTCGCCATCAACTCATGGTTACGGTAAACGCGTTTTCGATGCTCACTAATAAGGGTAAAATTTTCAACAACACGATTACGGTTGTCTTTAAGCAAGGTCGTCGTTATCTCTTGTTTCAGTTGAGCTAAAGTCCCAACCTCAGCACGCACTAATACCTTGGTAAACACATTAACCAGTTTTATGTTTAAGATGACGCTGTTATCCAGAGAGTCACTATTAACCCATGCGCCTTGAAGCTTGTCGACCACGCCGACCACCTTGATTGGCATGTTACCAAAATCCCCTGCATACATGGTTTTTCCAATCGCGGTGTCATCTCCCCAGGTCGCTTTAGCGAATGCTTTTGACACTATGCCATGAGTTGCAAGATCTGGACTTCCCGTCAGCACTTCCTCTTCATAGAAATTACGACCTTCTATCAACTCCACACCTAAGGTATTGAGCATATGTTCGTCACCATAATAGACGGCTGTATTTTCTGTATCTTTAGCCGTTTCTTCGCTGCTTCCGACGGTGTAACCCGATGACCAGCCACCGCCACTTAATGGCACCATACTGGTTGTTGAAGCGTCGATAACACCGGGCAAGTCTCGAATAGCACGCATATCACGTTGAATTTGAGACTCAAGATCGATGTTTTTATCGAAGCTATAAAGACGGAAGTCAAAAACTTGCTCTTCAGCCGTACCCGATGCTCTGTCCATCAAAGTGAGTCGTTCACTAATGATAAAGCTGGCATTTGCCACAATCGCGACCGAGAGAATTATCTGAATAAGCAGCAGTATAGGGCCACTTTTATTACGCATTAGCGTACTTAAAATTGGTTTAATCTGTAACATAATAAATTCCTTTTACTGACTCTTCAGGTGAACGCTAGGATTGGTCGAACATATTCGCCACGCTGGATATACCCCTGCAATAAGTGCGGCGGCAATAGCGATAGTCGGTGCTAACACCCACATCGTCAGATCCAACTGTGTTAGCGCAGCTTCCAGATCAAAGTGAGCCGACAACATAGACAGTGATCCCCAAGCCCATAAAAGCCCCAGCACTCCACCACCGAAGCCTATCAAACCTACCTCAACCATATGTTGAGCAAATATCTGTGCACGACTGGCGCCAATGGCGCGACGTACACCGACTTCAGGCGCTCGCTTAAGAAACTTGGCCAGCAGTAGACCTAACATGTTAACCAAACAAACCAGCAGAAATAGCCCACTGAGGCCAACCAAAATCTTGTTGTCTTCTGGTACCACTTCATTGATTTCCAGCCATTGCTCAACATTCGAAAGCTTTGCTGCAGCTTCAGGGCTATCAAAGCGTCCTAAAAGCTGTTGCTGCTCCACATAACGTTTCAACCACTGTGCATATTCATCACGCTGTGCGTCGTCTTGCACCTCTGCCCAGTACTGGATCCAATGCATCTCAGAGCTTAAACGTTGGTTGTAGGTATTAATCGGCTCTCTTTTCCAGCTTTGATTATTTCCCCAGCTCTGAAACTCCTCAATAGGCGCGAGTGAAAAGGGGACAAATATTTGCGCTGAATCTTTAAATGCACCAGTGGTGATATCATAATAGAGTGGGCTTGGGCTCCAAGTCTTAGTCACGCCGACAATTTGATAAGGCTTGCTGTCCAGATATAACGTTTTACCAATACTGTCCTCACCCGCGAATAACTGCTGATTAAGGGCTTCATTAATAACGACTTGATAAACCGCTTCGGTATCGACGCTCTTATCCCAGACTTTACCGTAGATAAAGGGCACCGAAAACATGTCGAAAAAGTCGCTATCGGTGACGCGAACAGCCTCTAACAAAGGCACGAAATCAGGGTCTTCCGTTTGTACTGCTAAGCCGGTGACAAACATGGCCGTTTGACGTACTGGCACATCACTTTGACGCAGATTATAAGCGTCTTGATAAGTCAGTTGTGCATTGAACTCTTTCCACGCATCTTTATCTTGGCTCCAAAGCTGCACTGCAACCAATTTGTCCGTGCGCTCGCCAGCAGGATTCTCTGACATTAACTGGTATACATTTAAGGTAGTAATGGTAATGCCGATACCAATTGAGATAGCTAACACCATCAGCAGTGACAAAAATGGCGTTTTTTTAATGCTGCGCCAAGCAAGATCCAAATAATAAAAAAACATAGTGATGCTCCTTAGCTTGCCGCTTGTTCAGTTTGAGCCTGCTCAGACTCATCACTCGGCTTATCTGCATCTGTCACTAAATGCGGCTTGTCTGCTTTAGTGCCCATCCCTTGCTGCCCTGCTCCACCTTGGTACATGGTAAAATCACAGACTTGGCCATCGACAATTTGAATATTACGCTGAGCACGGCGCGCAAGCTCGGCATCGTGGGTCACCATGATAATCGTGGTGCCAGCTTTATTAATATTTTCAAGCAACTCCATTACTTGACGCGCCATCATGCTGTCTAAGTTACCCGTTGGCTCATCGGCAAGCAGGAATCTTGGCTCACCGGCAAGTGCACGAGCAATCGCCACGCGCTGCTGCTGGCCACCTGAAAGCTGTGAAGGAAGATGTTTCATACGCGCAGCAAGGCCGACTTGCTCAAGTGCATGCTGTACTCGGCGTTTACGTTCCGCCGCGTTAAAACCGCGATAGCGTAAAGGCACTTCGACATTTTCGGCTAAATTAAGGTCCGGGATTAAATTGAAGCCCTGGAAAATAAAACCAATTTTCTCATTTCGAATTGTCGCACTCTTGTTATCGTTCAAATTAGAGATGTTCACACCATCGAGAAAGTAGTCACCGTGGGTGAAGCCCTCTAATAGGCCCGCAATATTAAGAAAGGTAGTTTTACCCGATCCTGAAGGGCCTGTTACCGCAACAAACTCGCCCTCTTGCACTTCTAAATTAAAATCACGCAGTGCATGAGTTTCGACTAGGTCTGTTTGAAAAACTTTGCTGATATTCTTCATCGATAACATATTAATATTCCCTATTTTTATCGTTTAATTTTTTATCGTTTAATTCGTTATAGCACTGAGTAGCAGCGGCTCTAGCCGAACGTACAGTCAATGAATGCGTTGAGTTGCTGCCAAATTATTTCGCTTAAGTGACCCAAGCCATTCGCAAATACGGCATCCAATTGTTCGCTTAAATGCATGCTGACATTGGAGATATCGCTAACGAGCAAATTAACGGGCTCTGCCATCTCTAATACATTCAATCCCAATACAAACCAGTCACCAGCACTCTGAGTCGAAACCTGCACCGCAATGAGCAAGAGTAATAATGCTGCTACCGTAATCACTTTTTGTACGCTAACGGCTCTTAACACACTCAAGGCTGTTGCGACGCTGAAGCTGCTCTGGTTAATATTTTTATTCAATATGTTCATCTTGCTCTCCTTAACGTACTAGCACTTGTTCTGCTTTTTTGAAGGCTTGAATGCTCGAGATAACCCAAACATCACCGGCCTTACCGCCTTGTAGCACTTCGACATGACTCATACTGCGAGCGCCAAGCTGTATACTTGTTTGCTCCGCGATATCTTCGTGCATGGCATACACCTCAATACCCGCGCCCGTTGACACAAATGCGCCACGTTTCACCATCAACACATTGGGTCTGTTTTCCAGTAGTACCCGCGCTGATAGACGCTGGTTCTGACGTAGGTGGAGGCGGTCATCTTGCTTAAATCTAACTCGAGCGGTCACTTCACGGTTTCTCACCTCAGGTGAAATCGACGACAACTCACCAATCAAGGTCAAGGCACCAAAACTCAGTTCCACATTCATGCCAAGTCCTAACTCATCGGCATAAGACTCCGGCACGGCTAATTCAGCTTCAAAAGCACTCAAATCAACCACGGTTAATATAGGTTGGCTCTGACCGATCCGGGCTTTCTGCTCGGTTAACCAGTTACCGATAATGCCGCCAACCGGTGCCGTAATGTTTAATGCAGCCACTTGACGCACAAGTTCACTCACCACCAAGTTTTGACGATTGACCTCAGAGGCTTTATTTTTTATTTCGAACGCTAAGGTATCTCGCATCAGCTCAGCTTCTTGTTTTGCATGGGCAGAAAGCAGCTTGGCCTTATGCAGATCATCTTTACTTTTTTCAAAATCTATTTTTGAGATGAGTTTATTTTGAATCAACTCATCGCCACGACGACTCTCTCTGTCGGCGGCTTCAAGGTCGACCTTGGCGATATCCAATGTTTGTTGTGCTTTAAGTTGCTGACGGCGGGCATCAAGACGGGCTCGTTCCAATGAACTCTGCATACCTTCCAGTAAAGCTTCTTGCTGCTTAAGACTGTTGGTTAATTTATGGCTCTCTATGGTCGCAACCACATCACCTAACTCGACTCTGTCGCCCGGATTTGCCAGCAGAGTCACCGTGCCTTGGTCTGTGCTGTAAAGGATAGGGGCGTTGGCCGCAACAATCTTACCTGTGGTGGCGATATCCCGAGTGAGAGTGCCTTGCTCTAACGTGGCGAACCTAAGTTCAGAACGCTTGATTGACGTTGCCACAGAATCACTGTCGATACTTGACCAAACTAAACCTGACACCAATAGCGCAGCAATACCTAGCATTGCAGGGCGTTTAAACTGGTTCACCTTACTTGGCTGCTTAACTGTATCTTGTGCGCTGGTATCCTGAATCATCTGCTTTCCCTATGGTGTCCGTTATCTACAAAAACTGTTTCAATAGGCTAATTAATACAAACGCCGTGCCAAAAAACAAAAAGTCTTTAATAACATGAGCTAAGATGGGTTCAGTTAGAGATGGACAGCTGAAAGTGTCCGCGGTCACTGCTTAAAAGTGTCCGCTCATCAATTTGATTGTCCGATATGAGGAAAGTGTCCGTTTACATACGGACGGTAGCAGGCATAAAAAAACTGAAGCACTTGGCTTCAGTTTTTATATTTGAAACAAAAGGTATCAGCTTACTGAAATAAGGATCGTGAGCTTATTAAAGCCATTAGCAGCTGATCTTTGAAATAGATAAGATTCAAATAGAGAGCTTTAAATCAACAACCTTAAAATGCTTGGCAAAAAATAGTGAAGCTAGCAATAATGGCAACAAACCAAGATAAACTTCTTAATGTGCCTTTATCCTTTAAATAAAGTATTTGGTAAGCCACACGTGCAATAACATGCACAATAGCCGCAATTTCGGCGACCATATTGACTTTTCCCGTCGCTAATACTGCTAACACCGCAATGCCAAAAATAAGCAATGATTCGAAGGCATTTTGATGCCCCGCAACCGCTCTAGCACCAAATCCCGTTAACTTTGATTGCTGGTCACGCGGGTGGCTATTGTCATACCCACCGAGTTTCGCCATCGCGATAGCCACCGGCCCCTTGGCAAAGTAAGGCAACAACATGCCAATGAGTAAACAGATAAGTAAAGTGGTCATGCTTAAATCCCTTTTTTAATTTTTATTTGAAAGCTAATGTTGTTGAGCGTTAATATTTGAAAGCTTAATGCCCATATTTACAAACCCACACTTGAATGCTATTTCACGAAGATTAAAATGCAAAGTTATTATTGTATATTTTCAATCTACTCAGCACCATAACATGGGCAAGCGTATTAAACACCGCTAAGCATTAAACCTGCCTCTTATGACAAACATCAAATTTCAATAAACAATAAACAGCTAAAGCGACTAGTTTTATTGACTTTTATTCCAAAGGATTAATAATGAGCCCCTATAAATGCCTAGCTGAATCTAGCTCAAAGTCTATAAGCAGTATAATGGCGACGAAAGCCATTTTATACGGATAAACAATATTTAAAGGACTATCGATGCCACACTGTTCTAGCCCACTTTTTATTAATGACATTTTTTGCCCAGATTGTGGTGATAAAATTGAAACTCCACCGTCGATTAAGCCGCTCACTCAGCAGATCCCTGATATCCTCGATAACTTAAAAACTCACTGCCCCTATGCCAGTGTTTATACTGGTTGGGTAGAGAAAACACACCACTACCAAAGAGTTTATCGCAGCGGAGGTAACGATAGCCAAACCTTATACTATTCATACTGGTTTTTAACGCTGAATAACGAACAAAACGAGCCAATGACCATCAGTATTAGCTCTGAAGACAGTTCATTTGATAGTGTCGCAAAGGGCGATGTCATGACGTTTTTGCAGCCCACCAGCTATAGCTTAAATTACAAGTTAGCCAATGATGCTGACCGTAATATAGTCACTCATAACGAAGCTGCCACTGCCGTTGTCTTCCATCGCGATTCAGGACAAGAGTCAATCCTTGAATCTGCCTATGACGTTGAAGAGTTTTCGACGTTTTCAATCTTACTCAGCACACTCTTCTGGAGTTGCGCAGCTGCAGCTTCTGGCATGTTTTTTGAGTTATATACTATTGAAATAGCTGCAACTCTCGCCGCCCTCGTCACGCTGGTTTGGTCTACCTACCGTATCAGCAGTAAAACTAAAACATTTAAGGCTGAAACCGCAAGGCTTGATGAAATTGAATGCACCATCAAGCGCATTCTGAGTGTCTCTGTCACCGGCATGGGTTACGACCGTAGAGACCGCCCCAGTAACCATAGCGATGTTTACTGTATTCGATGCGAACACCTGCTAGACAGCAACTACCACTATTGTCACTGCTGTGGTGAATCTCAAGTTTCAGTTATGGCTGAAGAACCCTCGCGATTAGCTCAGGATGCCTTAGAAAACCAAACAAACCTTGGGCATAATGATACAAACGTAGCTATACAATCCCATGCATTAGCAGCCAATAGCGTAAACGTCACCCCAATCACAAAAGCGAACGGTCAACGTATGACTCGACGCGACAAGATAATTCAAGTCTGTGCACCGTTCGCCACTGTTGAAAAAACAGAGCATCAACATAAGCACATCTTCGCCAAGAACTATCAATGTGTCTTATCAACCTCATCAAACATTGTTCGCGTAACAGACAAAGAGGTTGGTACTAGCGTGAGTGATGATACCAATTTCACCACAACAACAACCCGTACCGATTACAGAAATGGTTACGGCAATGTGCGCTCTGAATATAAAACAGAGACATCAAGCCATAGGCAAAGAAACTCCAATTTATACGGTGAACTTATCGTTGAAACTCCCGAAGGTGAAGTGCATAGCTTTAAAGCGGTAAGATCGCTGCTGGGCTCTACCGATGTCGGTGACTGGATACTGTTAGGCTCCAGTAAAATTGAAAGTACAACCGACAAAATTGGCTATGATGAGTTCTATTATAATATCAGCAAAGATAACCTTATCGAACCAGAGTCTCTAACCAGTTGGGGGCGAGTATCGAGTAAAAGCCAAACCATCGTCATATTGATGTTAGCGCTTGCAGTTGCTAGTACTATTTACTTCCACGATATAATGAATATTGTTGGCCCACTGGTGCCTGAGCTTATATGGAATTTGGTATTTGGTTTAACTAATTTACTCACTCTGCCCATTAACTACACACCTATGGTGCTATTTAGTCTATTTTTTGTTGTCGTGTTAGTTGTCGCAAAAATGTATGCAAACAACACCAAAAGGAAGCTGCACTCGGCGCTCAAGCCTCTACAGGCTACGCTTAAAAAGTGCCAACAAGCCCGAGAGTCTTTCAATAAAATTTAAGTTAGCCCATAAAAATAGCGCCTTATAAGGCGCTATTTTTTAAAATTTAAACCACAACGCCTACAAAAAACAAAATCAACTAGCTGCATCGATTAAGGTGAATTAGCATCATCCTAAATATGATAGCAAAGCCCCTATAATTTTGTTCACGGCGCCTCGCTATTGAATCAGCAGCATTAATCACAATCGTTAATGACAACATTGAATCACAACAGATCGTTCTTTATGGCGGCGCTCTGTTCAGCTGTAAACTATCTCACTATCTCACTTTATCAAGTGCAGCGCATAACGCTTCAACGCCCAGCAGTGCCCGTGGTGCAGCCCGGTGCAACAAGTCAGCATTGAGTTGATAGATGTGTTGGTTCTTTACTGCAGGGATCTCCGGCCATTGGCTCCAATCCACACCAATGATGTTACCTTCATCCTGGCTCTGTAAAATCACCTGCGGCATTTTAAGCAAAACGCTTTCTAAACTCACTTGAGGGTAATCATTAGCCGAGTCTACGAACACATTATCACCATGGCACACCGTAATAATCTGTTGGATCCAACTGTTTTTAGCGACCGTCATCATGGGAGTTGACCAAAGCTGATAGAAGACTTTTACTTCAGGTTTAGCAGCGTTATCACTGCGCAGTAATTTAAGCTGTTTGAGGTAATTGGTTGCCACGCTATGCGCCTGAGCTTTATGACCCGTCAGCTCACCTAGCGCCTCTAATTCAGCAGCCACCGCTTCAAGAGTTTTAGGATTACTATTAAACACCTTGAAACCCAGCTCTTTGATACGCTCAATATCTTCCGCTTTATTACCGTCTTGCCACACCACAACCAAGTCAGGGTTTAGCTCAAGCACCCGCTCAATTTGAATACCATAATAGCCACCAATACGAGGGATTTGTAACGCCGCTTCTGGATAGTCGGCATGATCTGTGGTCGCCAATATCGACTCCCCAGCACCAATGGCATACAGCATCTCAACCGCATGTGGCGATAATGCCACAATGCGTTTAGCTGGCTCAGAATCCGCAGCATAGGCAACCGATACCGTTGATAACGCAGCAGTGGATACACATACTCCAGCCACAACCGCTAATAAAAATTTAGACAAGATGTTCATAAAATCCTTTTAAATATAGGTTAAAACTGATTAAAGCCGGTTAAAGCCGGTTAAAGCTAAGACGATACTAGCCAAGACGGAAGAGCCGATAACGGCAAAGATGAAAAATACAAAGTATTTTCATCGGCTTTCTATCATCTTAGCTTTTCCGGCCTCAAATCTGCTTCTCATCGACTTTCTATCGCCTTAGCTTTTCCGGCTTCAAATCTGCTTCTAATCGACTCTTAACCGTCTTAGATTTTCCGGCTTCTAATCGGCTCTTAACCTGCTTCTAATCGTTTTTGCTTTTCCTGCTTCAAACCTAAATTTAGTAATCGAAGCCGGGTTGGGCTTTGATGCCTGCATCAAACGCATGCTTTATCGGCTGCACTTCGCTCACGGTATCGGCTATCTCTATAATCGCTCGGTGGCAGGCTCTGCCCGTCACGATGACATGCTGCATTTTAGGGCGATTTTGTAACGCTTTAATCACCCGTTCCACGTCTAAATAGTGGTAGCTCACCATGTAGGTCAGTTCATCTAACATGACCAAATCTATGCTTTCATCTTGCAGTAACTTTTCAGCTTGGTCCCATGCTTTCACTGCGGCTGCGGTGTCTTTTTCTTTGTCTTGGGTTTCCCAAGTAAAGCCGGTTCCCATTACATGAAAGTCGACGCCAGCGCCTTCTAGCAAGGTACGTTCACCGCACTCCCAGTTGCCTTTAATAAACTGTACTATAGCCGCTTTTTTTCCATGACCCACGGCGCGTGCTACGGTGCCAAACCCTGAAGTCGATTTACCTTTACCGTTACCGGTTAGCACCAGAAGAATACCTTTCTCCTCTTGAGCTTTAGCTATTTTGGCATCAACACCCTCTTTAAGGCGTTGCTGACGCGCTTTGTGACGCTCTGCTTTAATCTTTTCTACGGACTTATTTTCGCCGCTTTCAGGCTCGTTTGAATCGCTCATTACATATCCTTGTGCATAGGGTTACTTGTGCATTTTCATTTGCACATAGTGTTAATTAAAAAGTGAATTTTGATGTTCAATACTGTTTATTTCTGCGGTGTTCAAATACCGCTAATGCCAAATATCAGTCAACGCATCAACATCTAAATGTTGCTCTAGTACGTCGGCTAAACGGTTCAGCTGCTGCTCTCTTATCTGGTCAACATCAATGCTGTTGGCATCTTGCATCCCCGCCCATTGCAGTAGCAGTTGGCAAGCTGCAGGTGAATCAAATAAACCGTGCATATAGGTGCCAAGAATTTGATTATCAGCAGATAACATACCTTCACTCTGCCAACGCTGAGGCTGGGTTTGTTCAGCGTCATTGACTCGCCGCGTTAGCGTTAATGGCTGCTCCAATGTCATTAGCGGTTTAGAGCGACCACAGTGAATTTCATATCCCTTGACCTCCACTTGCTGTTCAAGCAGCGACAACACGCCTTCAACTTGCAGCAGCACTTTATCATTGGTCAGTTCAGTCACCAGCGGCAGTAAACCTAAGCCTTCAGAGCAGCCAATACTGCCTTCAACGCCATCAGGGTCATCAATCAAATGCCCTAGCATTTGATAACCACCACAAATGCCCAACACCTTGCCGCCATAACGTAGGTGCTTTTCTAGTTCACTGTCCCAACCTTGCTCTCGAATAAAGTCGAGATCGGCGCGCACATTCTTACTGCCTGGAATAATGATTAAATCAGCAGGCGGTAAACATGAGTGGGCCGTATGGTCATTTTTCTGCGATTGGCTTTGAGATTGAGTTTGCAGTGACACATAATTGAAATCGATCTGGGGGTTGAGTCGTAATGGGTCAAAGTCGGTGTGGTTACTGATGCGAGGCAACACTAGCACCAGTACTTTTAATCTTGTTTGAGCGCTCTTTTCTGGCGCTGCGATTAGCGCATCTTCGGCATCTAAATGCAGATCGTGCAAATATGGCAGAACTCCCAACACCGGCTTTTTGGTGTAATCTTCCAGCCAATCTAAGCCCGATTGCAACAAGCTAATATCGCCGCGAAATCGGTTGATAACAAAGCCTTTCACCCGAGCCTGTTCTGATTCACTTAATAGCGCCAATGTTCCCACTAAGTGTGCAAACACACCGCCTTTATCGATATCAGCAATAATAATCACTGGGCAATCAACTTCTTCGGCAAAGCCCATATTGGCGATATCGCCTTCGCGCAGATTGATCTCAGCCGGACTGCCAGCGCCCTCGACAAACACCACTTCGTAATCATCACATAAGCGCTGAAACGACTGCTTAACCGCAGCCATCGCTTTGACCCGATAACCGTCGGCATTTTTGCCAAAGTAGTCCTGCGCCTCCATCTTCATTAAGGCTTTACCGTGCACAATCACTTGCGAACCAGTATCTGAACTGGGTTTTAACAATACCGGGTTAAAATCGATTTGAGGCTCTAGTCTACAGGCCACCGCTTGCAATGCTTGCGCGCGGCCAATTTCGCCGCCATCGATTGTCACTGCGCTATTAAGCGCCATGTTTTGCGGCTTAAATGGGGCAACCTTATGCCCAGCTCTAACAAACAAACGGCACAAACCTGCGACCAAGGTACTTTTACCCGCATCGGACGTCGTCCCTTGCACCATTAATACTTTGGCTTTTTTATTGTTATTATTGTTATCTAACGTCGCCACAACACTTCTCCTTTAGCCTTTCAGACTCAGCGGTAAACCCGCTGTTACCAAAGTGACTTTATCTGCAATAGCAGCAATATCTTGATGCAGCCAACCCGCTTCATCAACAAAGCGACGACTGATCTCGCCCATGGGCACAATACCGCAGCCCACTTCGTTACTGACTAAAATAACCTCTGCAGATAGCGCGGCAATAGCTTGTAAAAATTCAGTTTTAGTCGTTTGCCAATCGCTAGACGATTGCAGTAAATGATTCGTCAGCCACAGCGTTAAGCAGTCAACTAACACAATACTATTGACCTTTACATTGGCTGTTAATGCCGCCGAAAGCGCCAATGGCGACTCAATCGTGCGCCACGTTATGGCATGGTTATTACGCTGAGATTGATGCTGAGCGATACGTTCGCTCATCTCACTGTCGAGCGCCTCAGCGGTCGCAAAATAGAGACACTCTAACTCAGCGCCATTTTGACTCTCCGCTAGACGCCGAATCACGAGTGATTCAGCAAAGCGGCTTTTGCCGCTGCGGGCACCACCCAAAACCAAATGGATCACCAAGACACTCCTAAAATTAACAGCAGCAGATAACAAGCCAGCTCAGCTATCTGCTGCGTAGCGCCGAGGGTATCGCCGGTATAACCGCCAATCTGCTTTCTAAACCATCCCGCCAAGGCAAATCGCACAATAAATAGACCGGAAACAATCACAATTGCTTGCATCAGCGTTAAGAGCAGCAGCAATACTGCGCCGCTAGCTAATAAAATCGATAACTCATTAACGCCTTGATGCATGGCCAACGGCTTGCTTTTACTGCTGGCATCTTCAGAAACGTACTGCTCTGAATATATTAAACTGGCCGCAGTGACTCGGCTCAGGGTATGACCGATAATCAACGCTAAGCTGACACTGCTAGGGGAAAATAACGCTAATTCGCTGAGCAATTGCCACTTGAGTAACAATGCCAATACCAGTGCTAACGCACCGTAACTGCCTAAGCGAGAGTCTTTCATGATGCTCAGTTTTGCTTCAACCGTCCAGCCGCCACCTAAACCATCGGCGCTATCGGCTAAACCATCTTCATGAAACCCACCCGTTAGCAAGACGCTAGCAATCATGGCAAATACAATCGCAATCGTCGGTGACACCCAATAGAGCATCACGCTATAAACTAACGCGCTCAGTCCCCCAATTAAGGTACCCACCAATCCAAAATAGCGACTGGCTTGATTGAGTTTATCTGCATCTACCTCAATCCATTTTGGCATCGGGATCCGAGTAAAGAACCCCATCGCGATAAAAAACAGATTAAGCTGTTTGAGCCAAGGCTGCATTTAGAAATATCCTTAAAGTAATAGATTAAAAGCCGGTTAGAAGACGGTTGAGAGCAGAATAAGAGCCGATAAAAGCAAAGACGGGGAAGAGCCGAGAAAGACCTAAAAATCTTGAATCGTCTCAGCCTGTACCGTCTCAGCACTATCCGGCTTTAAATCGGCTCTTAATCGATTATCACCGTCTCAGCCTGTACCATCTCAGCTTGTACCATCTCAGCTTGTACCATCTCAGCCTGTACCGTCTCAGCTTGTACCGTCTCAGCTTGTACCATCTCAGCTTGTACCGTCTCAGCTCGTACCGTCTCAGCCTGTTCCGTCTCTGCTCGTACCGTCTCAGCACTATCCGGCTTTAAATCGGCTCTTAATCGATTATCACCGTCTCAGCCTGTACCGTCTCAGCTTTTTCCGCTTTTAAATCTCTATCCCTGCTTCTTCAAAGCTGGCCATTTCGTTGTAAAAATTTGCAGCCGCTTGGATCAATGGGAACGCTAATGCTGCGCCGGTGCCTTCGCCCAATTTCATGCCCAATTTGAGCAAGGGTTTGGCCTGCATACACTCCAGCATTAAGTAGTGGCCCTTCTCGTCTGATTGATGAGAGAAGATCATATAATCGCGGCAAGCAGCATTGATATTAATCGCCACTAATGCCGCCGCAGAGGCTATAAAGCCGTCAATAACCACCAGCATACTCCGCTCGGCTGCGGCCAAAATTGCCCCCGTCATCTGCACAATTTCAAAGCCACCGATACAAGCCAACACCTGCATTGGATCGTCAAGCTCGCTGTGATGTAATAGCATCGCTTGCTCAACGAGCATCTGCTTGCGTTTAAATGTCGACGCATCAATCCCAGTACCACGCCCTACACATTCAGCCGCCGGAATTCCGGTTAACACCGACATAATCGCGGCTGCAGAAGAGGTGTTACCTATCCCCATCTCGCCCAGCGCAATTAAGTTACAGCCATTTTCATGGTGCAGCTGAATACGCGCCGTCGCCATGTCAAAGCCTTGCTTCACGGCGCCAAGCGTCATGGCTGCACGTTTATGGATAGGCCCAGTTCCCGCACCTAAACGTTGATCAATAACACCGCTGTCGCGATCAAATGGCTGTAAAACGCCACAGTCAATCACCTCAAGATCTAGGCCCACTTGGCGAGTAAATACATTTATCGCGGCGCCGCCGGCCATAAAGTTTCTCACCATTTGGCAGGTCACTTCACTTGGCGCTATCGATACACCAGAATTAGCAATACCGTGGTCGGCTGCAAATACAATCAACTTAGGATTAGTGATGCTGGGACTATCTTTACCGAGCACTTTTGCAATCTGTAATGCAAGCGCCTCTAGATCACCAAGCGCGCCAAGGGGCTTGGTTTTCGTGTCAATCTTGTGTTGAATTTCGGCATCAAATTCTGCACTCAATGGCTTAATATTAAACATCTAATCTTATACTCCCATCATCCCGAACAAGGACAAATTAATACAACGGCCCAGCTTAAATCCGCTTTGCACTGCGGCCGCCTAAAATAAATAGGAAAAATACGCTACCCATCACCGAGGTGATAATGCCCACTGGTAGCTCTTGGTAACTCAATAAAGTCCGCGCTAATACATCAACCCACACCATAAATAATCCGCCAACCGCGGCGGTAAGCAATAGCGGATATCTTCCTGGAAACAGTAATCGTACTGTGTGTGGCACCATCAAACCGATAAAACCAATGCCACCACAATTGGCGACTAAAATGGCGGTGATGAGTGAACACAGTAGCAACATCGATAAACGCAATCGTCCTACGTTAATCCCTAACGTATGCGCGGTTTCATCCCCCGCACGCATCGCCACAATTTGACGTTTAAAAAGCAGAATAATCACAGTACATACCGACACAATAATCGCCGGTAATATCAATCCAAACCAACTGGCTTTAGCAAAGCTGCCTAAGCTCCAAAACAGCACCGAAGCGGCAGCTTGAGGGCTTGAAAAATACAGCAACAGACTCGCCATCGCGCCAAACATAAAGGATATCGCCACCCCAGAGAGCAGCATACGCTCAACCTGAGTCGTTAAATTGCGGCCACATAAACTGAGCACCATTAATACCGACAGGCTAGCGCCGATAAATGCGCCCAACGGCAAGCTCAGCCACAATATGCTCTGACTAAAAAGGGTTAGTACCACTACCGCGCCAAATGATGCGCCAGAAGAGATGCCAAATAGATAGGGGTCGGCTAACGGATTACGGGTCACGGTTTGCAGTACGCTGCCGGCAATCGACAATCCTGCCCCCGCAATAAACGCCAATATTACTCGCGGTAATCTCAGTTCCCACACAATGCGTTCGGTCACGCCCATGGAGCCACCCATTCCAAAAATCTTATGGCTGAAGACCTGCAACACATCGCCACTGGTAATACTTGCGGCGCCAAAACTGGTTGCCGCGAACGGGGTGATTAACCCCAGCAACAGCAAGCCAGACAGCAGCAATACATCAAGTGGCTGTTTCCAACCCGTCGCCTGCGGAGCCACTCCTAATGACCTAGGCATCAGTTGTTCCTTTATCTACGGTCACTGAATGAGTCACTGCACTCGCAACGGCTTTTGCTTCAGCGGCCGATATAACGTCACTGCGGGTATAACCATAAAAGTAACTAATCAAAGGATTACCATGTTGCGGATGGGCTTTAACTTCGCAGCACACATCAAATACCTCACCAATACGTTGTTCAGTCAACACCGCTTTGGGCGTCCCTTTTGCCAAGCAGCGGCCCTTATCAAGCAGCAATAACTCATCGCAAAGCGCACTCGCTAAATTGAGATCATGAATAGAGGTGATCACGGTAATATTAAGCGTGTGCAGTAGCTCTAATGTTTGGATTTGATAACGAATATCGAGGTGATTGGTGGGCTCATCTAATATAAGCAGTTGTGGTCGCTGTACTATTGCACGAGCAATTAATGCACGCTGCTTTTCACCGCCAGATAGGCTTTCATACGCTTGATGCGCTTTATGCGTTAAGCCGACTTTAACCAGCGCCTGCGTCACCACTTGGCGATCGCTGGCATTGGTAAATTCAAAGGCGCCCTTATGCGGTGTTAACCCGAGGCTAACCAACTGAGTGGTTGTCATCTCAAAGTGATGTGGCATGTCTTGCAGCACCACGGCAATTTGCTTGGCAAATGCTTTGGCAGATAACACAGAGATATCTTCACCAAACAGCTGAATGTGGCCAGTGGTCGGTTTAATAAAACGATATAGGCAGCGCAGCAGACTCGACTTACCCGCGCCATTAGGGCCAATAATGCCCAGCATCTGCCCTTTCGCTAAACTAAAATTGATGTCAGACAAAATGGCTTGGCCATTTAACTGCCAGCCTAAACCGCTCACTGCCAGTACTGTTTCTAATGCCTGCTTAGACATTGAATAAACCATAAAACATTATTGAATAAACTCCCTTGAGACGCCCGCTCAAGTTGTTATCTAGTGTGAAGTGCTTATCTATCAAAAGTTAGGCTGGTATCTGACTTGAGGGCTAAAATATTGCTCTAGCGCTCATACAGTTGCGGGTACAGTCCGGACTATTAGCTTGTATTGCTTAAACTACCGGTTCCCAATTGATGCGGTTAAGCACCTAACTTGATGACTCGTTCTTAATGACCCACTTAATAAGTGTGTTCTCTAGCGTATTTTTACGCGAGTATCACGCAGTTTACCACGCTCACCCAAATAGTAATTGAACTTGATCAATTACTATTTGGCTGATGGCTCAATTTCCATGCTATTGCATCAAACTTATCCCATATAAGTCGCTATTCCAGCCCCCAATTAAGGCTTAAGTGCCGTTGCTCGCCATCATGCAATACATCAATCACCACGGTTGCGGCATAGGGCAGTTTCAACGCGCTGTAGATCCCCGCGCACTGTTTTAATTGCAACGATTTTGCCATTAAGTGCCTGATCACGCCGCCATGAGTCACTAATACAATCACCTTACCTTGGTGCTGCTCAACGAGTGACCGCCACGCAGTATCAATTCTAGCTTCAAAGACCTGCATCGTCTCGCCATTGGGCGGAGTATGTTGCCAAGGGTTAGCCCAATAAGCATCAAGCTCGCTACTATACTGCTGATAAAGTGCGCTAAAAGATTGGCCATCCCAATCGCCAAAATTGAGCTCCATAAAAGCGGCCTGCTCAATAAAATCGATACCGTACTGCTGTGCAAATATCTTCGCGGGTAAAGCACAACGCAATAGCGGCGAACTGACCACCAGATCCGCTATCTTGTTTTGCGCCGCGACCCCGGTTTTGCTTGTTAACAGCCTCGATATAGCCCTATTTAGCTGCTCTTTTCCGGCTAAATTCAGCATGACGTCGGTATGACCGCGTAAAATATTACCACCTTCACAAGCACCGTGCCGCAGTAAAACCACTCTAGTATTTTGCATTGAAATATTCCACATATTTTATTTATCAGTGACTTACATAAAAAATATCATCAATTCACACTGAAAAACTATCAACTTTTAGTACTTGCACTTCTGACATCGACTCACGTATTATGGACGTCTATACGTATAAATGTCCAAACAAAATAATGTCACGCAAGTATCGCAAATACTTAACTGATAAACACGGACAACGTTTACTGAAATTTATATTTTGCGACTCTGTAATTGGTAGGAATATTCTATGGCAACACGTACCCCAACAACTGCCCCGCATACTCAAGACACGGCTAAAAAAGTGCTAGCGGTGCTAACCCAAAAATTACAGCAAGAGATCCTGCTGCTTGATGGTGCAATGGGCACCATGATCCAAGATCGCAAATTTGAAGAGGAAGACTTTCGCGGCGAACCATTTAAAGACTGGCATTGCGATGTAAAGGGCAACAATGACATGTTGGTGCTCACTCAGTCAGCTGCGATTAAGCAGATCCATAAAGATTATTTATTGGCTGGCTCCGACATCATTGAAACCAATACCTTCAATGCAACCCGTATTGCCATGGCTGACTACGACATGCAGGAGCATTCAGCCGCGATAAACTTAGCCGGAGCGCGCCTTGCCCGAGAAGCGGCCAATGAAGTTGAAGCAGAAACAGGTCGCCAATGTTTTGTGGCGGGTGTACTCGGCCCAACCAACCGCACTTGTTCAATCAGCCCCGATGTCAACGATCCCGGCTACCGTAACGTCAGTTTTGACGAGCTGGTTGAAGCCTATGTTGAATCGATAGATGCCCTCATCGCTGGCGGCGCGGATATCATTATGGTTGAGACCATTTTCGATACCCTTAACGCCAAAGCCGCACTGTTTGCCATTGAAACCGTATACGACACTCAAGGTTTCCGCCTGCCAATCATGATCTCAGGCACCATCACCGATGCATCAGGGCGTACCTTAACCGGACAAACCACCGAAGCCTTTTACAACTCACTGCGCCATGTTAAGCCACTATCGATTGGTCTTAACTGTGCATTAGGGCCAAAAGAGCTGCGCGCTTATGTCGAAGAGCTATCAAAAATCTCTGAATGCTATGTGTCGGCGCACCCTAATGCCGGTCTACCCAACGAATTTGGCGGCTACGATGAAACCCCAGAGCAGATGGCAGAAGTCATTGAAGAGTGGGCTGAAGAGGGCTTTTTAAACATTATTGGCGGTTGCTGCGGCAGCACGCCAGAGCATATCCGCGCTATCCGTGATGCCGTGATTAGGCATGACGCCCGCGTACTACCAGACATCGCAGTGGCTTGCCGTTTATCAGGGCTTGAGCCGCTGACCATTGATGAAAACTCGCTGTTTTTAAACGTCGGTGAGCGTACCAACGTCACTGGTTCTGCCAAATTTTTGCGGCTGATTAAAACTGGCGAATATGAAGAAGCCCTCAGTGTTGCCCGCGAGCAAGTCGAGAGCGGCGCACAGATCATCGATATCAACATGGATGAAGGCATGCTCGATGGTGCCGAGATGATGCACAAATTCCTCAACCTTATCGCCTCTGAGCCCGACATATCACGGGTGCCGATCATGATCGACTCCTCTAAGTGGGAAGTGATTGAAGCCGGGCTTAAGTGTATTCAGGGTAAAGGCATCGTTAATTCCATCTCCCTTAAAGAGGGCGAAGCCAAGTTTATCCAGCAAGCCACCTTAGTCAAACGCTATGGCGCCGCGGCAATTATCATGGCGTTCGATGAACAGGGCCAAGCCGACACTAAAGCGCGTAAAATTGAAATTTGTACCCGCGCCTATCGCGTGCTGGTCGATAAAGTGGGCTTTCCGCCAGAAGATATTATCTTCGACCCCAACATTTTTGCCATCGCCACCGGGATTGAAGAGCACGACAACTACGCCGTCGACTTTATTGAAGCGACAGCCGAAATCAAACGCACCCTGCCCCATGCCATGATCTCCGGCGGTGTGTCGAATGTGTCATTCTCGTTCAGGGGTAACAATCCAGTGCGCGAAGCCATTCACGCCGTGTTCCTCTATCACGCTATTCAAGCGGGCATGGACATGGGGATTGTTAACGCCGGTCAGCTGGCAATTTATGATGATATTGATCCCGAGTTAAAGGAGAGAGTCGAGGCCATAGTGCAAAACCTACCTTGCACTGCACTCGATGCCAACGGTGAACTGACCAACAACACCGAACTGCTGTTAGAAGTTGCCGAAAAGTTTCGTGGTGACGGTAGCCAAGTCGCTAAGAAAGAAGATTTAGAGTGGCGTAGCTGGGACGTGAACAAACGTCTGTCTCATGCGCTGGTTAAAGGCATTACTGACTTTATCGATGAAGACACCGAAGAGGCTCGAGCCGCTGCCACGCGCCCACTGGATGTCATTGAAGGTGCCTTGATGGACGGCATGAACGTGGTTGGCGACCTGTTTGGCTCCGGCAAGATGTTCCTGCCACAAGTGGTCAAATCTGCCCGCGTAATGAAAAAAGCAGTCGCGTACCTTAACCCCTATATCGAACTCGAGAAAACCCCTGGGCAGTCAAACGGTAAGATCTTAATGGTCACCGTAAAAGGTGATGTGCACGATATCGGCAAGAACATTGTCGGCGTGGTATTAGCCTGTAACGGCTATGAAGTCATTGATTTAGGCGTAATGGTGCCGGTTGAGAAGATCATCGATGTCGCCGTGCGTGAAAACGTCGACATCATCGGCATGTCAGGGCTCATTACCCCGAGTCTCGACGAAATGGTGCATAACGTTAAAGCCTTCCATAAAGCGGGCTTAACCATACCGTCGATTATTGGTGGCGCAACTTGCTCTAAAATCCATACTGCGGTCAAGATTGCGCCGCATGCACCGACAGGCGCCATCTATATCGCCGATGCTTCACGCGCCGTGCCTATGGTGTCGAAGCTGATTAATAACCAAACGCGTCAAGCCACTATCGACGCGGCGTATCAAGAATATGACGTGATGCGCGAAAAGCGCCTGTCACAAACCAAACGTAAGATCATCACCTCCATTGAAGCGGCGCGTGAAAATCGCTGTCAGCATGACTGGGAAAACTACACCCCGTTTGTGCCTAACGTCCTTGGCCGTCAAGTGTTTGATGACTATCCGTTAGAGGATTTAGTGGCACGTATCGACTGGACGCCATTTTTCCGCAGCTGGGAGTTACACGGTCATTTCCCGCAAATATTAACCGATAAGGTGGTTGGCGAAGAGGCGACTAAGCTATTTGCCGATGGCAAAGCCATGCTTAAACAGATCATCGATGAAAAGTGGCTCACCGCTAAAGCGGTTATCGGCCTGTTTCCAGCCAATACCGTTAACCATGACGACATTGAACTTTACACCGATGAGACGCGCACCGAGCTTGAGCTAACCACTCATCACCTGCGGATGCAGATTGAACGCGTCGGCAACGACAACTTCTGTCTGTCTGACTTTGTCGCGCCAAAAGACAGCGGCGTGGCCGATTACATGGGCGGCTTTGCCGTCACGACAGGTCATGGCATTGACGAGCATGTCGCCCGTTTTGAAGCAGATCACGATGACTACAGCGCCATCATGCTCAAATGCTTGGCTGACCGTTTAGCCGAAGCCTTTGCCGAGCGTATGCATGAGCGAGTACGTAAAGAGTTTTGGGGTTATGCAAGCGACGAGGTACTCGATAACGAGTCGCTTATTCGTGAAAAGTACAAAGGTATTCGTCCTGCACCAGGCTACCCCGCTTGCCCAGATCACACTGAGAAAGGCTTGCTGTGGGATTTACTCAAGCCTGACGAGACTATCAACCTTAACATCACCGAAAGCTATGCCATGTTCCCAACCGCAGCGGTATCGGGTTGGTACTTTGCCCATCCTAAGTCGCGTTACTTTGGCGTGACCAATATTGGCCGCGATCAGGTTGAGGATTATGCTGAGCGTAAGGGGATGAGTATTGAGGATACGGAGAGGTGGTTGGCACCAGTGTTGGATTATGATCCAGAGTAATTTCGGAGCGAGTCTAGAACCTCAAAGCAACCCGTTTGCTATGGGGCTCTAGGCTAGCAATAAACGCCCTCACATCATCACTTCTCCTGCATACGAAATCCACTAAGGAAAAACCTAGCTATGCACTCCTGCGCCATAAACTAAGAAAAGTTACTCATGCAAGAGTCAATTTTCAAAGAGGTATTATTAGTTAATAGTAGTGCCTTATATTGATTAATATTTCTTTCAACTTGATGCAGTAATCCTTCGGCTCCTTTTGCTGCCGAACTCTCATAAACCAAAGGTACCATCGTGAGTTCATGAGCCTGCGTCTGTGCATCGATGAACTGCAGCTGAGACCAAAATAAATTCGAAATCAGGTGAAAAAGGCAGCTACCGATACCAAGATGACGGAACTCCGGTACGACGTAGGCATACAATAAATAGCAGCAAACACCAACATGCCTCTCATCACTGGGTTGACCATCCGTATACCAAGAGTCGAGCAAGCCAACATTAAAGGTCACAAATGCCACTGGTGTTTGCTTCTTCTCCTCTAAAAAAGCCACTAATTGATATTGTCTTTGATGCCTATTTCGCGATATAGGGTTAACAGATACAAGATTTTTAAATATCTCATGGCTGACTAATTGGTTATCTTTACTTTTGGCACAAAAATACCGTTGTAAGTCAGCAATATCGGTATGAAGTGGAGCATCATAAACACTCACACAAGGGATATTTGATAATTCATCACCCCTAGCTGAGGGCGGAGCCTGAAGGCGTAAGTCTTTTTCAGCTAATGTTTGGACGAAGCCACCCTGTAGCTGAAATTGGCTAAAATCATCAAGTAAATGAAGTAAGGGGAATAGCTCTACCTTACTTTTGTTAGAAGTCATATACAGCTCCAATTAATAAACTTGTTGTTTGTATCAGGCTTATCAGTTGATAAATTAACTATCGTCTTTATTCGTTATAAAAACGTCAGGTTAAACACAAACAACACACTTCATAAACTGCTTATTCAATAACTATAGGTACAATTTAATTTCCTGTAAAACCCTTCACCCCTTATTGGATAGGGGCTGCGAGTTCAAATATCATCAAGCTATTGTAAATAAAGATGACTATCACCTTTAGTGTTCTGCTGTATAAATAAAATAAAATATCAGTAGCATAATATTTCGCCGTAAACTCCTCAGTTCAAATTATCAAGCCGTGTTGTGATACCAATTATCAGAAAAGACACAAAAGACAGGACAGCCATATCTTTTGTACTTTAAACCATCCTCTACTAGGCTTTAATGACCGAACTGGTACTGCCTAGTGAAGGATTGTCATTATGACCTCCGCAAGAAGAACCCTAATAGATGCTGAAACGACGCCTTTTTATCACATCATTAATCGTTGTGTCAGACGAGCCTATCTCTGCGGTGAAGATAAAGTCTCGGGTAAGAGCTTCGAGCATAGGCGGGGTTGGATTATTGATAAAATTAAAGCGCTTTCAAACATCTTTTGTATTGATATATGCGCTTATGCCGTAATGAACAATCACTACCATTTAGTGCTTAAGATTGACGTTGATAAAGCCAAGTCTTTGAGTCACCGCGAAGTCATTACTCGGTGGTGTCAGGTGACCAAAGGTCATGATGTAGCGACTAAGTATTTGAATGGTGACACCTTGATTGAAGGGGAACGTATGCTCCTTGATGGCTTACTTGCTGAGTGGCATGAGCGTTTATCTAGCATTTCTTGGTTTATGAGGTGCCTAAATGAAGAGATAGCCCGCAGGGCAAATCGAGAAGATGAGTGTAAAGGCGCTTTCTGGGAGGGACGTTTCAAATCTCAAGCCTTACTCGATGAACAAGCACTGCTAGCATGCATGATGTATGTTGATTTAAACCCCATCAGAGCAGGGATTGCTGATAGCGTGCAAACCTCTGACTTCACCTCAATCCAAGAGCGAATGACAGAACTTAATACGACCGAGACAGACTCTGCAAAGCACTCAGAACATTCAAATGAGCAATCATTAAAGCCCCTCGCCGAATTTAATGGTTCAACCCACCTTACAACTCAATCAGGTATTCCATTTCACTTTTGTGATTATCTGGAACTTATCGATTGGACTGGCAAAGCTATCAGACCAGATAAGAGAGGGTTTATAGACTCAAGTCGCCCTAAACTACTCGATTGTCTAGGTATCTCACCTGATACCTGGATAACGTCAGCGAAAGAGTTTCGTCGTCAATACAGTGGTATTAGCGGTCGTTGGGACGCGATGTGTGAGTTTAAAAGGCAGCATCAAAACGGGAAGTGGTGTAAAGGAAAGGCCTATAGCAATGCACTACATCCATTACCCTGAATTACAATCAAAGTGAAAGACGAACAGTCATATCTTCTGCCTTTGTCACATGCTCTTCCTAGCGAATCGCTTTTGCATGATGTGTAACAAAGAGAAAGAATATTCTTACCACGAAGCACTGTCCTTTCGAAAAGGCAAGATGGCATTCGAGCCGTTTACTCCTCCCCTATCCATATCTTTAATGGTTGATGATTCAGCCTGCTTCATCAACCATTAATATACTTCAATAGCACTCTAACGATGTTACTTCATCACTGCTTGTTGGAAACGGTTGCCTGCGATAGCACCACCAATCATTACCAGTAAATATACCCATCCAGATAATGAGAAGTTAGCAATAGGGGTGAACAATGCTCCGACATTACAGCCATTGGCAAAACGAGTACCAAATCCCATTAATAATCCACCTAAAGCAAAAAGCGCCAGCTGTTTAGCGGAGTGGTTTAGAGTAAATGAAAACTTAAATTTCCCCATAAACAACACCGCAATTAAGGTGCCTAATAAAATCGCAAAGTTTTGCACTGACACGCCATGTTCAAAAAACGGCGTGGTGAACATCGCCTCTGGTCGCTGGCTTATCTCGGTAATGGTGTTTAATTCAACCCCAAACAACATCAATCCCTTTGCAAACCAAATACCAAAGGGTGTCGATGCTCCCCAGCCTGCGCCGGTACTTGCCATCATGATGCCAAAGATAACCGCGATGACTAACGCGGTGGTGCGCATTTGCCAGAGGTTAGCGAACCAGTTTTGATATGTTTTACGGCTGAATAATGTGAATGAGTTATCTTCGCCATTTTGATTACTTTGCCGTTGAATATTCTGTCGCTCAATTTCACCCGACACACCTAAATATGAGCCATTGCGACGACGATAGTTTTCATACTTTTTGGCAATAACCACTACGCTTAACGCTAAAAATAGGGTCACTAATATAGACATGAAATAACCATTCAGCGGTGTACCAGCAAACAAGTCCGGTAAAAACACGCCTTTACCTTGATAGCTTGCTGATGAAAACCACGAATCGGTTATCCAGCTTTGGCTGCTTTGTAATGGAAAGCCAAAGAAGACGCCGGCACCAAAAAACACCAGTGTCGTTGCAGCTCTTGGGACATCACTGACAAACTCCACCATCATGCCGGTTGCGCAGCAGCTTGATAAGCTCATGCCTGCGCCAAACATGATGCCGCCAATAAGCAGCCCTGCATTGATAGGATTAATCCATAAATCATAGTGCTGGCTGCCAGCATTAAGCAGTAAACCGGCATTGATGATTGCTGTAATGACAAACATAAACATTAGGGTTTGCAGTAACTGCGTTGAACCACGGCGGTAAGCTCGGTTAATACTACCGGCAAAACCAACGGCGCCTTTGGCTAAGGCAAAGCCTAAACTGAGCCCTAATAACAAGCGTAAAAAGAGCCCGTCATTGGCTAATTGAGTCGCGCCAACCACTAACGTCAACAGTAAAATTGTTACGGCCATCACCGCTTGATTCTTATTTATAACCACAACACTAACCAACTATATTTAATAACAAATCTCAAACAAAAAACAAACAAAACGTTATATTTTTCAAACGCTTTGGCATTCCTGCCATTTAGGTTGCAGATTGTGGTGAATATAGCTGTTTCTGTCTATCGCTATAGCGTGTTTTAGATAGACCCCTTTGTAATAACTCATGCGCTTGTATTAAGTGGAGCGAGAGTAAACTTAGATATTAGGAGTCGAATTAGCCATTAACCTATCTGCCGTCGCTTTTATAGTCCCAATATTGTTGTGGGGATGGAATTGCCAAAGTTCAGCCAAAGCGACTCACTCACTATAGAATGAGCGCCAACAATCCTGACTCTTGGGCTACTTCTGTTTTTTAACGTCTATTTCACTCGCTTTAAGTCGGTCTAAAATTGAGTTGCCGATATATTGATGAGCGTTTAACAGAATAGAAAAATGATTTTCGTTAGTCACTTTTTGTAATGTATGAGCGGCATATTGTGGAGGGTTGGCCTCGGCAAAGGCGATGACTTTATTAGCGTCAAAGGCTTCGTCTTTATCACCAATCCATAAATCGTATCGTTGAAGCTGTGCTAGCTGTTCATCGGGCGCTTCGGGAGTCAGGGCATTAGACATATTAACGGTATTAAACGATACGATCTTAGGGTTGTCATCTAAGACCTGTTGCGGGAAATGATATTGAACCGCCTTTGAATGCCCCATCAATAAACCGCCACTCATCGCATTAGTCACAAAAGAGGAAACGCTGACAGTGCTAAACGAAAACGGCTTTGGTTCATCATGATCCGTTTCTGAACGGAAACCAAAATACGGTGCAATAAAGAAGTAGCCATCGACAGAGGCGTGTTGATCCCAGCTTGAGTAATTGAGTATTAGCCCAGATCCCGATGAATGACCAGCCATATAGAGTGGCAAGCTTGGGTAGCGTTGGCGTGCATATTCAATGACACTATTAATGTCTTGCCACACTTGTTCCTTATCGGGGGCATCGCCCCTAGGACCAGATGATGAGCCGTGACCACGAAGATCAGGTGTGAATACCGCAATGTTAAATTCATCACGTAAGCCTGCGCCAACATGGGGATAAATAAGGCCACTGTGGGCGCCTGCACCATGATAAAAGATCACCACCGCTTTGGGGGCGCTAGGTAAGTAAGCGCGTAGTGCCAGTTTTTCACCATCGCTGGCGGCAACATAGTCAAGCGAGGGGATGGTTGTCTGCGGTGCGGTTTTTATTTCACTCAGAGAGAAAAAATCACTGGGGGTGTTTTCGCCTACAGCTACATCCTTGTCTAATAAAACTGCACTGTCGCCTGCTAAAGCGGGAGTCGCGGCATATAGAAGGCTAGCGACGATTAAGTTGAAGGCTATTTTTTTCATATCGTTCTCTCCAAAAAAGAAATCATTAAGCCACTCAGTCCAATTCTATCCTTGTTAGCCTAGCAATAAGTGCCCCTAAAACGCGGCGCTTTTTTGATTGACGGCGGATGGTCTAAAAGACATGCCATTTTAGTCTCTCGATAAGGCACTTTCTGTCTTTAAACACTACTTGGTCGTTGAGCATCTATGTTAATGTGACTACACACTTAATAGCAACAAAATAACAACATGAAAATCAAGCGTGTCTCGGCATTAATCTTGCTCTGGATGATGGTTTTTTTTAGCTCTTTTTCAAACTCTGCTGAGTTTGAAACCCAGCTAACAAACACCACAGACATTGTCATTCAAGATACTGCGATTTGGCGCAAAATTAACACAGTGCCTGACTCTCTCCCTGTATCACTTGAAACGCTTAAACATTTATACCAAGCATCAACTCCCATCAAAACCTCATTGGTTAACCAATCGGGTACCTATGCCGCCCGGCTAAAGCTGAATAATCAGGCTGCATTACCAGCAAACTGGTTCGTCAGGATCAATGCTAATTTTGTCGATCAGGGGCTTGGATTTTGGGAGTCTGAACAATACCTAAATACTGCAGTGATTAACTTTTCACAACATGGGGATAACAACACCCCTGTGCTAATGCACACTCAGGCGTTTGAATTACCTTTAAGTCAGCAAGAGAGTGGTTACCTTTGGCTCTACATTAACGCTGAGCATTTTGCGTTGCCACTGTCGGTTGATATCACTAACAGCGCCAGTTTTTACCACAAGCAATTTATCACTAACACGGTGACACTCTTTTCTATTGCCACCATGCTCACGCTGGCCACCATTGCTTTAATTCTGTATGTCAAAACACGCTTAATCGTCACCCTTGCCTGTTCGGCTTATATTGGGTTACACGGTTTAGGTTGGGCTGCAGCCTCAGGCTTAATCGATGATATATTTAACATCCAAACTATTAATACCAGCTATCTTGGTATCGTGATATTTCCTTTTGCCATCGCTTCGGCCAGTCAATTTACTAAGTTATTATTTAACTTCGACTCTCTGCATAAGCGTCTGGAAAAACTCTTTAATGGCCTGTCTATCGTTTGCCTGATTATTGGCTTTATCTTGCCGTTGTTAAGCTTTTCAATCGCATTTACTATTTCCCATATCATCGCGCTAATCTGGGTGCCGCTTGCCATTGTTATTGGCATAAAAATGCTGGCTTCTAATGATTTCAGAGCCAAATACTATCTACTGGGTAACCTCATGTATGGCCTGTCCATGCTTTACTATATCTTGTCTCATAGCGATGTATTAACCGGACAACGACATGCCGAACTCATCGTTATGCTGGCCTTAACTGGCGATTGTTTTTGTATACTGCTCTCTCTAGCGGCTTGGTTACAACAGAAAAAACAAGATTACTCCCGCACCTATTATCAAGCCAGAATCGACCCCTTAACGCATATAGGCAACCGCTACGCCCTGAGCGAAGCATTAGCTAAGGTCGATGACAACTACATTATTACCTTTATCGATTACGATGGAATGAAATTAGTTAATGACGAGATCGGCCACAACCAGGGCGATGCCTTATTACGCTATGGTGCTAAAACCATGACAAATGCCCTTGATAGTAAAGGTGAAGTATTTCGTACTGGCGGTGATGAGTTTGTGTGGTTACTCAATGCTCAATTGTTTAGCGATATGCCGTCAGCGGTAGAGGACATTGGCCGGATGATGATGCATTGTCAAAGCGCAATGCAGTCGAAATGGCCACACTCTGGGATCAGTTATGGAATAGCGCACGCGCGGGAAAGTAGCAATCAATCTGAATGCCTCGCCCTTGCCGATGCACGTATGTACCAACACAAGCGCAGCAAAAATACCCCTCCGCTCGCTGAGAACGTCAACGGATAGATGTTTAGAACACCATTCTCAGCGGCCAACCACAATCCCCAAAGCCATCTGAAGCAAGGATGGCGGTAAAAAAACCTTTAGTGTTAATTTACAGCAAAACACCCACAAACCATTTTATGTGCTCTTTTTCTCTTTAGCGACGGCTGAATAGATAAATAGCGTTACCATAATGTTGCCCACGTAACTACTTGAATGCCATTAGGTAAAACTAATTAATAGTAATTGTTTTTAACATGTCAGCTTAAGGTTGAGGTTTGCGTTCTAAAAGTGGGATCTATTTCACAAATATGCCCCTAGTTATCAGTCTTAAGGCCTACTTTTGCCTCTCAATTATGATTTAATTACTGTTCAATTTGGAAACACTGAATTCTGTATTATGAAAAGACTATTATTGTTAACCGCCTTTCTCTCTGTCAGCTCAGCCTATGCAGCGAAAGGGGATATCTGTACCAATTGCCCTGATATTACTCCTATTGCTAATCGTGCCGATTTTGATATAACAACTTATTATGCGTCAGCTAATGCCGCTGATAACACTGATATGGTTGAATTTAAAAAGGCCATTAACAAGGATATTTCTGCCCGTCATAAGCAGTTAAGTTATGCTGAAGTGTGGACGGCATTGACCTTCACCGATGAAGATCCTGCTAATGCCAATAACGTTATTTTGCTTTACAAAGGCAACTCTATTCCTAAAAATCAAAATGCATCAGGTGTTAATAATCCAGATTACTGGAACCGTGAGCACGTATGGGCTAAGAGTCATGGTTTTCCTAAGAGTTCTCAGCATGGCTATACCGACATTCATCACCTGCGCCCTTCTGATACGTCGATGAATTCTCAGCGTAGTAACAATGATTTTGATAACGGTGGCAGTGCGGTCGCTGAAGCGCCTGATAATCTTAAAAATGGCTCTATTTCGTGGGAACCAAGAGAAGCGGTTAAAGGTGATGTCGCACGCATGATGTTCTATATGGACACTCGTTATGAAGTCGGCAGTGATACAGATATGCCTGACCTTGTCTTGGTCGATAGAACGGGGACTGCCACAAACAGTGACAACTCCAAACCTGGCGAAATGGGTAAACTATGTACCTTGCTTGAGTGGCATGCTAACGATCCTGTTGATAATTTTGAGCGCAATCGTAATGATGTAGTATTTGAATATCAAGGTAACCGTAACCCTTATGTCGACCATCCAGAATGGACTGACTTTGTTTATAAGAACAAGTGTAGTGACATTCCAGCTGTGACTCCGAGTGTGAGTATTGCAGCAACAGAACCTGTGATTGAAGGTGATAGCGTGACCTTAACGGCGACGGCAAATATTACTGATGCCATCTTCCTTTGGGAGCAAACATCAGGCGCTGATGTTAAGCCTGTAGATACCGACAGTGCTACACTGACTTTTATTGCACCTAAAGTGACAATGGATACGGATTTCGGATTTAAAGTCACGATTACCGATAGTCAGGATGCTAAAGCAAATAATGAAATTAGTATTACCGTAAAAGACAAGTTTATAGCCTCTCCATTTAGATTAGAGATTGCAGCCGTTTCGGTTGTGAGTGAAGCACAGCAAGTGAGTCTTATTGGCTCAAGTAACGGCGATAAGCCCACTTATCAATGGGCTCAGACTGCTGGACCTAAAGTGAATTTGGCAAGTACCACTCAAGCAGAGTTAGTTTTTACTGCACCAAGTGTGAGCCTTGATTCAATGGTGAGCTTTAGCCTTACCGTTAAAGACTCTCTCGATCAAACGATCACTAAAACAGTGGATCTCACCGTGAGAAATACTGATTTAACCACGCCAACAGAACCCACTAAGCCTACCACTGAGTCATCAGGCGGGGCGCTGGGATCATTATGGATTGGGGTATTGGTGTTACTGGGGCTAAGAAGACGCATTCGTTAAAATGATGATATTAAGATATGGTTAGCTTGAAACTGCCATAACTTGAATTAATCTATAAAAAAAGCCAGTCGGTCTCTCCGTCTGGCTTTTTTTATAGCTGCTAATAAGCCCAAACTCGTTATTTCAACTTAATATTTAGGCTTATCAGTAATGCACCACACGTTGCTTCTCAGCTTACTCTGCAGACGTTATGAAGATAGTATATTGTACATGTTTTAGTATATATACCCGCTCACTATATTAGCAATTAATACATTACGTATGTATGAATAAAAATCTCGAGTGATGTTAGAGATATTACCAAATATTCACCTAGCTCTAATATCATCGCCGCTACGCTAAAATTTCCTATAAGCACTAAATATCAGTTACCCAATATTCAACTGTGTGCTTTTACAACTTAGATGTCTCTTTTTGTAACGTATTATGTGTGAACCTGATCACGACCATTAATATTGAAGCCGATACAATTCAGTTCAGTTAATTAAAAGTTATTAAAAAGTAGCTAATTAACCATTTAGTAATTTACTGAAATACTGAGGCGTTTTATTAAAATATTTGGAACAACATAGTGTAATGATTTATTTAGACACTTTTATCTTATAGATGGGTTATCTATAAATAGTTTAAATAATTTTATTATGGGTTGGTTACCGAGAATTTTAATCACTTATTGGGATTGATTATTAATACTAGTCACCACTCGCCTCAGTCAATAGATGTGCAAATAATGCACAATTAAAATAATACGGGGTTGAATATGAAAAAAACTACTCGCAGTGTACTGTGTTTAGCGGTACTTGCTGCTTTAGCTGGCTGTAGCGATGATGAGACAATAATTAATACCGACAGTGGTTATGCGCCAGTAGCCACACAAGGTAAAACACTCACGAATACACCCGACATCATTGTAAAGAGCCAAAACGAAGTCGATGAAGTCACCATCACTATTGGTGCAACATCGGATCTCCATGGCCGTATTTTTGGCTATGATTATGCGCTCGATGCGGTAGATTCTGATGCTGGTTTAACCCGTATTTCTACCTTGCTTGAGACGGCAAAAGCACAAAACCCAAATATGATCTTGATCGATATCGGTGATACCGTTCAAGGCAACTCAGCTCAACTGTTCAACGATGATCCAACGCATCCTGTCGTGTCTACCTTAAACTCACTTGGTTACGATCTCTGGGTTCCTGGTAACCATGAATTTAACTTCGAACGCAGCTTCATCGACCGTAACCTGAATCACTTCAATGGTGCCGTGGTATCGAACAACATTAAATGGGAAGAAAACGATGTTAACTACATTCGTGCTTTCCAAATCTTCGAAGTCGATGGTGCTAAAGTCGCTATCGTGGGTGTGAGCCCATCAAATATCCCTAACTGGGAAGCGTCTGCACCTGGACACTTTGCAGGTCTTAAATTTGATGAAGAGCTGGCATCCACACGCGCTGCAGTTGATAAGTTAATCGCAAAATTCAATCCTGATGTCATCGTTGGTGCCTTCCATATCGGACGTAGCTCTGAAGGTGGAGCCGGTGTCCATAAGATTGCGGCTGAAATGGCTGATAAGTTCGATGTCATTATTGCCGGACACGAACACGCAACGTATATCGAAAGCATCCAAAAAGCGGCGGCAGGCGAAGAGATCACTGCAACCGATATCTCTGTTGAAGGCGGTGATACCGCTGAAGATAAGACACTGTCTGGCACTTATGACGAAACAAACCGCGGCCAGAGTGTGAAGATCATCGAACCGGGCAAGTGGGGTTGGGCTCTGGCTAAGGCTGACATTAAGCTTAAGAAGAACACCGATGGCAAGTGGGAGATGGTGGATACAACTCTGAGCAATATCACCTCTAAAAATATCGAAGAAAGTCAGATAACAAGTTCGCAGTTCCAGTATGTTCATGACATGTCTAAGGCCGATGCTCAATTGGTTCTGGGTCTAGTCGGTGGTGACTTTACCCCAGGTACTGGCGCCGATGAAGCCGTGCATGAAGATTACGACCATGAAGCGGGTCGTCTATATTCAACGATTCATACTGCTAAAGTCATGGATACGCCGTTGATGGACTTCATTAACCAAATCCAGATTAAAAAATCTAAAGCCGTGGTCTCTGCAGCATCTCTATTCTCTGATAGCTCTAACCTGATTGACGGTCAAGAGTACGCGAAGAAAGACTCCACTAATCTGTACAAATATGACAATACCCTTATCGGTATAAACATGACGGGTGCAAACCTGAAGCGTTATATGGAGTGGTCTTACACTTACTTTAATACCTATGAAGACGGCGACATTACCGTATCGTTTAAGAAAGGTGCTAAAGCTTACATGTATGATCAGTTCGACGGTAAGATTGACTTCGTTGTCGACCTCGCTGGCGATGCATTAACCATGGATGAAAACAATACAGTCACCAATGAAGGTAACCGTATCGAGATCATCGAAATCGATGGTAAGCCATTCGATGCGACTGCGACATACAAGGTTGCTTTAAACAGCTATCGTTGGGGCTCAAACATCAAGAAGTTTGGTTGGGCAACGGGTGACGATGTTTATTATGACTCAGTCAACGAGTCTGTTTACGCTATCCGTGACATGCTAACTGAATATGTTGAGGACAATAAAGGCGTTGATGCCAGCGACTTCACCAATCCTAACTGGGAAATTAAACAGTATCAGGATAATGGCGCTATCACCTTACTACGCACAGACAAGGCCGAAGGCCAGGCACTGTGGAATAGACTGATTAGCAAAGAAATCTGTGTCAACATTGACCCAGACAACCCTAAATATCCAGGAATTTTGGACGCGGTTAATGTTAATGACGTGAACTCATACTTTGTCAATCCGACTCAAGATTATGCAGGTTGTGTCACTGATTAAATCGCACTCAACAAAGGCCTGGTAACAGGCCTTTTTTCTGTTCAGGCTAATCTGTCATTATCGGTAATGACTGGTGTGTTAGACGGCCTTAAGATATTTTTGCTCACTTAGTTACTGACAATCTATATTAAAAAACTTATGTTAAAAGACTATCGATTCACCCTATTCATCGCCATTGTTTCAACCTTAATTTTCTATATTTCTCCCAGTTTGAGCGACAGCTTGAAACCTAAGACGCCGCTGCAGCAAGAATTTGTAGAAGCTCGCGTTGTCGCTGTGATCTCAAACAATCTGGCCCCTGATGCCAGAGTGCCCTCCATATTGACGGGCCTACAGGTGATCACCGCCGAAATATTAGAGGGAGAAGAAAGCGGTAAAGTGGTCGAATTGCAAAACCCCCTTAGCAGGCAACATAATGTACTGGTCGCTGAAGGCGACGTCTTTATCATGATGATAAGAGATACCTCTAACGGCACCGTATATTGGGCCTACAACCACAAGCGATCGACGGCTATCTACTGGATGTGTTTTGCCTTCCTGCTGTTGCTGCTCTCTTTCGGCAAGAAAGAGGGATTAAATTCTGTGGTGTCGCTCTACTTTACCGCGGCACTGATCATCGGAGTCTTGATCCCGGCTATTTTTGCCGGGTGGAATCCAGTACTTATCACCATCATCCTGATGGGATTGAAGATTGTAGTTAATTTCATTCTGGTATCTGGTTATAACAAAAAGAGCTTTTGCGCCATGGGTGGCACCTTGCTTGGCGTCATTGCGGCCGGCATTATGGCGCAGGTATTTGGCGAGTTTGCTCACCTTTCCGGCATCTATTTAGATAAAGGCGAAGATGTTATCTATTTGGCCACTCAACCAATTCAGATCCGCTGGTTAATGTTTGTCGCCATCATGATTTCAGCCCTTGGCGCAGTGATGGATGTGGCCATTTCTATTGCCTCCGCCTATAACGAACTGAAAATTGCCGATCCAAAGCTCAGCCCAAAGCAGCTGATGAAAGCCAGTATGAATATCGGACGAGATATCATGGGCACCATGACCAACACCTTGATACTCGCCTTTGCGGGTAGCTCTTTAACCACCATTATGATGGTTTGGGGTTTGGATATGCCACTGACTCAGTTTATCAATACCCCCATTATCGCGTTGAGTATCATTCATGCGTTGGCTGGCAGTGTCGGCATTGTATTAACGATTCCTCTTACGGCTTGGCTCGCTAGGTATATGCTCAGTGAACCTGCCCCCGTTGCCGAAACATCTCAACCGATGTTAGAGAATGAAGTTATTGAACAAGTTGTTACGCCTCGGCCAACCACAGCAGAAGCTCAATAGCAGAGTCTATTATCCGTGAGCGCAGCGTTCCGTTATCCGTGAGCGCAGCGTTCCGTTATCCGTCAGCGCAGCGCTCCGTTATCCGTCAGCGCAGCGTTCCGTTATCCGTCAGCGCAGCGTTCCGTTATCCGTCAGCGCAGCGTTCCGTTATCCGTCAGCACAGCGTTCCGTTATCCGTCAGCGCAGCGTTCCGTTATCCCTGAGCGCAGCGTTCCGTTATCCGTCGCTTTCTTTAAAGGCTTAGCTTTAATGATACGTACCAGAAAATGATGAGTAATCCAAATAGCCAAAGAAGTGCAGACTACCGCCATCAAAATGGAGCTAAAGCGGTAGCAGATAGAGAAGAATGCATCTTTTTGCTCGGGAACAAACGATGTTGTCAGTGGCACCGTTAAGGCTGACATGGCTGAAAAACCGATACCCGCTTTGATGTCCCCTAACGCTAGCCATCGACAAAAAATCCCGGCGGCAATGGCATAGGCTAACAAAAACAATAGCGCATTATTAGACCAAGTATATAGCGTCAGTTGGATCAACATTCCCGCAAAGCAGCCGAGAAACGTGCCAATAATACGGATCTTTGCGACCGCTAATGATCCAATCAACGTCATAGGCGTTAGCACGATAAAGATTGATGCCTGTGCTGACAGCGAATCATTTAAATCTGCAACTTGAAACAGAATGAATGCCGCCATTGCAATCAACCAACCTAATAACGCCTGACGCACCAAACCATTGTGATCTTTACGCTGGGTATCAACATGTGCCCTGCTCTTTGCTGCTGTAGGTTCAGCAGTGAACGCCGAAGCAGGCAATATATTTTGCTCAGGAAACAGATAAAACGCCAAGCCAACAATGGGCGCTGTGACTAATGTTGACGCAATCAGCCCCATAACGAACTCTTCAAGATCAAATCCATTGTAGCTAGCAAAATTCAGTAAAATAGAGCCGATTAATAGCCCGATATAACCGAAAAGATAAGTGCTTTTATGGGTCATCGCGATACATTTAAACATCAGCATCAGCCCTACCGCGAGCGTCATAAGCAGAGGATAAGGTTGTAAAAAACCAACGATTAACGTCACTTGAATACAGATCCAAACAACGCTAATGATCAATTGCATGATAATGCCACTATTCCATCGATCAATTTTAGTCAGGACGAACATTGGCAACAATGCGGCAAAAAGACCATACCACCAACCAAAAACCAGCGTCACGGCTAAGCCTGTCACACTGCCAAACCATATACGCTGGGTTTTTCTTAAAGTATCTACTTTCAAAAGAGGGGTTCCTTGGCGCTAGATAGATTAATAGATGTAATGCAGAAAACTCACCGTCTTAATTTGAGCTTGGCCTAACAATGCCCATAGCCAGTTGTCTCTGGGATACAGCACGACAGTGGCGCGCGAACCGATAAACAGTTGCTTAGGCAATGCAATATTACTGACTAAATTGACCCGCACTCGTTGCGCATCACGCACCCAGCGGTTGTTGGTTTCTATGTTGGTCAATTGACCATTCGGGCTTTGCTGCGCTGCTGCGACCCCAAAATCACGGCTCTGTATTTTCAACGAATAAACTTCACCAGGAAAAGCATCGAAAGCCACTAATGCAGCGGTTCCCTCATCTAATAGTGCCACCGCTTTTTCGCGAAAATCAGCCGCTATCCACAATGAACCCGTCGGGATAAAGGTCATTAAGGGCTGGTTAGTACTGGCTGTGCTGCCGACTTCTAGCTGTAGATTGGTAATAACGCCATCACTGGGGGCCATTATTTGTGTATGTGATAGATTGAGCTCTGCTTGCTCTAAGCTGTTATTCGCTGCGCGTACCATACTGCTTTGCCCAGGTGACGTGCCTAACTGCACGCGCAGTGCTCGTCGTTCTTGCTGAGCGGCATGCAGGTTAGATAACGACACATTGTTATTCGCCAGAGAACTATCAAGCAGCGAGGCTGATACCAGTTTTTTACCAGCAAGCTGCCGAATACGTTGATATTCACTGCTGGCATTATCAAACGCCGCTTGGGTGGTAGCCACATTGGCGTCACCCGCTTCAACTTTGGCGTATAAAGCACTTTCTTGCTCGTGGGCCTGCTCTAGCGCCACATTGGCCTTATTGACTGCCAGTTGGTATTTACGCTTATCAATCGTAAAGAGGCTATCTCCCTTACTGACCTGCTGATTATTTTCAACCTGTACACCGATGACGTTGCCACTGACTTCAGATGCTATCTGAATGACATACCCTTGTACTCGGCTCTCGGTCGTTAACGGGGCATAACGATCGGCAATCACAATGTAGCCAAGAAGAACAATAAAAAGAATAATAAGACTTTGCATCCAACGGCGAAAAGCATGTTCGGCAGTTTGCATTAAACGGTCCACAGTAACCTGAAAGGGACGCTATTATAGAAACAGTGGATTAGATTAAGTAGAATGACAAACAAGACACTTACAACCTATAGGCAGGACAATGAAGCTAAGTATGGATGATCTATACCTGTTTGTACTCACGGTTCGACATGGTGGGATCAGCGCGGCGGCGAAACACCACTGCCTTCAACGTTCTAAAGTGAGTCGACGCTTACAAGAACTTGAAAAAGCGTTAGGTTGTCAATTATTGATCCGCACCACACGCAAAATTGAATTAACTGAAGATGGTCGATTGCTATACGAACAAGTTAATCAGCCACTCAGCAGTGTGGCACAGGCTGCGAACTTACTGACAAATCAACATAAGTCATTACAAGGTGCGTTACGCATAGCCGTTCCTGCTGCACTCATCACCTCCAATCTGTTTACCTCTTTATTGGAAGATTATCTCGAACGCTTTCCCGATGTATTGCTCGATGTGGTTAATAGTCAGGAAAGTCTCGATTTAAGGCGTGAAAACATCGATATGCAGTTATTACCTAAAGGGGTAAAAGTGACCAATGAGGATTATGTTCAACAAAATTTGTTGCGGTTTCCGAGCTGCTTAGTCGCCTCTGCCGATTACCTCAATAGTCATGCTGCAATTACAGAGCTATCTCATCTGTATGACCATCCCATTATGGTGAGCCGATATAACATGACAGCGTTACCAGACAATCTGAAGATCCGACTCTGCTCCGATGATTTAGGATTGATACAGCACATGGCAACCTCTGGTAAAGGGGTGGCCTTGTTGCCAATATCTTTACTCCAAGATGCGTTCAAAGCCGGTGAACTGGTGACGATTCTACCTCGGGAAAAATTCACTGATATAAAATTGACTTTGATCTATCCATCACGTGAATTTTTGCCAGAGAAAACCCGTGTATTAGTACAGTTATTACGAGAAACGTTTACCGAAGCGAATATCAAACTTTCGGTTTAACGAGTGTTAGATTATCCGTTACCTAAGTCATTTATCAATTGTCTATGATCGAGTGCAGTCACCCTGATAAGTCCTTGTGACGAGAATGCCAACAATCTACTTTTTGGTGCAGCCCCTATTCATCTAACAAATTAGTGACCGCATCAGCCAACCACATTAAAGCAGGGCCTCTGGCCTTTTGTTTTGCCATCACACGATCAATCGGCACTCGCCATGGCTTATGATCAAAGCTTAAATTCATGCGCACCATTTCTCCCTGATGCTCATATCGTTCTGCCATATAAGCTGGAATATAACTCCATCCCAGCCCTTCCTTTACCATGCTGTTAATCGCATTAAAGCTATTGCCCCACCAGATATGTGCAGAGATCTCAGGACTGTGTGCCAAGGCTTGTCCTTCAAGGCCACGGATCAATAATTGACGTTGTGGGATCAAATCTGCCGCAGTGATGATATCCATTTTTGCCAGTGGATGCGCTGGGTTCACTACGCCATTGAACGGCAAGCTACCGACGTAACACAAATCCACCTCTTGAGGAAAATCGTTACTGGCAAACATCAAACCTAAATCAGCTCGTTCCGTATGCACTAGCGTTAACACATCGGGGGTTGAAACGGCATAAAGCTCCAAGATGGTACCTGGGAAACGCGTTGCAAAAGTGTTCAACAAACTCGTCACCACCGGCAGTAACGCATCATCTACTGCCATTTTTATCTGTGTTTCATGTGATGAATTTAAGGCGCTAGTCACAGAGTCGAGTTCATAAGTTTGTTGCAGGATAGCTTGAGCAAACGGCAATAGCCTCTCACCATGAGCCGTTAATGAGGGTTTGCGGCTGCTACGATCAAACAGCGTGGTATTGAGCTCAATCTCAAGGTTTGCGATCCCCTGACTCACCGCTGACTGCACTTTACCCAGCTTACGAGCACATGCTGAGAATGACCCTGATTGTGCCGTTTCAACAAACATTCTTAGCTGTTCTAAATTATACATATCACTTTTCCTGATAGTAACTGACTTTATTCTTACGTAATAATTGATGATTATAGCAACCAAGAAGCATTGAACAACCTAAATGAGACTGACTATGAACACAAAAGAGCGCATTTTCCACAGCATATTATTTGAAGCGATTGCCTTAGTATTTGTGATCACTGCCGCCAGCATTTTTACCGATGCAGGGGTAACATCGGTGACCGGTTTAGCTATCGGCCTGTCGTTAATAGCCATGTGTTGGAATTACGTTTACAACTTAGGATTTGACCGCATATTCGGAAACAATCGTATTGAGCGTACATTTAAAATGCGCATAGGCCATGGGCTTGGTTTTGAGTTAGGCATGATTGTTGTCACCCTCCCCTTGATGATGTGGGTGCTACAGCTAGATTTTTGGACCGTATTTATCATGGATATCGGCGTTGTCATTTTCTTCTTGGTATACGCAATTGTCTACAACTGGTGTTATGACCTGCTGCGTGAGCGTTTCTTCGGCAGCAGCGCAGAAGTGAGCAATGCCCTCCCTAGATAAGCATCTGGTGGAAGTAATCATCAATTGCTAACGCTAATACGCTTCATCATAAGCGGCAATAGGTGAATTCAGCGTAAAATACTGAGCTCACCTAGCCTCCATACCTTGCTAATCTAGGACTTTCCCCCAAGAGATACAGGTAAGCGGCTTCTCTGGCCGCGAGTCCTATTTCCATATAAAGAGTAACGAGTGCAGAACGCTATATTGTGCAGTTATGGATTTATACCAATTGGATTAACTATTAGCTTCAATCCCCCATCTCGCCTACAGGGCTTTTAATTCCCGCTGAATGGTCAAACTTTTAATGCAACGGGTATTATATCAGTGACTTTTTAGCTCTCGATTGCTAAACATCCGCGGCTAACTCTGCATCTCAAGTCGTCATCCGCCATTAATAATCAGTGCATCCCTACAATTTGCTAATATTGGTCGCCGACTAGCTTCCTTTAAAGCAATAGAATAGAGTTTACTTTCACTCCCGTTATGGGTGTTCTATAAGAGTATCAATACCACTGCCTACTCTTTCAGAAAGCAACGCTTTTACACTGATACCACAGAACGACTTAGGCCGTTAACAAACCAAGGAAGAGAAACAAATGAGTCAATTACTTGCGCATTCATTAGCGGTTTTCATGGCCTTTTTTGCCATTATGAATCCGATTGCAAATACAACCGTCTTTGCTGGATTAACTGCCAGTATGAGCAAATCTGAGCAAACTAAAACCGCAATAAAGTCGTTAACCATCACTTTTATTATCATTGTACTTTTTTCGCTTTTAGGTAAATCAATCTTCAACCTGTTTGGAATTACCCTGCCAGCATTGCGGATCGCGGGCGGTATTCTGGTATTTCTAGTCGGATACCATATGCTGCATGGAAAAAGCTCAAAGCTGCATACCGCTGCAGCAGATAGCGAATCAGATATCGCGGTATCACCGCTGGCAGTGCCGTTGCTTGCAGGGCCAGGAACCATTGCTACCGCAATGAACTATTCGGCGGCTGGAGGATGGGGAGAAATTACGGTTACAGTTCTCGCGTTTGCAGCCCTGTGTATTATCACTTTTATCTGTTTTGTTTTTTCCTCTAAGATCATAGCTGCAATCGGTGAGAATGGACTGAGCATAGTGACTCGCCTGATGGGGCTAATTCTGTCAGTAATAGGAGTTCAAATGCTAATAGATGGAATAACAGCTGTTGTTAGTAGCATAGGTTAGCCAAATACAAGTAAACCTTGTCCTTGTCCTAACCTTAAGCCCTAAGCCTAGGACAAGGTTTACTCTAAAAATCCTAATCTATAGTTGTCCATTTTGATTTAGGTTTACCGGTGATAAATAATTAGCTTCATCCCTATTCTGAGTCTAATAATTGCATTCAATATAATTAATCCATCCCTGCTATAATTAATTTATGATGAATTTTAACAGTATTATTTTTGACACTGTTAATTGTCAATTAACCTACACAAAAATAGAGTGTTTACTCTCTACAGTAAAATACAACCCTAAACCACTAATAAACAATACGATATTAATTTACACATACAAAAATTCGATTTTAGTCGACTCGTAACATTTACCTTTTAAAAGTCAAAAAAATAGCACGTGACAATTAATTAAAAAGTGTCAATAAAAAGACTATTGACTAAGTGATAACATTCACATAAATTACTGAGAATCAACAACAACCATTTCACAATGCAATATTATATAAACATCCAACAACACAAATATAGTTATTAAAAAATAATATAAATATTGAATCACTTTAAATAATTTAAAGTAAATATACCCACCAACATGTATCAACAAGTAACACTTACAATGTAAAGCAGGGACAATCAGACCATAAAAGTGATGATTCCAATCAAACCTGAAATACACAACAGAGTTCAAACTTAAATAACCTAGCATTTAAAACCATTAAAATGTGTCAACAATTTAAATAATAAAATATTATATAACAAAGGATGAAAAATAATGAAGATAAAACATTTCAGCATGACAATGACGTCAGTGTTTTTGATGTTATCCAGTGTACAAGTACAGGCTCACGGGTGGTCGGAATACCCAGAAGCTAGGCAGCAAACCTGTTATAACGAAGGTGGTATTTGGAGTGGAAGCCCACCAAACGCCGCATGTGCTCAAGCCAAAGCCATTTCCGGCACATACCCATTTGTACAGCGTAACGAATTTTCGATTAATATTACTGATTACAACAATATCCAAACAGTTAAAAATGCTATTCCTGATGGCACCTTGTGTTATGCCAATGACCCACAAAAAAAGGGAATGGGTGCAGCACACAGTGGCTGGACACGATCGGAAGTCAATGCGGGAACATTCGAATACGTATTCAATGCAACAGCACCCCATAATCCATCATTTTGGCAGTTCTACCTCACCAAACCTGATGCAGACTTATCTAAAGCGCTAGCATGGGGGGATCTAGAGCTATTTCAAGAAGAGGGCAACGTACCCGTCGTCGGTGGAAAATACCGAATGGATGTCACCATTCCGGCAGATCGTGTCGGCAATGCAACTCTATTTGTACGCTGGCAACGTGCAGACCCAGTAGGTGAAGGCTTTTACAATTGCAGTGATATTGTCATTGTAAATGATGGCGTAACCCCACCACCCATTGATCCCGATCCAACACCTACCGAACCGTATTTAGTGGCAGGGGATGCTTTTATACCGCAATCGGTCAATCTAAGTTCAGCGACTATCGGCGATTCAGTAAACTACAAAGTATTTAATAAAAACGGCGAAGAACACTCTTCATTCTCTGTTGTGATTACAGAAGAGAACAACAATGATTGGGACCGATTACTAGCATCGAAGGTCAATGGCTGGTACGAATCGAATCATCAAGGCAATGTGTTCATTGGTCGCTGGCATGAAGACATGCGCCACTACATGTATTTCAAGAATGATTTACACGGAAACGACTTTAATTCAAAAGATTCACGAGCGTCAGGTGAGTTTTCCATTACTACAGATACCAACCCAGTTGATGCAGTGATTTCACCAAAAGTACTGAAAACACTAAATAACGCCACTGTTACCCATGGTGATTATGTCGTACTGACCCATGATGAAAGCACGGGTGCAGCAAGCAATATTCAATGGTTACAAGTTAGCGGCACACCGGTAGAAATCAATATTGGTTCAAACAACGAATTAATTGTTGATACAGCTAAGCTCACAAATACTCGCCATGAATTAACTTTTAAACTAGTGATCAGTAATAACGATGCTAGTGATGAGGAGGTCTATTCATTCGTCGTAGAGGCTTCTACTACAGATCCTGTAGACCCTCCCGTTGACCCAGAGACTAAAGCTTGGAGCGCAACGAGCACTTATACCGAAAACGATGTTGTGACTCATGCAGGTAAATCTTGGACTGCTCATTGGTGGACACTTGGTGAAGAACCCGGCACCACTGGCGAATGGGGAGTATGGCGTTAAACCAATAACCTAAAATAGTTCCCTGTTTAACCAGAAGGCTCGACCTTCTGGTTTTTTTTCGAGTAAATGTCAGCTAAATCGAATAAATACACACCTGAACGCTGCCTCGTTTGAACAGCTGCCACTACCAAGAGTCAGCATCAAAACGAGCGGTTCTGGCTTCACTCATGGTGCAATCGGTGACGTGTATCAATTCAGCCAAGGTGACATTAGGGTTTTCGTTAATTAGGCGAACTAACTTTTCCGCTAAAGGCTCTAACTTATCAGCATGATCAAGCAAGGCAGTTTCAATCTTTTGCACAAGATAACGAAATTCTCCCTCATCGATCGACTTCAACTCCAGCGCTTGTAATGACTCCGCTTTCAACTGCCCTGCGAATGATTGAATACTGATCGCCTCACCAGAAAGCCCCCAGTTTCTGGAACGCCGCACACGTTTAAGCTCGCAATGATACTGGGTAGCAACAACTTTGGCTCGATTGACGGCATCCCTTCCTATTCGGTGAATAAGAGACGGAAGTGAGATCGTGATGGCTTCATTCATAACTGTATTTCAAAAGTTTACTCTGCACCGATTTAATCATTACTTGAATCCAGCTTAAGTTTATTCGCTTCTTAATGACATAGTAACAAAGCAGCAGTAATAGAATAATTTTTCTATTTGATAAGTACTCTTAATCACCTAATTATTATAAATATTGTCTCAAACAACAGAATGACAACTTATCCTTATATACTAACGTTAAATTTATGACCTCGTAACATTCGCAAAGACTAAAGCCTAACTATGACTAAAAATGACCAAGTAGAATTAAGCACCGAAATTGGGCCCAACTGGTTTGCCGCAGTTATGGGCACCGGCATTATTGCAAATGCTCTTGCTAACCTGCCTTATGTCGGTAAGCAATTAGTAAACGTAGGATTAGCCATTTGGCTGTTGGCATTTTTAATGCTAATTATCATGGTGGGGCTGAAAATACTTCAAGCAATAGTCAAACCTCATATTATCAAACGCCAGATTAATGATCCCATCATGGCGCAGTTTTTCGGGGCTCCACCAATGGCACTATTAACAGTGGCTGGCGGCACCATTTTATATGGTAACCATCTTTTTTCAGAGCCGACGACGTTAACGATAGCGTGGGCACTATGGGTATTCGGCACGTTGAGTGGCCTTATCGTCTCCGTTGCCATTCCCTACCGTTTATTCACTCACTATGAAGTACGTGATGATGGTGCTTTTGGTGGCTGGCTGATGCCCGTCGTACCACCGATGGTGTCTGCAGCGATAGGCGCAATGCTTATCCCCTATATAGCCAACCCTGAGATACAGCAGTTAATGCTTTACGGTTGCTATGCCATGTTTGGGGTGAGTTTGTTTAGTGCATTCATTATCATCACTCTGATCTGGAGTCGCTTAGCGCATTCCGGTACTTCTGGTGGCCCTCGAGTACCCACACTTTGGATAGTATTAGGGCCGCTAGGGCAGTCGATTACTGCGGCGGGTGCGTTAGGTACTGCTGCATTACTTGTTGTTGAAGGCCCTATTGGCGATAGCATGAACAATATGGCGATTATTTATGGTGTGCCGGTTTGGGGATTCGCCTTCTTTTGGTCAATATTGGTAAGCCTACTCACCTTACGCGCACTGCGTAATAAGATGCCTTTTGCGTTAACGTGGTGGGCATTCACCTTCCCCGTCGGCACTTGCGTAACCGGGACGATTCAGCTGGCAATCCATACCGATTTGGATGTGTTCCGCTGGGCTGCCGTCATTTTATTTATAGGCCTATTTATTTCTTGGATCGTTGCCGCTGTAGGCACTATCAAAGGAATAAAAAAGGGACATATTATTAAAAATCCAATAACACCAGTTCATGCGGTATCGAAAAAAGGCAAATCGCTCTGAGTCCCTCTACGCTATAACCTAAATATTTTAAGCCCATGTTTAGATTGGTCTAAAAAACGAGTTTAGCACCGTACTTCTGATTCAAAAATTACCCCACTACTATGGGTGGTCTATTCGCTTTATTGCATTAAATAATAGGCCTCCCATTCGTTCAACAACAAACAGGAGATAGAGTGAGTTTAATCTTATTGTTTTGATTGATAACTGAATTTATCAATCAAAAAGTCTAAGAATAATCTAATGCGTTTCGGCTGATACTGCTTACTAATGTACACCACATTCAAATTTGCACTCGATACTGATGTCGATGCATTGAAGTTCTGCATGTATCCATTGAGTACAGTCACCAGACGTAGGTTATCAATATCATCTTGAATGTCTAACACTGATTTAAGAGCTATTCCAGCCCCTTCTAATGCCCAGCATCGAATAACCTCACCATCATCAGAAAATCGCTTGGGGACAACAGTGATTGAATTCCTCTTATCTTTATCTTGAAAATGCCAGGTTTTTAACTCCTCATTACTGCGCAACATGGCAAGGCAATGATGACTCACCAAATCCTGTGGTGTTAATGGTACTCCATGTTTTTTGAGGTACTCGGGCGAGGCACATAACACTCGCCTACTGGCCGACAGACGTCGTGATATTAAATTGCTGTCAGCTAGCTCTCCATACCGAATAACAATATCCATACTCGATTCTGCAATATTGGCGATGTTATCGTTCAAATATAGGTAGGGCACCACATCAGGGTACAGTTTACAAAAGTCAGACAGTATAGGAAGAATATATTGCTTACCGACATCCTTTGGCGCCGCTATTCTCAGTGAACCTTTTACCTCCTTGACGCCATTCTGGATCAGAGCTTCAGTTTCACTGACATTATCTAAAATCTCTATACACGCCTTGTAGTACAAAGCCCCCGAATCTGTCAGAGAGATATGTCGGGTACTTCGATTAAGCAGTTTCACCGCGTATCTTTCTTCAAGCGCCTGTAGCCTTGCCGTCATTGTGGCAGGAGAAAGGCCAATATCGCGCCCAGCGGCGGCGAGTCCTTGATGTTTCACAATGCTGACGAACATTTCCATATCAGAGAATTTATCCACTCCCCCTCCTATTATTCAGCTCAGACGAATAATGACTTCGTATTTTGCCCAATTATCAAATTAATACGAATGAATATAATAGCAACTGTCATCAATAACAACTGAAGGAACTAACCATGGACCAGAAAAAAATAACCTACGTCATCATTGGCGGTGCATCAGGGATAGGTGAGGCCGTGGCAAAACACTTCAATAATGGCAATAACATTGTTCATGTAGCAAGCCGTACAACCGGGTTAGATATCAGTGACGAGAAAGCAGTACATCGTTATTTCGAATCCATTGGCCCTTTCGATCATCTTATCGTTACCGCAGGCTCATATGCCCCTGCGGGAAAAGTAACTGACGTTGCCGTTGATGATGCTAAACAAGCCTTCGATATCAAGTTTTGGGGTGCCATCAATGTTGCTAAGCATGCTGCCCGCTACCTGACACCCAATGGAACAATAACACTGACAACGGGCATGTTCTCTCGCAAAGTTGTTGCCAATACTTACGTAAAAAGCGCCATTAATGCGGCGTTAGAGGCGGTAACAAAAGTGCTAGCTAAAGAGCTCGCGCCGATTCGAGTTAATGCGGTTAGCCCTGGTTTAACCATGACTACAGCATATAAAAATATGGATATCCCATCTCGTGAAGCCATGTATGAAAACGCTGAACGCAATTTACCCGCAGGCAGAGTAGCAACGCCTGCAGATATAGCGATGGCTTATGTCATGGCAATTACCAACCCGTATATGACGGGCTCTGTCATTGACGTTGATGGTGGCGCTCTCATCAATTAGTCGATAAAAACAACCTGTCTGGTGTGCAAAGCCATGCCAAATAAATCATAAAGTAAACCAAGGTCATTAATCATGAATAAAGAAAAAATGCCGTTACAAGTATGGATCCTCACACTTGCAGCCTTCGCTATTGGCACTGCAGAATTTGTTATCGCGGGGATCCTTCCTCAAGTTGCAACATCACTATCAATCACAGAAGGTCAGGCAGGATATTTAATTAGTGCATACGCATTAGCGATTGTTATCGGTGGCCCAATCTTAACGATTTATCTAGCCCGTTTTAATAAGAAAAAAGTACTCATTGGCTTGATGGCATTGTTCATCATCGGCAATATAATGTCAGCGCTAGCACCCACTTATAATTTACTCCTTCTTAGTCGAGTAATTGCCGGCTTGGTACAAGGGCCCTTTTATGGAATAGGTGCAGTTGTTGCGACAGGCTTAGTATCAGAGAAAATGGCCGGTCGCGCAGTAGGTCAAATGTTCGCGGGTCTGACACTTGCTAATGTACTAGGTGTTCCTGCTGGCACGTGGATCAGCCTAAAATTTGGCTGGCACAACACCTTCTTTATTGTTGCTGCGTTTGGCGCCATCGCCATGATTTCAATCCTAATGTCTATCAAGTCAACGGGTCACGGTGAAGCAAAAAATATAAAAAGTCAGCTACAAGCATTCAAAAATCCAATGCTCATAATGAGCTTAGCCATCACAGCGTTAGCTTGGTCAGGTTTCATGGCCCTCTATGGATACATCGCACCTATAGCAACGCACATTGCAGGTTATAGCCCAGAGGCAGTCACTTGGATCCTCGTTATTGTTGGTCTAGGTCTCATTATTGGCAACATACTTGGTGGTCGCTCTTCAGACAAGAATCTTAGAAAAGCGTCAATGTTCTGGGCAATCGCGATGATTGTTTCCCTTATCATTGTTGGTCTGGTTATTGATAACCAAATTCTGTTTGTTATTGCCCTATTTGTATTCGGTATAGCCTCATTTGCCAATGTACCGGCTATGCAGCTTCGCGTCATGAATCACGGTGGTGAAGGCCAAGAACTTGCGGCAACAGCCAATATATCAGCATTTAACTTAGCCAATGCATTTGGTGGATTCCTTGGTGGGATGGTACTTGATAGTCACATGGGAGCAGGCATGATCCCTTACGCGGCCATTATTGTGCCCATCATAGGGTTATTCTTTATCGCTAAAGCTAATAAACGTGAGAGTACACAAGATAAGTTGGTTGCCAATTTAGCCAGTGTTAATCGCTAATATCGACTTGCAGTAAAGCACTTACGGAGTTTAATTAACAGCTCCCTGCCTATTCGATGAATAAGCAGGGAGCTGAAATCATAATGAATTAAGCAGGAGTTTGTTCGTTAATCATATCGACAAAGAAGGATTTAAGCGCTTGTTTGTTTTCATCGTCTAATGATTGCCCCTCTTTATCAGAGACCAAAAATACATTATCAACTTGCTCACCCACGGTGGTTATTTTTGCGGAGTGAATATTGAGTTCGAATAACCTGAAACCGTTACAGAAGTGACTCATAAATTGTGGATTGTCGAGCGCGGTAACACTGATCAGCGTTCTATCCTTTTTACGAGAGTGCAAAAATTCTACTTTAGCTTCGCTGACAAATGAGTCAATGTTGCTATTAAGGCGCTTTTTAGGCAGCTTTCTGTTTTCAAACAGCACTTGTTTAAGCCTTTGCTTGATACGATCACGTCGCCCAGCGGTTCTTATTGGATGTTGATCGTAATCGAGTATTTTTAAAGACTCCACCACATAACCATCTTTAGTCCTAGAAATATTAGCTTGCTGAACCGAGATCTGTAGTGAGGCTAAGGTATTAAATAGTGTCACAAATAAGCCCGGCTTATCTTTCATATAAACGAATAGATCGCTGCTACCTTTAGTGCTGCTTTCATCGAGCAAAATAAGTGAATGCTCTGCAGGGTGTTGTGTCATGGCTTTAGAATAGCGAGCAATTTCACTGGGTTGAGCATTACTGAAAAAGGATAACGGTAAGCGTTTCCAAAGCTGTTTAATCACATCAGGATGTTCACTCAAGCCTATCAATTCTAGCGCTTCATTTTTGTGTTCACGGACGATAGTTCGCTGCTCTAAAACATTTTCTAAGCCATTACGCAGTGCATAACTAATCGACAAATATAGATCTCGCAGTAACGTTGCCTTCCAGTTAGTCCACAGATCATCGTTGGTCGCCTTAATGTCGGCAACCGTTAAACAATAGAGAGCGTCGAGTCTGGCTTTAGTGCCAATCGCTTTGGCAAGGTTCTTAACTTCCGACGGGTCATATATATCTAACCGTTGAGAGGATAACGATAACAATAGATGATTTTTAACTAACCAAGCTATCACCTTAGCTTGTGAAGGTTTTAGCTCATGAAACTTAGCAAATTGCAGCGCGTCGACAGCCCCTAATTCACTGTGATCACCGCCACGTCCCTTGCCTAGATCATGGAATAAGGCCGCTAATAGCAATACTTCTTTATTCTCTATCGCTTTGTAAACAGCGCTAGGCTGGGCAAGCGAGGGGATTTCAGCTTTGCCGCCGAGTGAATATAAGTTTTTGAGTAACTTATGAGTATGCTCATCAACGGGATAAACATGGTAGAGGTCGAATTGCATCTGACCGACAATTTCACGCCACTGCGGAAGATACGACGCTAAAATGCCATGTCTATGCATTAATGTCAGCGCAAGCCCCATGCCTTGAGGGTGACGAAATAGCGCGAGGAACTCTTTACGGCAGCGATCAAAATCTTGCAGGTCGCCCAGTAGTCGTCGCCTAACCTGGCGTATTAGTCGAATCGTTTGCGGCGAAATACCATCAATATCGTTAGCGTTTTCTGCAATATGGATAAACAGAGCAATAAGCTGCTTACGGTCAACAAAGACATCATCATGGCGAGCATTTATCTGTCGACCATTTATTTCAAAGTGTTGATTTAACACTATCGACTTCTTGTCTGTTTGTACCAGTATTTCATCTTTAAAATACTGCAATAACATTTGATTTAGTTCGCTAATCCGCCTCATGGCACGGTATAGCTGACGCATCATTTTTTCGATGGCAAGGTGACTGTTGTCGCCAAAGCCCATCAGCCTAGCAACATCACTTTGCAAAGAGATAAGTAGTCGGTTTTCAGAACGTTGTGCTGCAGCGTGTAATGCCCAACGTGTACGCCAGATAAAATGTTGTGACTCTAATAATTCTGCATGTTCGTCGGCGGTAAAGAAACCGAATCGCCTTAAGGCCGCCATATCTTCTGCTGCAAAATACTTGCGGGTTACCCAGATAAGCGTTTGGATATCGCGCATTCCACCGGGACTATTTTTTAGGTTAGGCTCGAGGCTAAAAGCACTGCCTTGTGCCTTTTTATGGCGTTCATCTTGCTCACTAAATTTGGCTTTAAAGAAAGCTTCACTGCTCCAGAGATCATCACCATAGAGTCTCTCTAACACCTGTTTAGCGTGAGACTCTGGTCCTGTTAAATGGCGAATTTCAAACAGTGACGTTGCAATGGTGATGTCTTCACACGCTTTATCTATTTCATTCAGAGCTAGAACACTATGGCCAAGCTCTAGACCAATATCCCATAGTTGGGTAAAAAACTGCCCTATTTGTGTCTCTTGATAGGGACTCAGCTCTTGCGAAAATAATACGCAAATATCAATGTCGGAGTGTAGGTGTAACGTTTGACGGCCATAGCCGCCGACCGCATTAAGAGATAGGTTTTCGGTCGCAAGACCGGCGCATTCCCAGAGGTGGAGCAGCAAGGAATCAAAAAAATCAGCGCGTAACTTTACGATTTCGTCGATAGCAACGTGAGTAAAGTGCTTATTAAAGTAGTTGTCGGCATCTTGGATTACTTTTTTATAATCAGTAATGCCCATTTTTGAACTGAATTGAGGTGATATATCAGAGTCTGACATGTTTCTCCTGTGGCCGTTTGCATTAAGCCCTATAGACCTTATTTTTACGGATTAAACCGCGATGCAATTCCCTTTAAATGAAAAAACAGGTTAGATGATCTAACTAAGAATTACAAATCGACAACAACTTTAACGATTAAGTATTCGCTTATAAATAAACCATGCAGGCAAAGAGGGCTCTGTCTCTAATGACCCAAACGGGCTAAATACAAAAGTGAGTTTGATAGCCAGCTGCTTGGTGATTATGGTGGGGATATTGGATTTTATCTGGCGTAGTCATAAGTGTTTCGAGCGGGAGGTTAACATCAAAAAAGGACGATAGTCATCGTCCCTTACATATATTAGCACCAAGGTTAGTATTATTTAACGCTATAACCCTTACCTTCTAAACAAGCTGAACGGGCGCGATTAAACTCTTCCGTTCCTTGAGTATTACTGCTTTGCACTTCGGCTTGCGCTTGTTGTTGTGTTGCCGCCTGTTGATCAGCTTCATTAGCATTTTGTCGACGGCTTTGTCGTCTTGCTGCAACAGCCCCTACAGCGGCACCATTGGCTGCAGCATCACTTCTATCATCATCACCTATCTCTGCAACAACAGCACCGGTAGCGGCGCCTGAGATTGCTCCACGCATCCCTGAACCGCGTTCAGCACCTTGCTCTTGAGTAGGAGCTGCTGCAACGGGTGCCGCTTGCGGTTGACTTGGATTGTAACCTGACTCTGTTGCCGCCCATGCATCACAACTGGCTTCATCGGCTGTTTGTTGTTCAGCGGTTTGTCCTTTCTCAGGAAACACATACTGCTCGGCCTGAGCGGCACCTAATGAACTTACACATAGTAAGGTTATTGCAAATAGGGTACTTTTATTGACTGATATCATATCGTCTCCAATAGCAGGCTGATTTATGTAAAAGTTGATTTTTAATCAACATTTATTCTAATGTTCTATTCAATCATCAATCCATTAAAGTGTTGTTAGAAGTGATTATTCGCCGTGAATAAAACTTACTGCCATCATTTACCGACAAACCCAATAACCCCACGCCACTTTTCTATTCCTTACTATAGTCTTGATTTAAATAACGGTACAAATACATGCTTGCTAATAAACAGTGACTCAAAGAATTGGCAGTCATAAAAAATACTAAGCCAGCCAGTTTTATGAGCGAAAAAGATCCAGAATGAGGACTTCAAAAAGCACGCTTTTGTATCGATATTTGACTAGGCTACAAGGTAAGTTTATTAGAGTCGATAATTAGGCATAGTGCGTCTCGATGAAACACGCAAATGCGATTGTAGGCTTGGGTTTAGAATTTGAGGCTGAGTAAAAGGTGGAGATGTCTGAGTTTAAAGGGCTTCGCTTTAGCCCTTTAAATCAGCAGCGCTAAGCAGTGATATCGAAAAAGAGTTGGTCGGCAAGTTCTTGCAGTGTTTCACCCTTAGGATGCGTGTGGGCAAAGGTTCTTAAACCATAAATTCCCATGACTAAAAAGCGCGCCAAATGTTGGCTATCACGTTTAGCGCTGAGCTCACCTTTAGATTGAGCTAACGCCAACACATCGGCGATCCCCTGTTGCCAGTTGGCTAGGTTCTCGGTAATGATTGTTTGCACTTCTTCATCTTGTTGCGCCATTTCATTAAGCGCTTTAGTCAACAAACAAGCCTTAGCGGCTTCGCAACTGATGCACTCCTGCACTATGTTATCCAGATACGCTTTTAGCTCGACTAATACCGGTTTATTCCCAGAGAAAAACCGCAGAAACTCGGCACTTCTATCGGTTTTATATTGCTCTAAAGCCGCTAATAGAAGACCGCGTTTATTATCGAACGCACAGTAGATAGAGCCTGGGTGTAGACCTGTGGCTTTAGTGAGATCTTGCATACTCGTCTTACCGTAACCTTTGTCCATAAAAGCAGTCATGGCAGATCTCAGTACTTTTTCTCTATCAAATTCGGCATTACGCATACGAGATTGGCTCCAGGCTTCGACTCATTCATCGACTATAAACTGATTGTACTGAATTTTGAATGTTTGTTCAAAATAATACTTGAATGATTATTCAAATAAGAATATCTTGAATGTTCATTCAAGATACCGAGGTCGTTATGACGGATAACCTATTTCAATCTTTTGCGCTCAACGAGACTATCACCCTACAAAATCGCATCCTGATGGCGCCATTGACTCGTTGTATGGCAGATGATGAATTAGTGCCAACTCAAGCCATGGCAGACTATTATGCTCGCCGCGCCGAAGCGGGTTTGATCATCTCTGAAGCGGTAATTATCCGTCCCGATGGTCAAGGCTATCCCAATACACCCGGCTTATTTACCCCAGCTCAGATCGATGGTTGGCGAGTAGTGACCGATGCAGTACATAACGCTGGTGGCAAAATATTTGCGCAGTTATGGCATACAGGTCGAGTGGCTCACCCACACTTTTTTGAAAAATCAGGCTCGACTCAGGTAGTTGCGCCCTCTGCCGTTGGCCTAGAGGGAAGTGTTCCCAGAAAGCGTGATTTAACCTATCAAGTCCCTAAGGCTGTTAGCCATGACGAAATAGTGCAGTTAGTCGCTGATTACTCTCAGGCTGCGGCAAACGCGATAGATGCAGGTTTTGATGGTGTCGAGATCCACGGCGCTAACGGCTATCTTATCGACCAGTTTTTACATCACGCCAGTAATCATCGCACCGATGAATATGGTCAAACAGCCGTAAACATGGCCCGTTTTCCGTTAGCAGTAATCGATGCTATCAGTGAGCGTATTGGCAGTGATAGAACCGCACTGAGAGTGTCACCTGGCGCTTATTTCAATATGGCCGGCGACAACAAAGACCGCGCCGTATTTGACTACTTATTAGCTCAGCTTGAGCTGCGTGATTTGGCTTTTCTACATATCGGTATTTTTGACGACAGCATGCAGTTTGATTATCTCGATGGCAGTGCATCAAGTTACGTACGCAGTGTTTACAGTAAAACACTCGTGGGCGTAGGCAGTTACAGCGCCGAAACGGGCAGCACCGCCATCGCCGAAAATAAATTTGATCTGTTAGCGATCGGCAGGCCGTTTATCGCTAACCCTGACTATGTCGCCCGCGTTCGTGAAGGCAAGGAACTCGTGACATATTCAGATGAGATGCTAGCCAGCCTAGTGTAAACAGCTTAATGCGCAGAGCTTAATTTGGAGAGATAAGAGTAAAGAGTTTACTGCGAAAGATTTAGTGTGAAACGTTTATAAAAATCATCAATCCTGTGTCTCCGTATTAGTATTTTGAGACAGAAGAGGTTAACCCTAGGGCTAACCTCTTTTTTTTATATCAAAAACCTTAAGCCATTAGCTATTAGCTATTAGCCTAGATTTAGGGGCTGCTTTATTTGCGGTCAGCGATAGCTTTTGCCATAGCTGCATCGGCAATCTCTTCCAGCTTTAGCAGATCGATATCTTTATGGGATTCACAGATAAACCACGGCTCGCGAGAATCAGGTTCTAACATGATGCCGCTCTTAATCAAGTTATGGGCAAACTCGGTATACAAGTCGCTGTCTGTTTTCTTCCAGTCACGATAGTTATGCGGCACTTCGCTGCCAAAGTGAATACCAAACATCGCATCAGGACCAGCAAATTTATGCTCGATTCCGTGTTTAGTAAATACCCGCGATAACACCTGTTGAATGTCTGCACCGGCTTTATTGATGCTGTCATAGGCATCGGTTTCGTTCAAAATCGTTAATGTCGCTTTTGCGGCACTAAGTGCAATCATGTTGGCGGTATACGTGCCACCGTGGGTGACGCCATTCTTACCGAAACTGATCACATCCATGACATCTTTACGACCACCAAAGGCGGCGACCGGATAACCATTGCCCATGGCTTTGGCATAAGTGGTTAAATCGGCATGGATACCGTAGAGCTCTTGTGCGCCGCCTTTAGCGACACGGAAACCTGTTTTAACCTCATCCATAATCAACAAGGTGCCATTAGCATCACAAATATCACGCAACTTTTGCATGTACTCTTGTGAAGAGGCAATGCTGCCGCAGTTACCTAAAATAGGCTCAATCACGATAGCAGCGATATCATCACCAACACGTGCAAAGACTTCATCAATGGCGGCGAAGTCATTCAGAGGCACTGTTTCTAAATGCTCTCGACTCGCTTCAGGAATACCGCCACCAAATGAGGTGATCTTTGGTGCCTCTTCAGTGGTGTTGTCCCAATTATCAACATCAGACTTCCACATCATCTCGTCGTATAGGCCGTGAAAACCGCCCTCAACCACTACAATTTTGTTACGATTAGTAAAACCACGAGCGGTACGTACCGCGCCAATCACCGCTTCGGTACCCGAATTGGCAAAGCGCATCTTTTCAATATTCGGACACATCTGCTTAATAAGTTCGATGACTTGGGAATCAAGATCGGTTGAAAAGCCAGAAATAGTGCCACGTTCAGTGATCGCTGCGACCACTTCTTGATCGACTCTAGAATCGCGATAACCCAAGATGATAGGCCCATAAGCGAGACGAAAATCGATAAACTGCTGATCGTCGGCATCGGTAATGGTGCAACCCAGGCTGCTTTTAACGAATACGGTATTTTCTTCACCCCAGTAGCGGTAGCTATCTGCTACACCTAAAGGCATGTTTTTGTGGGCTTGTTTTAGCAGCGCATTGGTAGCGGGTTTATTGGCATTGCTCATCTTGTCAGTCTTCATCATAAATGTCTGGCACGTATGATACAGGGCAAGATAAGAATTGACTATATTACGGATAAATATCTAAAGGAGCGCATGCAATATTGCGCCCCCTTTTCGATTACCATTCTTTGTGCAGACCCGCCCTCTTACAGTATGGCTGGCGTCTGGCTCTCGTATTAGCGCTTATATTAGCTTTCGTTATTGTAAGCAGTTAAGCATTCAACAATCAGATCAACAAAGCCTGCTCTATCAATATCGCACAGCACCTGAGTATTGTGCGGACGTTCAGTCAGTTGATATCGGTCAACCACCGTCATGCCTTGGGTGTATTCGCCCTTAGTTTCAATCCCGACCCAGCAATCATAAGAGGTAAATAACTCAGGCTTAAGCAACCAAGCGATGGTACAAGGATCATGCAATGGTGCACCTTCAAAGCCCCACTTAGGGTCTCTGTGGTAAATCATGAAGAAATCGAGCAACTCTGCTACGCACTTGGCGACATGATTGGGAATTTTTCTAATGCGCTCAATATCTTCATCCATGATTTGCGCTTGGTGGGTAACGTCTAATCCGCACATGGTGATGGGAATGCCCGCCTTAAACACCATATCAGCGGCTTCTGGATCAACAAAAATATTAAATTCAGCCGCAGGAGTCCAGTTACCGGCAGCTGCCGCCCCGCCCATCAAGACGATACGTTCAACTTTGCTATGCAGCTCTGGGTAAGTTGATAGGAACAGCGCAATATTAGTCAGCGGCCCAGAGGGGACCAAGGTGACGGGCTCGTTGCTAGCACGGACTTTTTCCGCTATCAATTCTATCGCAGACTTATTTAGCGGCATAAAGCTGGGTTCAGGCAGTTCAGGACCATCGAGACCGCTCTCACCATGAACATTATCAGCAATAATAAGCTCGCGGGATAATGGCTTGATAGCCCCACCAGCAACAGGAATATCACTGCGACCGAGCAAGGTCAGGATCCGCAGAGCATTGTTCAAGGTTTTATCTGGCGTTTGATTACCGGCGCTGGTGGTCACTGCCAAAGGCTGCAGTTTACTGCTGCTTAACGCAAGAATAAGTGAGATGGCATCGTCATGCCCGGGATCGCAATCGAGAATAATAGGCTTTGGGGAATGAGCTATATGGGGCATCGTTAGACTCCGCTAATCGGCGTGTTATAAAAAATAGATAAGCAACATCCTAGTGAGTTGTTATAGAAAAAACTGTGACCTGTTGTCGGGTTTTAGGGGCCAAGTGACCCATCGTGTTCGCTTTAAACATCCGTTTTCCCGTCTAATTGGCCCGCCATTTTAATCCCTCTATACAAGGTGGTTAAGCAATTTGATGATCCGCAAAGATCGAGTCAGCCCCCATTTAGCGACTAATGGCTGGCCAGTTCATTGCTGTCCCTTAGCGTTAAATCCATAACCTGATAGCTAAACGCATTGCTGGCTAAGGTTGATTTTACTTATCAAAGCTAGTCGAACCGATTTTATGAATGGCTAAATCGGCGCCGATATATTCATCTTCCTGGCTTAAACGTAAGCTTGATATCTTATTGATGATGCCATAAATAATCACGCCGCCAATTAAGGCAAAAGCAATACCGGTCACTGTGCCCACTAACTGCGACATAAAGCTAACACCACCGAGACCGCCAAAACTTTGTTGACCAAATATACCTGCAGCAATACCGCCCCAAACACCGCATAAACCGTGTAATGGCCACACGCCTAATACATCATCAATTTTAGTGCTACGCTGCAATTTAGTGAACACCATGACAAACAAGCCACCGGCAACACCACCCACAACAAATGCACCGATAGGGTGCATTAAGTCTGAACCTGCACACACAGCGACTAAGCCTGCTAATGGGCCGTTATGAATAAATCCAGGGTCATTCTTGCCGACGATAAGCGCAATAATAGTTCCGCCCACCATCGCCATTAAGCTGTTGAGTGCCACCAGTCCGCTAACACCATCAAGGGTTTGCGCTGACATCACGTTAAAGCCAAACCAGCCGACGATTAATATCCATGAACCTAATGCTAGAAAAGGAATACTTGAAGGTGCAAAGGCAACGCCCGGTTTGCGGCCGCCGCGAACACCTAAAAAGTAAATCGCCACCAGTGCTAACCAGCCACCCATCGCATGGACAACAACGGAACCGGCAAAGTCGTGGAATTCAGCCCCGAAAGTGCTCGCTAACCAAGATTGGTAGCCAAAATTACCATTCCAAATCATACCTTCAAACAACGGGTACACGAACGCGACGATAAGCGCTGAAGCAAATAAGAAAGGACGAAAGCTACCACGTTCAGCAATACCACCTGACACAATGGCAGGAATGGCCGCGGCGAAGGTTAGCAGGAAGAAAAACTTCACTAAATCATAGCCATTATTAGCCGCTAAGGTATCAGCACTCACAAAGAAATGGCTACCGTAAGCGATTTGATAACCAATCACAAAGTAGGCTACGGCTGAAAAAGAGAAATCAGTTAATATTTTCACTAAGGCGTTAACTTGGTTTTTATGTCGAACCGTGCCAACCTCTAAAAAAGCAAAACCGGCGTGCATGGCTAGCACCATGATTGCACCAAGTAGGATAAATAGCGTATCTGCGCCCTGCGCTATCACCCCAATAGCATCACTAATATTGTCCATTGCTGCTCTCCAAAGCTATTCTCTTTTTAATTTCATAGACTTAAGAGAGCAAAAACTATTCCCACTTTACAAAACCGTGACATCAATTAATTTCATTATTGGTGCAACAGGGTAAAAGTAGCGTACTAACAGACAGTTCCGTGAACCATTAAGGTGCAAGATGTGCGCTTTATTAGCGTGTAAGGGGCGTTTTATTAGCAGCCAAAAATAGAACTTTGTCTCAATTTGGTGCAATAACGAATCAAGACAGTGCAATAAACAACCATTAATCATCTCAGGTTAAATTCGTTTATCGCTCATTTAGGCCTAGCGTCAGCTGCAAAAGTCATCAAGATTGGCCGAGTAATCTACGCCATCCTATTTTAGAGCCGGAGATGCGATTTAAACCGATAAATCTCCCCCCAGAGCCAACGATTAAAACCGCAATGGTATATGACCGATAACTCCCAACGCCATAGCGCAAATCTTACGATGGAATAGCTTCAATATAAGCTAAGCCATTCGCGATTTGTTCAACTTTAATTGGCGTAAAACAAAGCGTTCGTTCCGCCGGTGAAGTCTCATCATGCCAAATAATCTCACTGGTTACTGTTATCTGTAGTACACCGCCTTGTTGCCAATCGCAAAATAATAGACTGGCAGTGGGGTTCTCAAGCAAATTACCTAACGTGTTAAAAAAGCCATTACCCACATAATCAGGTACCAGTAATTGTCCCGCCGCATTAATCGATACAAAGCCTGCAGAGCCGCCACGGTGAGAGATATCGGCGCCGCGGTTATTGAGCCGTTCGCCATCGTTAAAGCTGCTGGCAATAAAGAAGGTGTCTGCCCCCGTAATGAGCTGTCGATCTGTTTCACTAAGCTGGGCACGGGTGTCAACGGCAAACTCACCATAATGGCGGTTGGCCGCGAATTTTTTTGGTTGAATGTATTTCGGGCAATTGCCGAAACTTTGTAGCACCTCAACTCGAATATATTTTTGAGTGACATCAGTAATGATACCGTTGATACGATTACGTCGTTTAGTATCAAACTGGATCCCAAGTAACCCAATACGGTCACCCACACTCAAGTTATCACCGATAACATCGCCTAGAGACTGCTGAGTGTTGATCACTAGCTCGACTTCAGAGGGCGATTGGATAAAACCTGGCGAACCAAATAGCACACTGGCACAAATGTCTGATTGATGATCGCTATAGCCGATAAAAATCATCGACTGAGATTGGTAAAAATCTCGATGCTGTTGCGGCATAAATTGCCGAATAAATTTAGGTCCCACAGCAGCCATACGTTTATCCGTTCCTGCCCGCTGCTGCACAGCGATCTCACCTTTATGCCAACTTGGCGCCAGTTCGTTATCCATATTAGCTCCTTAAGCACTGATTAATTCAAGTCTAATACCACCGGGGATCAGGCACATCATGTGTTTAAAAGGTAGTTGCCCTAATGGCTCTGGCGCAAACTCAATCTCCACATCATCAAGAACTGCTAGCTGCAGATGCAAGCGTTCTAGCTCCTCGATATTAGCGACCTTAAGGGCAAAGTGATGCAGACCAACATTGTTTTTACGATCAAAGGTCGTCATATTTTCGACCGAGCTAATCTGCCACAGCGTCAACATAACAGTACCGTCAGAAATAAAAATGGAAGGATAGTCAGCATTTCCGCCTATTTGAGTAAAGCCCAACTGCTCAATAAAAAAGGCTGCTGTTTGCTTGATATCTGGCACGCTGAGACCGAGGTGATGGATCCCTAACGTACTAATGGACTCTGCTTTGGTGGCTGTATCTGTTGTTGTGCTGCACATAGTAAATTACCTTTTTTTGTATTGTTGGAATAAAGGGTGAACAAGTCTGTACACCACTATAGGTGAACAGACTTGTTTACGTCAAGTTGAAAGTTGCTATAATGTCAAAACAGCAGCCAAGGTAATCAACAATGCAACCAAGAAAACAACACTTAATCGACACCGCATTAGCGCTATTTAATGAGCACGGATATCACGCTACTGGCATTGATTTAATTTTGGCGCAATCAGGGGTGTCAAAAGCGACCTTGTATAAACATTTTCGCAGCAAAGATGAGTTGATTTTGACCGTGTTGCAACAGCGCCATGAGCAGGTATTAGCCATGCTTAACAGTAAGGTTGAACAAGCAACAATCGCAGGTAAGTCTGGCGTATTAGCCATATTTGATGCGCTACATGAATGGTTTAATAGCGACACATTCTTTGGCTGTAATTTTATTAATGCCAGTGCTGAATATGCTAAAGCGGATAATTTAATACACCTGTTTTCCGCCAAGCATAAGCAGAGAATAGTCGACTTAATCGCCGCGAATTTGCCAGAAGATAAAGCGGAAACGGCGATTCAAATAGGTTTACTAACAGAAGGGGCTATTGTGATGGCGCATACTAGCGGTAATAAGAACGCCGCGATGATAGCCAAAAGCATAGCGGTAAAACTCATTTAGCTTAAATAGCCAATGAATTAACTTTCTAGCGCCCAGTAAAAAGCGAACCTATCAGTTCGCTCTTTAAACAACAATCTTGGGTGGCTATGTTATTCAAGCCACTCTGACAAAGGCTTATTAGCTGATTAACTGTTCAGGACATTGATAACTAATGTGTTGATGGAACCGTACTATGAGTTCTTGACGTGATTTATCTAACGCCAATTCAGCCGCAAAGTTCTTTAGCGCTTCTTCAACCCGATTCAAATAACGGCCAAGCCCACCATCTTTAGAGTCTTTCACTCCTGCCGCAATAGTAAAGCTAACCATTTCAACTAAGTAGTCACCCTGCCAATGACGAATAAATTGTTGCTCTTCAACATTGGGGTCAAAGCCGAGCATTTGTACTTCGTCGGTACCATCAACTTGATCGTATTTACTGTTGCGTACTAGTGGTGTTAGTCCATTAGCCACCATCGCAATTCGATTGAGCTGTTTGGCTGATGTTGCTTGGATAAAGGCATCTTCTAGCTTTTGATACAGTGGTGTAAAGTCATTTGCATCTGCTGGCAACATAGCTTGTTTAAGCATACGGCTTAAAGGTAGTTTTACCGTGACATAGCATAATGAACCGTGATCGGCAGGCAGCGGACAGTGTCTGGCTTTATATCTGTCGCTAATTGAGCGCAGTTTATATCCATAACTCTCTTTACTGCCCTTAGCTTTGGCGAACAGATCATAAGATAAATGTTGATGATCGCGGACTTTAATGGTGAGATCTTTTTCTGGCAATTGAGGCATCAATTTTGCGATAAAAGACTGCACCTTTAGATGAAGGTTAGCCGAATTACTGCGAATATCTTCACCCGTCGCTAAAAATACAATCCTGATTTTACGTGCGCGATAGTCGTCCTGACTATGCAGACTTTGTGCTTCATGATACTCAGGATTATAGAAAAATATGATCTGCTCTGCGGTTGGAAAGCAATACGCTTCGGTGTGAAAACGCACCACGGGTAACTTATCATTAGTGATCACATGAATGTTATATAACTCTTCTTGCTCAGCAAGATTAAAAATGGCGCGACTAAGCGTCTTATAACACGTTTTGTAATCGGGGTAATGGGCCAACAAAGCATCCGTTACTTTGATTTCTGCAGTGATGTATTGATTGCTTCGAACATCCTTGGGTATGTACACTTTTTGCTGATGGCTAAGGGACATATATACTCCTTTGATAAGTTAACCATGTTTAGCTTGGCGCCAATGGTAGCGATAAACGCTGACGATAACCCTGCGGTAAGACACGCTTTTACCTGCTGGCAACATAATACCCGTCGAATATGATTTATTTCTTAAAATCAAAATGTAAATGCTCAATGTAGGGATAAAAGTAATCATCATGGCTAGCCATGTCGTTTTTATAACCTCGATTTATATCCATGTTATTCGACTCACTCGCCGCACATTAGCAAGCCTGTGTATCAACAGAACCGCCCAGTCTGTTTTGCATTATTCAACTAAACTAAGGTAAACAAATAAGAATTGGTCAAAAGGGCTTTTGATGATCAGTACCGATGAATAGTGAGCCCCCAAAAGCGCCTTTGGGTATTTTTCCAAGTTCATGGAGTGAACAACGGGCGGGTCGAATTCCGGGCCATATTCCGATATGGGTGGGGATCCTGTCTGAATTAACCGAATTTGGCATTTTCTTTGTCGCCTATTTTATTGCCAAATACAACTACCCAGAAGCCTTTTCCCAAGGTCCCCAAAGTGTAAGTACCCTCGCTGGGGTGACTAACACATTGATACTACTTTCCAGTAGTTACTTTATCGCAAAAGCCATGATCAATATTAGGCTAGACAATCGAGCCAAGTGTGAAGTCTATCTGTGGCTCACTCTGGCTTGTGGTTGTTTGTACCTATTGGTGAAGACGGGCGAATTCTATTGGAATCATCAACAGGGCTTTCGCACCAGTAGCAGTCAGTTTTTTACCGTCTATTACTATATGACTTTTAATCATTTTCTCCATGTAGGTTGGGCTGCATGCGCAGTGTTGTGGGTTATTTTTCGTTTGCGTCGAGGGGCCTACTCAGCGAAACAGCATTCAGGTCTAGAAGCATTAGCCATGTACTGGCACATGATTGATTTGATGTGGATCCTTATTTTTCCACTCTTGTATGTTCTAAGGTAGGCCATGATGAAATCTTTTGGAAAAATGGAGTATTGCTGGTGGACCCTGATTGGAATAACGCTATTCAATACGTTTTTGGGTGAACAATTCAGTTCTTCAGCGTTGGTTAGCATCTTGGTGGCATTGACCGTGATGTGTAAGGGGTTAATGATCATCGATCATTTCATGGAGTTACGCCATGCCCATCGCTACTTGCGATTAATGATGCGTGTTTACCTTATTTTTTTCCCATCCTTGATTGTCGTAACGACCTTTTTATGAGCCACCTATCTTATGGAATAATTATAAACTCGCTTTCTAAGGAACCAGCCGAGCTGTTTTTCTGCTAAACATTTGATAAATGCTATATTTAAATAGATTTATTTTTGAGTAGTATCGAATGTTAGGGACCAATATGACCTTTTCAACTACCACAGCTATTGCTATTAAAGACCCGATATTCTATCAGCAGCAAGACAAGGAAATACAGCTCTTCGAGTACGCGTATTCTCATCAACTGCCATTGCTCATTAAAGGGCCAACTGGCTGTGGTAAAACACGTTTTGTCGCTCATATGGCGGAGAAACTTGGCAGACCTTTATACACAGTGGCATGTCATGATGATTTAACCGCCGCTGATTTAGTTGGACGCCATTTGATTGGTCCAAATGGGACTTATTGGCAGGACGGACCGCTAACGAGGGCGGTAAGAGAAGGCGGTATTTGTTATCTCGATGAAATCGTCGAGGCGCGTAAAGATACCACTGTGGTACTGCATCCCCTGGCTGATGATCGTCGCATATTACCCATCGAACGCACCGGAGAAGAACTCGCTGCAGCGCCAGGCTTTATGCTGGTGGTGTCTTATAATCCTGGTTACCAAAATATTCTAAAAGGAATGAAAGCGAGTACTCGGCAACGCTTTGTCGCATTGCGTCTTGGCTATCCCGATCCTTTGCTTGAGAGCCAAATATTGATGACAGAATGTCAAATAGAGCAAGACTTAGCGGTTAAGCTGATTGAATTGGCAGGCTCACTGCGCAGACTGGACTGTGACTTAGATGAGGTGGCTTCTACCCGCTTGTTAATTTATGCGGCGCGAATGATATCCAGTGGTATGTCGCCGTTAGCCGCATGTCGCAGCTGCCTAGCGGAGCCCTTATCTGATGATATCAGTACTGTCGAAGCGCTCATGGATGTCGCGCGCCTGTACTTCGACTGTTAATGCCCTCTAGCGATGAAAAATCATAACATGGTCAATACTGGATCCAATCAGGTACCGACTGCTGATGTCACGAGTGTGGTATCAAGCCCACGGCCATATTTGCCAGGTGATTTAGCCATGTGGTTTTTTATTTTGGCGGAACTGACAGTATTCGCTATTTTTATTATTGGATTTGCAGTCACACGGCAGTTGTATCCAGATATGTTTCAACAGGGACAAACCTACCTGCATCCCGTCGCAGGGGGGATTAACACCGTTGCATTAATCTCCAGCAGTTGCTTGGTCGCCTTAAGCTTAAATGCGGTAAAGCATTCTCGCCAAAATTATGCTGCTGCGCTATTGGGCGGGGCGTTACTCACAGCGAGTGTCTATTTAGCGGTGAAATCATGGGAATATAACGAGTTAATCCAACAAGGATTTGGTTTGTCGACCAATACCTATTTTACCTTGTATTTTTTTATCACAGCGTTTCATTTCATGCATGTCATTCTCGGGATGATCATCTTAGGGTCCATGGCATTCAAAACCACAAAAGGAGCCTATCAGGGCAAGAGCCTTTCCGGTTTTGAGTCAGGTGCATGCTACTGGCATATGGTCGACCTCGTGTGGATCATTATTTTCCCACTGCTGTACGTCATTAACTAATGATCACTAGGCTAATGCGAGGCTGCAAAATATGACCCATCATCAAGGCCTCATTCTCCGAGTTTATCTCTATCTGATTATCCTGACATCCGCTTCTGCTTATATGGGCAGTGTCGCGCTGGACTCAAGTCATTCCTGGTTGCAGGGTATGGAAGAGGTTATTTTAGCCAGCATCATGCTGTTCACATTGATAAAGGGACTACTGATCGTTGATGTCTATATGGAATTGAAACAGGCGCCGCCATTGTGGCGCAACTTACTGCGGGCCTATGTCATCTTACTGCCGATAACGATTGGCTTGATATACCTCTTATTTTAAGTGCCCTACTGTCTATGCCTCATTAAGCATCTGATTAAGAAGCAGATTTAGTAACTGATTTAATCCGCTAGGCATTAGCCTCTATATCTATTTTAGGCGTGATATCAATAACTACACTTGCTTGTAGCCCATTTTATGACCCGCCCACGCTCGCACTAACATCCATACAGAAATCAGAATAAATACCGCGTGCACTGAGATAAAATAAGTAATGACAAATACCCAAGTCATCCCAGAATTTAAACCCCCAAATAATATTATCAGTGCACTCACGAGTATTAATGCCGTTGCGGCGGCTAAATTCAACTTAATGGCAAAATTGAGGTGATAAGTGGCAAAGGAATTGGCCGCAAAATTATTGATTTTGCTGAGCAACACGATAAACGATAGCAGCGGCAAAAAGGTGAGATTGAGTAGCGACCACAAGGCGATTGCAGACGCTTGTTTTATTTCTTTTTGATCGTATTTATTTATTTTCATGTTTACATACCTGTCTGCTGACATCCGTTATCTGGGTAAATAAATGATCATCAGTAAGCAAAATAACGCAATGAATACAAAGGCCCATAAAAACACTCTAGTTTTGTAAAAACGGCTACTAGGGTGAGCTTTTGGTAAAGCCATGCCGCAGTGGCAACAGACCGGCACGGGGTCGGTCAAATAACTCGTCGTTTCGCTATCAAGTGTATTTTCAGTCTGACAATACAAACAGGGTACTTTTTCAATCATTTAGGCCTCCTTTGCTCAATAAAATCTAGTAAGAAGATTGAGTCAGTTGATGATACAGCTGCGGTAACTTTGTCGGTAACTGGCTCGGATCAAAGATAACGCTGAAGCCATTATGACCAAAAATGTAAGGCAGATATTGATCAGCCTTTTGATCTATAGTGATACAAAATGGAATGAGCCCAAGGCGGCGGGCAGCAATAATCGCTTGCTTGGTATCTTCAATGCCATATCGACCTTCGTAATTGTCGATATCATTCGGCTTGCCATCAGTCAAAATAAGCAGCAATTTTCGGTGGTGTGTTTGTTCCGCCAAAATATTGCTCGCTTGGCGGATTGCTGCCCCCATGCGGGTATAAAATCCTGGCCGCAAACTCAGAATGCGGCCACGTATATGATCATTGTAGGATTCGGAAAAGTTCTTTAACAGTGTAAACCGAACGTGATGCCGCTTTACCGATGAGAAACCATACAGTGCAAATGGATCGCCCACAGCAGCCAAAGCTTCACTGAATAACAGCATACTGTCCTTAATCACATCAATAACCCTAAGCTCATTATTGATGTAGGCATCTGTCGACATCGAAAGATCTGAGAGTAACAAGCAGCTGATGTCACGCTGGCAGCGCTGAAAGCTACGGTAGAGTCCGGTGTCTTGCGCCATTGAGGTCTGACTTTCAATATGAAAATCCAACCAGGCGGTTAAATCAATTTCATCTCCGCTCGGCTGAGATTTCTGCCAATTTTTAATACTTTGCAGTTGCTGGAATTGTTGGCGTATTTTTTTGGCGGCCGAGTGTAATGATGACGGCAATGCCAGTGGCTTGCTATCGCGGGGTAACATAGGTTGCAATAGACAGCGATCGGCAACCAGTAGGTTAGATTTATAATTCCACTCTGGCAGTGTAATGCCTTTCCCTAAGGGTAAGTCATCCTCAATGGCTGCCGGTAAATCGAGATCTATTTTAAGCTTGGCAGTTTTTTGCTTTGAGCCCTTTGCCACTGTAATAATATCAAGGTCTTCTGCCACTCTTTGGGCATCATCATCTTCGGTATCGTCCTCGGCCCGATTCACTCGTGAAAACTCGCTCCATGAGAATAAGTTTTCTAAGCGAAAAACCATCAGACTATCTTTGGTGTCATCTTCCTCAATTCGTTCTGATTTTTTTCTAGCCTTTACGCTTTGCTGCTTCTTTGCCGCTGATGAACCTTGCTCTTCTTCGCAATCAATATCTGCTGCGCTAAAGGGGTTCGCTTTGACGTTCTCATTAGGATATAACCAGATATAAATGGCTTGAGGTGCGTAGTGGGCAACCGGAAATTCAATAATAGATTCAGGATGTGTTATTGCTTGGATCACTGCCCGTTCGAGCGGTTGTAAGGATTTAGGCAATGCTTCAATAGGGACTCGTTGCTTGAGTATTGCAGCCACCAGCCGTTGGTAGCGTGGCCTTATAGCGGGGTATTTACAGAGTACTTTTGCTACGACTGTTTGATTGTCTCTGGCCCAGTGAGTGAACTGTTCGGGGTAATGCGGGGCAAGAGCTGCAAGCCAAAGGTAGAGTTCTTTATTCAGTTCTGGCGTATCAAAAATAGCGATGGATTGCGGCAAGCGCAGGCTGGTTTCATCTTGCCAAGCAAGGCTGACTTGTTGCTTGGCTCCTGAAATTTTATCGATAAACTTTCTATGGGCGTAATAATCACGCGGTATAGCGGCTTCGACGCGTTTTGTCGGTGAGCCTCCGAGTGCACGAAAAATCACCCCAACCGATTTCTTGATATCATCAAATTGAACTCGGGCATGATCAAATTCAGTGTTGCTCTTTTGCACAATGAATTTATGCCAAATACTCCCAACCCATTCTTCCATATATGGTTAACCATGGTGATAAAAAATAGGTGGAACTAGCGTCGATAGCAACTCAGCACTAGCTCCATTTGATTAATTCAGTCTATTTAGCAGCTTTTCTGTCGACCAGAAAGTTGCACATATAGGTGATTAAGCCTATCAAGAATATAATCCCCGTCGCTTCTCGTGCCCAATAGAAAATCGATAATTTATCTTGGGTTTCCATAAAGCTTAATGCTTCGCCGCCTTCGGGTAGACGTTGTAACCAGACCTGCAATACCCCAGCTCCAGTTAAGAACAGCGTAATGAAAACCATGGCAACCGTCATTAACCAGAAGCCCCACATTTCCAGCACTTGTGCTTTTTTACTCGATGCTTCGCCAATACCGCGTAACTTCGGCATCGCATAGGAAATAATGGTCAGCACTATCATTGCATAGGCACCGTAAAAGGCCATATGGGCATGTGCCGCGGTGATTTGCGTACCGTGAGTGTAGAAATTGACCGGTGCCAATGTATGTAAAAATCCCCAAACACCCGCGCCAAGGAATGCCATGACTGCCGTGCCTAACGCCCACAGCGTGGCTGCTTTGTTCGGATGTTCTCGGCGGCGATTGTTCACCATGTTGAATGCGTATAGCACCATAGCAAAGAAAGGTAGAGGCTCTAACGCAGAGAATACCGAACCCACCCACTGCCAGTATTCAGGCGTGGCTAACCAGAAAAAGTGATGCCCTGTCCCCAGCAGGCCGGAGATCAATGCCATTGCAACAATCACGTACAGCCACTTCTCAATAATTTCTCGGTCAACGCCAGTGATCTTGATCAGTATAAAGGCGAGGATCGCACCCATAATTAATTCCCACACGCCTTCAACCCAGAGGTGGACAACAAACCACCAATAGAATTTATCCAACGCAATGTTGGACGGATTGTAGAAAGAGAATAGGAAAAACACAGCCAGTCCAATGAGGCCGGTGATCAGTACCATATTGATCACCGTCTTTCGGCCGCGCAACATCGTCATACCGATATTGAACAGGAACCCGAGGCAAACGACGACAATACCAATTTTAGTAATGGTGGGTTGCTCTAAAAACTCTCGCCCCATCGTCGGAAAATACTCATTGCCCGTGATCTCAGCCAGCCTAGAATAGGGAACCAACAAATACCCCAACACGGTGAGTGTGGCAGCTACGGCAAATACCCAGAAGAGCAAGATAGCGAGTTTAGGGCTATACAATTCAGTTTCAGACTCTTCGGGCACAAGGAAATAAGCGGCACCCATAAAGCCAAATAATAGCCAAACGATGAGCAAGTTAGTGTGCACCATTCGAGCAACGTTAAAGGGAATGACCCCGGCGAGAAAATCTCCCACCACATATTGCAAGCCCATCACCAAGCCAAATATGATTTGTCCAGTAAACAGAATAAGCGCAAATACAAAGTAAGGTGTTGCAACCGATTGTGATTGATATTTTAAAGTGCTCATGCCTTAACCCTCAATGTTCGGTGGCCAGCTGTTAACATCTATTTCAGCGGTAAATTTTAAGAACTCTGCTAAATCGTTAACCTGTTGTTCCGTTAAATTAAATTGAGGCATTTGTCGGCGTCCAGGGACACCAAGAGGTTGAATTTGCATCCAACTTTGCATAAAGCCTTTAAATGCATCGAGATCACCGCCACCGCGGCGATAATAAACATTCCCCAACTCCGGCGCATAATAAGCACCTTCACCAAGGAGCGTGTGGCAACCAATACAGTTGTTGTCTTCCCATATGGCTTTGCCGTTTGCAACGGCTTCGGTGAGATTCTCTCGATGATCAGATTTGGGCATTTCTCTGGTGGTATGCATAGCGAGGCCGGCAAACAACAGTAGAAAAAAAACACTGCCGCCATAGTATATATTTCGAGCCATACCTTTTGTAAAAGTGTCTGACATATTGCTATCCCTTATACTTATTTACTTTAGCTTTTGGTCGAAGGCTGGCTAAGTATAGACCATGGAAAATTATTCACTGGAATTAAGCGGACATAGTAAACACTGGAACACAGTACTGTCACCAGCTTAAACAATTTAGATTAAGGCGCTGTTATTATTGATTTAATTAACCAATGCAAGACAGTCAAATCAAAGGTTCAATCGCGCTAGAACAGCCTATTTCACACGTGGAACAGCGAGTCTTATCACCGTTATGCAAACCAACATTTTTTATAAGACACCCATTTAAAAATATAAAATATCGTCGATATGATTGAGCTGAAATGTCAAAGAGTAGACGGAGTTTCATCTAAATTTGGTTGTACTTTAAGGCTTAGCCATCGTCATTGAGGAGCCTGTTGTTACCAACCAAGCGTGCCACTGAGAATAAGCATGGCAGGTCATATTATTGATTAGTCGAGCTGATTGTTTGTTGATAAGTTTTTGAGTACAAAATCTAGAAAAGTACGATTTTTAAGCGACAGCGTTCTGCTTCTGTAGACAAGGTGTATAGGTTTAGCTATTGGGGTAAATTCTGCCAATACCTCTTCTAATGCACCGAACTCTATATCCTTACAAACCAGTATTCTGGGCTGAAGAATAATACCCGCCCCATTCAATGCCGCAGCCCTAAGCGCATGCCCGTTATTCGATGCCAGTCGACTATTTCGTTTACTGAATGCATCCGTGCTTAGCTTAAAGCTTTGCATTGTTTGCCCCTGACTATAGACAAAACCCAAGCAAGAATGCCCTTTCAAATCTTCGAGTTCATCAGGCTTACCCTGGTTAGCTAAGTAAGCTGTAGAGGCACAAAAGCACAAATTGTAATACCCAAGCTTACGTGCAATTAATGTCGAGTCGTTCAACTCGCCTATTCTCAGCAAAATATCTGCATCGGATTGAAAAGGGTCAATCAGCGAATTATCCAATGTCATCTCAACATCAAGCAAAGGGTACTCCTGCAGAAAAGCAGCGACTATCGGCGCCAACAGCTCACTGCCAAGGGTAACCGGACAATTTACCTTGATGGTTCCCATTGGCGTATTTTCAAGCATTTGAATTCGATTTTCTGCATCGACGATGTCTTCAATGATTCTCTTACACTCTTCATAATAGATCTGGCCACTTTCAGTTAACGACTGCTTCCTTGTCGTCCGATTCAAAAGGCGTGTTTCAAGTGATGATTCAAGAAACTGGATATGTTTACCGACCATGGTTGCCGACATATCAAAATAATTTGCGGCACTGCGAAAACTGCCATGCTCAACCACAGAAACAAACACTTGCATGCTTTTCAGCTTATCCATTACGCACTCACAGTTTATTAAAAATCAATTAAAGCTCACTTTATCAAACTTGAAGACTCAATTATATTGAGTTTTTTCCTACAAAGTGAATAAGCAATGACGATAGCAATAACAGGAAAGCTTTCTATAACAGCAGAGCTAAAGATAAAAGACACTGTTGAACTGAATGACGGATTATTAGCCATTCAGAAATTTTGTGTCGATATGAACAGCGAACAAGGCTGTTTCCTTGCCGTTGCTCATCAAGATAATCAAGATCCAAGAAAAGTCATTTTGTGGGAAATATATCGAGATCAAACAGCATTCGATGAACATTTTAAGGCTGAGCATACTCAAGCCTTTATCAAAGAAGGCCTAACAGACTTAATTACCGCCTATCAAACACAACCAATGGCGACTCTACTCACAGGAGCTAACCAATGAAATGGGGAATAATAGGCACTAGTTTTATTTCTGGCATCATGGCTGAAGCCATTAATGGTGATGATAAAAGTGAGCTATACGCAGTCGCAGGAAGAACGCAGACAACATTAGATGAGTTTGCCAAAAGTTACGCGGCGCAAAAATTCTATACTGACTACGATGCACTCATTAACGATCGCAATGTCGACATCGTTTATATCGCCCTGCCAAATCATCTTCATCATGAGTTTGTCGTTAAAGCTGCCGCTGCGGGTAAAGCGATACTGTGTGAAAAGTCACTGTCTATTGATATGGAAAAGACCGAAATTGCCCTAGCCGCCGTTCGGAAACACCAAGTCTTTTTTGCCGAAGGCTTAATGTACCTGTGCCATCCCTATATTGAAAAAGCACTCAGCGTATTAGCTTCGGGGGCCATTGGAGAGATAAAAGCCATACAAGGCTCCTACGTCGCGGCAATTTCTCAGTTTGTAAACGTCGACAGTAAGGGCGCCTTGTATAACCTAGGTTGTTACCCAATGTCACTGGCTTATCTCATCCTAAAGCAGTCGCTACCAGCAGGCGAACTGATGGACTACAGCGTATCAGCCATCGGCAGAAAAGGGGCTGACAACAATATCTGTGAATCCAGTGCAACTTTTCGTTTTGCTAATAAGGCCAATGTACAGATCCATACCGCGGAAGATTATGGGCTTAAACATGGTTTTACGGTGCTGGGTAGCAAAGGCTGCTTAACGTTTAATAGCAACCCGTGGCTTCCAGGCCAGAGCAATGAATTTGAAGTAGAAACCTACGAAGCGAACAAAGAAACCGTGACAGTAGATGCCGCAGGCGATGCCTTCTTCTATCAAGTTAGAGCGATACGTGAAGCGTTTGAGCGTGGGGATAAATCACTGCAAGCGCCTAAAGCTACGCCGGAAAGTTCAGCAGATATCATGAGATTATTAACCGACTGGGAGTCGAGTACCCAACTTAGTTAAAGCACTCGATAAGTTAGAGAACGGGTTAAGCGGGTATAGGTACAGTATTGATTGCCTCAATTCAGCAGCCACTTTAATTTACGGCCATGTGAATTGATGCTAGTGCAAAGAGTTTTATGGTAGCACTTTCACAGATAGCCAATGACTAAAGCAGCGGACTATCCCTGACTTTAGTCATCAACGCTAATGAAAGCTGATGCACAGACTCAAATTGGCTTCAAAAATAGCGGATCCTCTCGGTTCGCTATATATAATCACCTTGATGGGACTCGCTGTGACGAAGCGGATTAACTGATTAACTGTTCAGGACATTGATAACTAATGTGTTGATGGAACCGCACGATGAGTTCTTGGCGTGATTTATCTAACGCCAATTCAGCCGCAAAGTTCTTTAGCGCTTCTTCAACCCGATTCAAATAACGACCAAGCCCACCATCTTTAGAGTCTTTCACTCCTGCCGCAATAGTAAAGCTAACCATTTCAACTAAGTGGTCACCCTGCCAATGACGAATAAATTGTTGCTCTTCAACATTGGGGTTAAAGCCGAGCATTTGTACTCATTATAGATATCCATGAGTAAGGCTCAGAACCACTGAACCACTATTTTGCGGGTTATGCTATTACCTATTAATGTAGGCTAAAAAAAACAAGACTTTGCGGCTAATTGTTATTGCCTCGCCTTATCATCCAGTTGATTACTTTTGCTGTTTGATCGTATTTAAAATACCGATTGCTGCATCAAAATCGTAATTATTGATCGCACTTTCTAACTGCTTTAACTTGTTGTGAGACATGCCTAAAACACGTGTCGATTCCAGTGATTCGATGATAGTTAGCGCCTCGGTATCATTCTGCTCTAACGCACTCATTAGTGATTTGAACATCACATCATCTACCGGTTCAGATATCGTCTCGATAACAGGCTCAGTCGTCCCCGTCGGTTCATTGGGTAAAATGTCGTTTAGTCGTGCAACTAAATTATCAGACGCCTTTTGCAATTGATGTATATCACTATTCAACTCATCGATACTTTGAGTATCAACACTGTTAGCATCTGCTTTGATCGTGTCGATGTGGCTTTCAACAAGCCCACATAATTGATACACCTGAGTAAAATGTAGATTTCCAGACACTCCTTTTAAGGTGTGAATGTGGTGATCAACCTTGTCTAAATTATCACTGCCATCATAAATAGGGATCGTCACTTCGTTGTAAGATTCGACAAAATGATTGGCTAATTTAAAGTAGAGATTTTCATTGCCTATTAAGGCCTTAATCCCCCCAACCGCATCAATTTCGGTAATCGATGATAAGTGTGCGATCAACTCTTCATTATCATGAGTGCTAACAGCCAGTGGCAATGGTTGGCTTTCTGATACGCGATCTTGAGGGCTAATCCAGTTAGCCATGATCTCGAACATGTCATCGATAACGATTGGCTTACCAATCAAGTCATTCATGCCTGAATCCAGCACTTTTTCTTTATCACCTGACATCACATTAGCTGTCATTGCAATAATTGGCAGTGTATTTTCTACCAGTTGTTCACGAATATGCTCAGTCGCTCTATACCCATCCATTACCGGCATTTGGCAGTCCATCAGTACGCCATCGAAGTGGTGACTCTGCAATTTATCAATTGCTTCTTGACCATTATTCGCCACCTCGACCGTCATACCATTGGTTTCAAGTAACTCAACGGCAAGCTCCTGGTTAATGAGGTTATCCTCAACCAACAAAATGTGCGCACCGGTTAACTTTTGAATGTTATGGTCATACATACCATCATGTATTTTTTGACGAGTTCGTTTTGAAGGCTCGTTGTCATATAACGAGAAAATTTCATCGTAAAGGGTTGAGTTGGTAAAAGGTTTACTTAGAATTTGATGGATTGGTAATTGATGCGCCTCAGCTTCAGACTGCACATCTTCAACTACACTGGAGGTCATGATGATAATTTTACATTTAGCATCAACAACCTGTAATAACTTTTTATACTGAATAATACTTTCATGGTGTGGTAAATTCCAATCAAAGAAAATAATCTCAATCGCTTGATTGGAAGTAAGCGCAGCCAAATATTCAACTTCAATATCACTAAATACGCCAACGTTAATCGTTTGACATTGCAAACTTTCTAATTGCTTATTAATAATTGTACATACTGCCTTGCTATCGTCATACACCAGTACGGTTTTATTTTGTATGTGAGTCGGTATCACTTTTTCTGACGTTTGTAGCTCACTTTGTTCTACGTCAATTTCGAAACTAAATACCGAACCATGGCCTAATTCACTTGATACCCCTATCTCACCACCCATTAAACTAACGAGTTGCTTACAAATAGCCAGCCCTAGACCTGTACCACCGTATTGACGGGTGGTTGACGTATCAGCTTGTGAGAAGGATTTAAATAACTTGTGCTGCTGCGCTTTGCTGATCCCGATGCCATCATCTGCTATTTCAAATCTCAACTTCAGTATATTGTTATATTGAGAGACTAAAATGATGGATAAGCTAATTTCCCCGCTCTCTGTAAACTTAACCGCATTAGCCCCTAAATTCACCAAGATTTGGTTAATACGTAATTGATCGCCTTTCAAATAACTTGGAATTTTGTCATCTAGATTGATCAGTAACTCAAGGCCTTTCTCTTGTGCCTTTCCACCAATAAGCACTTTAAATTCATCTAATAAGTCTTCTAACACAAAATCCGTTGATTCGATTTCTAGCTTGCCGGCCTCAATTTTTGAAAAGTCTAAAATATCATTAATAATTAAAAGTAATGATTGAGCAGAGTTATGTACCTTAGTGATGTAATTGTGCTGCTTTTTAGAAAGCTCTGTCGTTAACGCGAGGTAACTCATACCAATAATGGCATTCATGGGAGTTCTGATCTCATGGCTCATATTCGCCAAGAAGTCAGATTTGGCTTTATTCGCATTAGTCGCCTCTTCACTGCTTATCTTTAACGACTGAGATAACTCGACTAATGAGTGCTGGGATTTACGGATTAAAAAGGCCAGCATAAGAATAGAAAGGATAAATATGACACCCGCATAGGTCATGTAATCGGCCAAGTCCCTTGCTTGAGACATCTCGCCGAATCGAAATTCACGTAGTGACGATAAGATGTTATCTGCCGACAATGCGGAGCTGACCATCCCTTTAGAAATATCATCAAGCTCAGCGGTTACCACCACGACTTTTTTGAAGTTATCAAGGTATGACGCAATATTGGGGTACACCGTTTTAAAGACTTCTTTTTCATCATCTTCAATCAGCATACTTTGAATTTTTTGCGTGCGATAAAGTGCGCTTTCAAGTAATGATATGACTTCCTGAGCCAGAAACTCTTTTGCTTCTGCTGTTCGCGCTAAAGAAAAATCCCTATCAACTTGTCTGGCATCATTGATATTTTTTGTTAGCAAAGTAACTTCTTCAGACAACTCAAGTCGATTAGCCATCACCTGTTGCTTCTGCGTAACCTTTTCTTGCTCAGCTGAAAGCAGAGTCATTTTGTGACTTCGTAAATCAAGCGCAAGCTGCCCCAGTGCAGATGAGCTAAGGGCTAAATTTCTTACAATCGGATTATCAATGCTAATTTTGTCCGCATCACGAAGCTTTTTAAGTTGTAATAACGACTCTTTATAGTGCAATTCAGCACTTTGTAGTTTTGATAACAATAAGCGACTGCTAGAGTTATCAATCCTATATGACAACTTGGTAATGTAACGATTTAGCAGACTCAGCTCTTCAAAGGTACTCTCATAATCTCGTTGACTTCTAAAAAGTAAAAAATCTTTACCATAGCTTCTGATGGACTCAATTATCACTGAAATTTCGTATGAAACCGAGGCGTTACCACTAATATTTCGGATTGTTTCCCTATAATCACTGACCTTGTCTTTGTCATAATTAATGTATTTTGTTTGCAAGCTTTGCAGTGCATCGGAACTTGAGGTTGCTTTACTTGCTTCTTCAACCATTTTAAAACGCGATGATTTTTTTTCTTTCGTCAGCGAAACGTATCGCTCAAAGCCCTGTTTATAGCTTTTAATTAAGTTTAATAATTCACCTGTTTGCGAACTGGTATTGAAATTTTCATTATGTAAATTTTCTACAATAGTTAGCGAAGCATCGATATTTTTTTCAGCTTCTTTTGCTTGCTCAGATAAATTATCTCGCGTAAATGATAACTCGTTGAGTCTAGCCCTATCTAAAGCAAGCAGTAACTGACCAGCACTGGTATAACGGTCGATAGATATAAATAATTGATTAACCCCTCCCCAAGCAGATAAACCTGCCACGAAAAGCAACAGAATGACGGCAATAAAGCCAAACATAATCCGACGAGAACGATTTAAGATATGACTGGAGTTTTCTTCTGGAGATCTCAATAACATATTTATATCCGTATACCTGTAAAAGTGCTTACCCTTTAATAAAATCGTTTCCATCAGAAAATGATGCTCTAATGTCCAGCAGTTTGGGGATAATCTTTATAAAAATGGGCACCAGCTGTGGATCAAAATGCTTGCCTGATTGATCCTCTATAAATTTGCATGCATCTTCTACACTCCAAGCTTTTTTGTACGGTCGTTCATTGGTTAGCGCATCGAATACATCGGCAAGCGCTACAATTCTTCCAGATAAAGGGATTTCAGTGCCACTTAATCCATTAGGGTAACCGCTACCGTCCCATTTTTCATGATGAGTAATCGCAATTTCTCTCGCTAATTCAAGTAAATCAGAGTTATTTCCGCCTAATATTTTTAATCCATATTCGGCATGCCGTTGCATTTCTTGCCATTCGTCAGCATCAAACTTTCCGGGCTTACATAAAATATGGTCGGGAATGCCTATTTTACCGATGTCATGCATCGGCGCTGCATTACATAATAAATCACACCACTTTGAGTTTGCACCATAAGCTTCAGCAATGAGTTTGCTATATTTGCTCATTCTTACAACATGCATGCCAGTTTCATTATCTTTATACTCAGCAGCACGACCTAGACAATTAATGATGTCGAGCTGATTTTTTGCGAGTATCTTGGTACGAATTTTAACTTCTTTCTCAAGCTCACACTGCTGAGAATATAATGCGAGATGGGTTTTTACCCTAGCAATCACAATTGAAGGACTGATAGGTTTAGTGATGTAATCAACTGCGCCCATTTTAAAGCCTTTTTCTTCGTCGACTGTTTCGGACTTCCCAGTAACGAAAATAATAGGAATATTAGCGGTTTTAGGATTATTTTTTAAATAGCGACATACAGTATAACCATCCATGATAGGCATCATGATATCCAACAAAATAAGATCTGGTTTGAGTGCGCCCTCAGCAATACTTATCGCTTTCTCACCCGAAGTTGCCGCCTTTACTCGATAAACTGGAGAAAGAATCCCCGCGAGTAAATGGATGTTTGCTGGCCTATCGTCAACCACCAAAATCGTCATTTTTTCATCATATGACATAATAAAATCCATTCTGAGGTGTGTGCAACATTCTTGCTTGTATCACCATAAATTAAGTCGTTGCTAGCGCTAATATCAATAATTAACTCATGATGATTTAGTCGTAGCTCTAGCGGGTCTCGACTATTTATCGTTATGGAACATAGTTTTTTACCCACTATCGGACATGATAAAGGCAAAGAGATAACGCATTTAGCTGTTCAACATTTTAAGGATCGTTAGCACCACTTCCATCTATCAAAAAACGGAAGCATGTTTCAACAATTAAATTCTCTTACTTACTAATATTTATAAATTATAACGATTAGTCATTATATGCCAGCCATTTATTAACAAAACAACAACATCGCTCTTGTTAGGATGGGAATTTCAAAAGAATGGTTACTTCAATGAGGAGTGAAACAGGATGATTTAGACTTAATAAAATCGATAAAACAACATTATATTTGACCAGAATAACTATGGCTGAACAGATTGTTTACATGAACAAACTCTCCAACCTCGCAGATACTTGGGCTGCTTGATGCTCACTTCAACATAGGTAAGGTAGCGATTGGATAGAAAGCAATATATGCCACTCCACTGGTAATCAAAATAGAAGTTTGACTCGCTAAGATTAATGTTTTCAAGTCTGTTCTTTGAATATCTAAGATCGTTATCTGAGGTGATAATGCTCCAAGTATTATTAGCTGCGCCGTTACCAAATTTAAAAATAGCCGCTGACTCATCGGCAAGCTTACCTTAAGCGCAACCAAGGTCTTTATTGGGCTCGATAGTCGTCACCGTAGTGGGCTTTATTACTGTTATTTTTGGCTTGGATTGCTGCAAGAGCTCAGGTAGAGTCACTACTGCACTTTTTTGATAAACACCAGCAACAGGCAGCGGCAAACAGAGAACTAACCCACTATTGAGTTCGAGCTTAAACGCCTAAAAATCCCCGTCACTAACGAATTAAAGTCATTATAGACAATACGATCTTGGTACTCGTAAGAAAAGCGTCCGTGAAACATCAGCGTCATCACTAAATCGCGATAGCCCAAGTAACAGGTATAGCCATCAATATCATGCCAAGCTGTTAGTCCATCTAAATGGTATTTGTCATCATGCTTCTTCCCCTTTGAAAGCACATGATTAAAGACGAAAAGGTGTTGCGATAAAGACATAAATCCCTCCTTTAAACGTATATTCCCGCTTTGATTAGTAACAGGTACAACCCACAGTCAAACTCGCTGATTGCTAGTTTAATACGTATAAAAACCTTTAATGGTTCAAAGCGATATTGATGCATCTTTTTATATCAGACGAGTAGCTCTCATATTTGGGCCTGCGTAAAGCGCCACGACCTTAATGCCATAATCACTTTCACCACCATCCATGGCGATCACGGATAAATACATCCATGTATAAACCCCCCTCTTTCACCATCCTTGGCGATCACGGATAAATACATCCATGTATAAAAAAAGCGAATCCTTAGATTCGCTTTTTCATTTGCAGACATGAGTGACCAATGATCATTAAGTTTTACTCAATGAAGGTTACTCTGAGACATCTATGTCAGCTACCTACTTATAGAAGGCTTCAACAGTGCCTTTTGCCGTCACCATCAACGGTTGGCCACGACGGTCTAATGCTTTGTGTGTCGGCACTTTAACCCAACCTTCACTGATGCAATATTCTTCAACATCAAAACGCTCTTTGCCGTTAAGCATAATGCCAATGTCGTGATCGAAAATTGCTGCCACGTGATGTGGGCTACGAGGATTAACGGAAAGGCGATCAGGTAAAGCTGGTTTTGATGTAGTGTCAGTCATGGTCTGGCCTGTAATGAAAAGTGGTTATCAATAAATCGTGCGCCATTGTAGGCAATACAGACCTTATGCTCAAGTGCGGCCGTCATAAATGTTAGTGCACTCCCCCTCACTTATCTAGACATTAGCTAGAAAAGGATTATCTTTGCCGCCCGTTTAAAAAAACTACGGATAGCTTCGAGCTTCTCAAGCAGGATTCGCAATAGTGGGTTTCCACCCCGTATATGCAAGCTGTGCATATAACGATAACTCAGCATCTCAAGCCAGCATAAAAGAGACAATGAGTTGTTATGGTACCTCGTTCGCATTTCATTTCGACTTTTGCCGAAATAAGTTGACAGATTATAAATTCAATCTTATATTTCCATTTAAATAGAAATATTTTATGGTTCACATTTCAAGCCTAAAAGAAGTCATATGGCTATCATTGATTTGGCGCGTTGTTCTATCTACTAAGTTTACTTAATTAATAAAACCTGCACAGGAAAGCATCATGATTGACAGCATTTCAATACACGCCTCACAAGATGCAATAGAGTGGGCGCTAACTCATGGTATGGTGCTAAAAAACACCCCTTATTCCGCGACTCATACGGCATTTAGCTTTACACCGACAAGCATTAGCCGAGAGAGATATGCTCATTTGACTGCTTCAGTTAACTTACTGGGCAAGTTGGTGCACTTTGCATCTGAAAATCATGCATTTTTACACCAAGCCATATCTCCAATAACAAGCGGTGATCCATTTTTCAATGCATTGCTTATTATGCATAAGCAAATCCATGACTCCCCAAGCAGTGCAAAAAGATTACCCCTGTTGCTTATGCGCAGTGATTTTATGGACGATACAACTGATGGCCCTAGGCTCATTGAATTCAATGGTATTGCTGCTGGTATGGGCCCTTTTGGTCAGAAAGTACATCAACTACATAAATACTTGCAGCTGCAATCAGCACAAGCCTACTCAAAGTGGGGACGCTTAGACGCTGAACTCGTCGACAACCCTGCAATTGAAAGACTCTCACTTGGGATAGCAACCGCAGCGCAGAAGATAAAATCAGAGTTTGACGATGCTGGACCCGCTGTATTTTTAATGGTGGTACAAGCAGATGAAGATAATGTATTTGATCAGCATTTACTTGAACACGCCTTACAAGCCAAAGGCAATAGAACCGTAAGAAGAACTTTCCGACAGTTACACGGTAAGTTATCAACGGGCGTTAATGATCGGCTGATTTTAGAAGATGTCGGGGCAATTGATACCATTTATCTCCGAGCAGGTTACCAATATTGCGATTATCAAGCACATGACTTAATCAGCAAGGTTTGTTGTGATGCGCTAATGCAAACTCGTATCTTTATCGAAAAACATCGCGTAGCGGTTAACGCAACCGTAAGCCAGCAACTCGCCACCAGCAAGCGTGTACAAATGTTGCTGTCCTCTATGACGCCCAAAGAGCTCACTGCCTTTGGTTTATCCGTTGATGAAGCCATGGTTGTCAGTGAGCTACTCGGAGAAATGGTGCCTATCACCGAGAAGTCTGCCACTTGGATAAAGCAAAGGCCGACTGATGAATGGGTCCTTAAAAACCAAGGAGAAGGCGGCGGACACTGTATTTTTGGCGACGATATCCATCAAAAATTATTAACGCTACAACCTAATGAGTATCAGGCTTGGTCATTAATGCGCCGTCTACACCCAGCTCCAAGATCTGCTCCAGCTTTGACGATACGTAAAGGTGAGTTGCTGCAGATCGATGATTTGATCAGTGAGATTGGCATGTTCACTGTGCATATAGATGGTATACCCGCTACAACTGAGCAAGGTTATGCCGGCTATTTGATCCGAAGTAAATCGGCACGCGCAACTGAAGGTGGCGTCCATAGCGGTATGGGAGTATTAGATTCGCTGGCTTTTAGTGATTAGTCATCATGGGAGCCCAAGTTATTTATTTAAAGTTTACCTAAAGCTAATTGACTAGAGGTTGATTTATCATTGTTCTCCATAGAGAATGGCAGCTCGTTTTCGTAGTTTATTCCGCAGTATAGATCAGGAGTTAGTGTTAGATGATGACAAAATGGGCTACACGTTTTTTACAGATGGCCGAGCTCGTTGCATCTTGGAGTAAAGACCCCTCCACTCAAGTTGGGGCAGTGATCACCGAAGAGAACCGGATTGTCTCATTAGGTTACAACGGCTACCCTAATGGGATCTCCGATAGTGCCGAAACCGACAACCGTGAGATGAAGCTCCTAAAAACCCTTCATGCAGAAGAGAATGCCATTCTCTTTGCTAAGCGTGATCTCAGCAGCTGCGAGATCTGGGTGACTCACTTCCCCTGCCCTAACTGCGCTGCAAAGATAATCCAAACTGGCTTAAGCACAGTCCATAGCCCACAACCAAGCCAAGATTTTCTGTCACGCTGGGGAGAGAAGATTAAGATAAGCGAAGATATGTTCAAACAAGCTGGCGTTAAAGTTGATTGGATGCAAGTAGGATAATAAGCAGGGTCAGTTTCTGACCCACTTATTGAATCTAAAATAACGGCTATCCCACATTTAAAATCAATCTTACCAAGGCAATACCTGGCCGTTTGAATGCCTAAATACACCGGACTGACTCATATCAAGTTGCTCAATTAGGCCAACAATGCGACTGGCCGAATCTGTTGCTGAGATATCTCCACCGTGATTAACCATATCTGTTTGCACATAACCAGGATGATAAATACCAACAGCCACCTCTTTAGGGGCTAAGTCATGGCTTAACGACATTGATGCCGCATTTAAAGCGGCTTTCGACATACGATAACCATAACGGCCACCAGAAGTATTATCTTCAATTGACCCCATTCTCGAGGTGATCATCGCCACCTTAGCACCGCGAGTTAACTGCTGCTGAAGCGCTTCAACCACACGCAGAGGTGCAATGGCATTGACTTCAAACTGGGCACGAATGGTATCAAGGTTTAAGTTTGCTAAATTCTCATCCCGTAATATGCCAGCGTTACACACCAACACATCAATCTGTATATGAGTTAATGCTTGCTTCATATTGGCAATACCTGCATCCGTTGCCACATCAATATCTGTTACCACGTTCACCTTTAAAGCAGATAACGCGGCTGATGATGTACGACATAAAGCAAAAACACTTTGACCTTGAGCGGCATAGAGGGTTGCTAACGCTAAACCTATACCGCGATTAGCACCGGTTATGACGACAGTTTGAGACATGTTTGCTCCTACAAGCTAAATTGATGAATGGAAATATCTCATTATAGCTTTAGCCGCACAACTAGCATTGGCAATGGCTCACACTTTGTCGCCGTTTACGCAGTAAATGTTCACAACTTAGAGCAGGCTGCACTCTTTTTAACTCAGTGGCTTTTAAAGGAATCGCCATTATTTCAACCATCCGCTTTGAAGTTGATTCGCTCAGGCAGCTATTAAACCTGCAGTTTGAAGTAGAACCTATATAGTTCATTTGCTAGAATCCCCCCCTATTTTATGGCAACTGTATTTACTGCCACACTCAGGTGTCACGGATCAGTTTCGCACTGAGTATTCAGGTTTTACTATTTAAAGGCAGGCTATGACCGTTCTTCTTATGACTCCACCGATGACCCAGCTGAATACGCCCTATCCGGCAACTGCGTATTTAACGGGTTTTTTACGCTCTCGAGGTTATGAAGCGGTTCAGCGAGATCCTGCTATTGAGCTTTTTCTAGAAATGATGACGGCACCTGCGCTGGAGATTATTCGTCAGCATGTGGAAGAAAACTTCGACCACTTTGAAGAAGATGAGTTGCCTGATGTTATTTCTACCTTCCTGGCTGAATTTGATCGCTACCACCTAACAGTTGAGTCAGCTATTCGCTTTTTGCAGGGCAAAGATCCAAGCCTGGCACTGCGTATTAACTCGCGTCGTTTTTTACCAGAAGGTCCAGCGTTTGACGCGATTGCTCAAATGGAAGCGGTATCTGGCGATGTGTTGCAAGCGGCCTTTGGCAATCTAGGTGTACAAGATAAAGCCAAATATCTAGCAACGCTGTTCATTAATGATCTGTCGAACGTGATTACTCAGGGGGTTGATCCCTACTTTGAAGTGAGCCGTTATGGCGAGAAATTAGCGGCGGCCAACCCCAGCTTTGACAATCTCTACGATACCTTGATGGGCGAACCGAGTTTCAGCTCGGAAATTTTAGAACAATTGGTTGAGCTGTATCTAGAAGAAACCCAGCCTAGCGTGGTCGCATTAACCGTGCCCTTCCCCGGCAATATGCTCGGCGCCTTACGTATTGCGCAAACCTGTAAAGCCATCAATCCTGAGATCCCCATCATCATAGGTGGTGGTTTTATCAATACCGAGCTGCGTGCGCTGAAAGACCCACGTGTATTTGAGTTTATCGATTTTATCTGTCTGGATGACGGCGAACGCCCTTTTATAACGCTGCTGGAATACTTTGAAGGCAAGCGTGAAGTCGACGAGCTGGTGCGAACTTACTTCCTCGCAGAGGATGAAAATGGCCAGCCATACGTACACTTCAATGAAAATGCAGAGCTGCAGGATATTCCACAAACCGAAGTCGGTGCGCCAATATACGATGGCCTACCATTGGGAGACTACCTGTCTTTATGTGAAATGCTCAATCCTATGCACCGCATTTGGAGCGATGGACGCTGGAATAAACTGACCATAGCGCATGGCTGTTACTGGCGTAAATGTAGCTTCTGCGATGTCAGTCTGGACTATATCGACCGCTTTGACGCCGCAGGGGCCGACGTGTTGGTGGATAGAATCGAACAACTCATTGAAGAAACCGGAGAGACAGGTTTCCATTTCGTCGATGAAGCCCTACCGCCAAAGCTTTTGTTTACGTTTGCAAAACGGCTAATCGAACGTGGCGTAGTGATCAGTTGGTGGGGCAATATCCGTTTTGAGAGGACGTTTAGCGAAGCGCGTTGTCAGTTGTTAGCGGATTCCGGTTGTATCGCTGTTAGCGGCGGTCTTGAGGTAGCATCAGATCGTCTATTGAAACTGATGAAAAAAGGCGTGAGTGTTGAGCGAGTCGCCCAGGTAACCAAAGCCTTCAGTGATGCAGGTATATTGGTTCACGCCTATTTGATGTATGGCTTTCCAACACAAACCGAACAAGAGACCATCGACTCGCTGGAAATGGTACGTCAGATGATGAATCAAGGTTGCTTCCAGTCCGCCTACTGGCACCGTTTTGTGGCCACGATCCACAGTCCTATTGGCATTAACCCTGAGAAATTTGGCATTACGCTAGCTGAGCGCCCTGAGATCTTATTCGCTGAAAACGATGTGGACTTCACCGATCCAACCGGCACAGATCATGAAATGCTTGGCGAAGGGCTGCGTAAGGCGATCTATAATTATATGCACGGTATTGGCTTTGAACAGCCGATGAGCTTCTGGTTTACACAGCCTGTTACACCAACTCTGATGAAAAAAGATCTGGTATCAAGAGCCGTTAGCAATCTAATTTCCAGCAATGAAGAATAGTCCGCTCGCTTAAAAAGCGTCAGCTGAATATCCATAGATTGTATCTATAAAATAGGCCACTTTCTTGCTGCAGAAGAAAGTGGCCTTTTATTAGCGACAAAAGGACTCATTCCGTTTCCGCAGTTAACCGGGTCAGAGTAAAATGTAGCTGTATATATAACCCCGATATTGAACATGGGTGACCATGTTATTTAGACATAATAAGCTAACTTCAGTACAACATGCTCTAGGCAATCACATCTATTTGAAAGTCCAGTTCAGCATTTATATCTCTCACTCAGAGAGGTCATTCTAGCTTCAGCCTCGTTTCCTCAAACATCTAAAATTGAATATTTGAAGTATAAACAAGACTCAAAATATCAACCCGCGGTTATTTGCTGCCATTGTATTTGTTTTCTAAAATAAGACATTGATTTCATTAATTACTCTTATATTCACATACTATCTGCGTCCTATTTAAACGTCGGCCTGCATGGCTGCGTTTATTCAGTCAAGGCAAGTACGATAAACCAAATTCGATAAGCTCGGAAAGAGCAGGATCCAAAGGATAGTAAACTATGAGGGAGATGAGTCGATTGAATAAGAAGGTTATTATTGGCGCAGCGATATTGTTTTCACAACAGGCATATTGCGCTGGCTTTCAGCTAAATGCGCAATCAAACGCAGGCCTGGGACGCGCATTTGCCGGAGATGCGGTCATTGCAGATAACGCGTCCTCTATGTCGCGTAATCCCGCCACTATGGCACTGTTTAATGAGCCCGCTTTGTCAGTAGGTTTCATCAGCATCACTTCCATGATCGAAGTCAAAGATGCGCTTTATAGCCGAGAGTTATATAGCCAAGGGGCTCTCGTCGATAGCTCGGTTCAATCAGCAAACTATGATGATGCTGGCGACATGGCTATCGCTCCTAACATTCACTTTATCATGCCAGTCAATGACCGGTTTGCTTGGGGCATTAACGCGTATTCCAACTTTGGTACTAAAACAGAATATAGTGATGATTACATTGCTGGTGAGTTTGGTGGCCAGAGTGAAGTTAAGAGTTACAATCTTGGTTTATCCGCCTCTTATCGGATTAATGAGCATCTTAGCCTTGGGGCTGGGCTGGATATCATTGCCAGTACAGGTAAGCTCAAAAGGAGTTTACAGCCAACAGACACTAATCTACTGACGGTCGATGCTAAAGGTTGGGGGCTGGGGTTTAATCTGGGGGCTGTGTATGAGCTAGATGATAATAACCGCTTTGGTTTGTCATATCGTTATAGCCCTACAATAGAAACTGAGGGCGATGTCGATTACGCGGGTTATATGGCCGAGTCCGGCCCTATCGACGATACACTACCGATCCCGCTGCCAAGCATGGTTGAATTTTCTGGTTTCCATCATCTCGAAAATACTAATATCGCGCTACATTATAGTATTCAATGGATAGGTTGGAGCGTGTTTGAAAGTCTGGATGCCGATACCAGTGGCACACTGAATAATTATGAGTGGAAAGATGGTTGGCACTACGCTATTGGTGCGACTTACTACCTGAATAATACTTGGACCCTTAGAGCTGGTTATCTATACGATGTCAGTGCACAAGATCAATTTACCTCTATTTCGGTGCCGGATTCCGATAGACAATTTTTCTCAACTGGTTTTACATATCAGTTAACGCAAAACTCCAATATGGATTTTGGGTTTACTTATGTATTAGGCCAAGATGTGAGTGTGGTGGAATCAAAACCTATGATCCCGATAGATATCGCCAGCGGTACCTATTTGGCCACAAACCTTACGGCAACGAGTCATGCCAATGCCATGATGGTCGGATTGCAATATAACCGTACTTTTTAGACTCGTGGGTTAAAACAGAGCTAACACAGCGCTTAAAAAACAGCTGAAAATATGCCTTTCAGGATCCTGACGGGCATATTTACTTATAATTCACTGACTATCACTAGAACCTCAAAAATTTTACCAAACATATTCCGTTAACAAACTGTTGAGTCAATAACATCCCTTTAAAACCTTTGTGCCGTTGAATAATCCCCTCTTTATCTGACTATCTTTTTGGCTCTATCAGCAACTACTTTTAACACTCGCTACAAGTGGTTACTCATCACAGCATAGGCGCAGACATCAATGGTAAAGATGGTCGCCAATTCTAACACCGCGAAGCAACCCACTTACGCCGATGCTCGAAATCATCAGCCGCCCTGGCATCTATTCCACATAGAAGAGCTTTACGTACCACTCTTGAGTACTACTTTATACTTACCAAAGTGAGGTAATACTCATACACTATAGCTATTGACGATCCCTATCATAAATATATATTAGTTGCACTGTTCAATTAAATTCAGGGATAAAATCAACTTTACCCCATAGATTTAATAGGAATAAAACTAATCTCTCACCACTAAATAAAGAAAAGGAATTTCTAAATGAAAAAAATAATTTCAATTACTTCTGCCCTCGTATTTACTGCAACTATTTCATTTGCTACATATGCGAGTCCATGTGAAAAAGATCCTGATTGCCCTTCACTATTTTGCCTATGCTTAATACACGTATAATTAAGTTAATAATGGAAAGCCTTTCCATTTAAAAGTTGAAACAATACAGGTACCTTTCTAACTTAAAATTTTTCGGGGTAGAATAGGTATCTGAATATCAAATGACGGTTTTATACAGTTGTAGTAACAAAAATAATGGGTGGCCATGTTATCTATCTACCGATGCAGAAAAAGCCCAGCTCAAGCAGATGTTTTATCTGCAGAGTTATTAACTCTTCCAGTTAACTCTATTGGAATTGAAACGCAGCATTAGCTGCGTTTTTTGTGGCCGCGTTCAAAATATGCCATTAATGATTGGTTCCAGAGAGGGTTGTTTGACCTGCTTGTTAACTCATCTAAGGGTATAAATAGCTCACAATAGCCCTCTCTTAGAACCACTACTTTATACTAGTGTTTTCTTCGCATATTCTTTTGTTACTTCAGCCAGCTTTGATATAGGTAATGACTCTGATAGTTCTACTTTTGCAATATCACAATCATGCCATTCACCATTGTCCAAGTATTGAAAACTAGCACTACCTGACTGCCAATTGTCTGCCAGTGACATTCTTATCTTGGTATTCTCTACACCATTAAGGCTAATGCCATCCAACACAACAAGAATATTGCACGATGCCATAGTGCACATATACGACCATTCACCGCTGAGCTTAGATAAAACATTTACAGGCTTCGCTGTTGCCTGAAAGACTCTACCAAATCCAGTCACCTGTTTACCTGCAACATGCAGGTCGACATGCAGTGAGACACCACCCGGTAAATGGTTGGTGATGAGGTAAGATACGTTGAATACACCTTGTAGCTGTTCTTGTGAGCTTTGTAATTGAGTCATGTGATAATTCCTTTTCTGATTGTCTGTAAAGTGTCCATTTCTACATACCAGTTTAAATGACTACCAAGTCCTTCAAACTGATGTCGCTATAAAGACTAGAACAATCGATAGAATTAACCTTCTGATTATATTCCGGTGTTATTTAATATTTTTTTAGCTTTTAAATCAGCTGGATACACTTTATAAAAAGGTGTGTCTTCTAAGACACATGAGGGTTTTTCTGGGTCTAGCCATCAAATATTGAAGCGTGATTAAAGGCTAGTTTAGCGTTCCATTTTTAACCAATGATAATGGCTGGCCATGTTATCGACTCTCGTTACCCACCAATAAAAAGGGAAGCGATAAGCTTCCCTTTTTATTGCGTCGGCTCTTAGCCTCTATACCTTAAACTGTCCAACCAAACGCCCGAGAGTATCGCCTTCTTGAGTCAGCTTGTGGCTCACTCCAGAAGTACTTTGGCTCGAACTCATTAACTCGTTGACGATATCCTGAATCGTAAACACGTTACGGTTAATCTCTTCGGTCACTGAGCTTTGCTCCGTTGCTGCGGTTGCTATCTGAGTACTCATATCATTAATCGATGTTACGGCCGATGTCACCGCGCCAAGGCTCTCAGAGATGGCTCTGGACGACTCAACCGAACGTAAACAGCTCTGCTGACTTGCATCCATGGTACTTACAGCCAATGACACTAAATTGTGAAGCTCACTCAGCATTTCATTAATTTCCAAGGTACTGGTCTGAGTCCTGCTGGCTAAGCTGCGCACTTCATCGGCAACCACGGCAAATCCTCGACCCTGCTCACCGGCCCTCGCCGCCTCAATGGCTGCATTTAACGCCAATAGATTCGTTTGCTCGGCAATACCACCAATCACAGTCAATACACTGTTAATTTTCTGAGATTGTTCACGCAGGGAGTTAATATGCGCTGCAGCCGTGTCGATTTCAGACATTAATGATGAGACTTCGGTTAATGAAGTGTCGACACAATTTTGAGCCTTGGTCACATCTCCAGTCGCCGCGAGCGTTGCCTCCGCCACTTGCGAAGTATTGAGTGCGACCTCATTCGCGGTAGCCGACATCTCAGTGATTGCGGTGACAACCTGATCTGTCTCATTGTTATGACTAGCTAATTGCTCAGCCATCACTTGTGTCTGACTATTAATATTGTCTGCGCCACTCTTTACCTCTTGGGTGACATTTGCGACGTCTTTGATGATCCCCTGCAACTTATCAACAAACAGGTTAAAAGCTCGCCCAAGCTGGGCTATCTCATCATGCCCCTCAATGTGGAGTCGCTTAGTCAGATCCCCTTCTCCTTTGGCAATATCTTCTAAATTAGTCACCATATTTCTAATCGGGTGAATCATTCGCTGAGCAATAAATAACACTGCAACCGTTATCAAGAACACAATAATAAGGACGATAATCAAGATGGTTATCGCCTTATCTTGCATATTCTGTGTAATAACATCCCGATACTCACTAACCTCTGCTTCGATATCATCAACATAAGCACCGGTCCCAATTAACCAATCGGTACCAGGGATCATCTCACCGTAACCAATTTTCTCAACTAAGCCATTCCCACCAGGTTTATCATTGTGATAACTAAAAATACCATCACCGCTTCTGGCAGCCCTAAGTAAACCGACAACAACTTTTTTGCCGTTGGCATCTGTCATTCCAAGATAATTATTTCCTTCTCTATCAGCGCTAGCACCATGAAAAATACTAATTCCCTGTTCATCATAGATGAAGAAATAACCCGACTTACCGAAATGCACGTTACGCAATGCAGCTTTCACATCTCCTTGTTCGCCCAGGGACCGCTGGTAAACAACGATTTGAACGCCAATTTCAATCTCTTCTTTTAGCATCGTCTTGCGATCTAGAATTAATTTATCTTTGAAAGAAGTAATATTTCTTTCAAGGTTATTCGACTCGATATTGTAGGTAATAGCCATTAAGCTAAAAAAGATCACCACCACAGGTAAAAGAGCAAATAGCAATAATTTATTCTTCAGACTCATATTTATCATTATTTTTATTCTCCAAGAATAACTTTTAGTCGGTATATAACGAGCAAGATCTATCATTTACCCAACCAAATTAATACAAATAAATAACACGCATTTCAATAGTTATAACTTGATCACATTGAGACTTTTACGAGCCTGCGTAACAACGCAGAACTGATGCGAACTGTAGGAAAGAAAGGAGATGTGGATCGGGATGGATCCAACATAAAGAACTAAAAAAGGCAGCCATAAGCTTTAATGCCGATCCTTTAGTGATTTATCGTTCGGTTGACTGTTCCTTTGGATGCTTAAGAATCTAAGTCCTATCTCTAGATCTCTGGTTTTATACAATATTTTCAAAATATTGACATGATAAATAATTATGGGTGGCCAAGTTATTAACTTGGGAAGGCTATCAGAAGGTAATTCTGAGCGAGTCTAGTTACAGTCATAACTCGAAATAATTTGGCACTATTTGTTAGACGGCTAGATAGGATAGCCATGTTATTTAGATATCACCTCCACGACTATTGCAATGAGTAAGTACTTTGCATTAGAGGCTTGAGGCAGTTTCTTAATCTTAGAGGAACATCTCGATAAACAGATAAACTCGCGGTCATTAAAGCCGCTCTACTTAACGAGTTTAAAGGAATAAACTATGGCATTTCCAACAGCAGTAAATAGTCAAATCACCGACTCGGTATCCCAGGTAAACACTAAAGTTCTTGGTGATGCGCCCGCTGTAGCAACCGGTAACTTCATGCTAGCAACCAGTCAGGCGTTGTCGAATGCGGCTCACAACGCAACAACTGGCCAGCAAAACAACAGCGTTACGGCTCAGGCTACACTTGTGCAGGGGGTAAATACCATGTTTACCATCGATGTCGCATCGGCAGCGGAAGGCACTGCAAAGATTTACCGATAAGGTCAATACCTCTGGCGATATTGATAGGGAAAACCAACCAATATCGCCAATTATCTGAAATAGCATAACGGCAATAAATAGTCATGGTGGCCATGTTATTTTCCCACTTATTCATGTTATTCCTATCAGAGGAAAGCTTCCTAAACCAACGCCAACAAACCATGCTGTAGTCCAATAGCATTGGCTACACTTGTCAATCTGTCCTTTATCGCCTGTTCAATACCAGTACCGTTCTGAATCAAGTCATTAACGGCAATAAAGGCGATAGTCTTCAGACTACTGCTGTCATAGTGATAAGCGTAACCCGGCTCTACAATCCAACCCTCTCCACCTTCTGCGCTCACAGCCGTCAGCAGTGGTGTTTTTTCTTCCAATGTCCTGACCAGAGTAAAGTCAAAAGACAAGATGCAATCTTCATTACCGTACCAATCCGCTTTTACCGCCTGAAAATTAATCCATAACTCGAGCTGGGTTAACAACGGCTTAAGCGAATTCGAAAATTTACCCTCGGCCACTATCGTAATTGGGAGTTCTTGCTGCATATTTTCATTCACTTTAATCATGAGCCATCAGTCATTCTGGTTATAACGTTAGATTTTGCTATCTAACGATCCCTGATGCAACCGTCAGCCAGTAAAAGCGTCGATAAATCGTTCAGTTATGGTACAGCATTCTGCCGCTATATTAATTATCAAAGTAGATGATTAAGCAGAGGCGACAGATGAAGCAATTAACGAAGATGTTAGCAACAGCAGTAAAAACGGTAACCACTATCGCCCTGACCTTGTTTATCTCAATTGGCAGCGCTCATGCTTCCTTAAATACTGCTGTAACAGCAAATTTAGTGAACTCTAAAACTGATAATAACTTGTTAATTTGCCAATATCAGACAGTAACAGGTAGCCATTTTCAGGTGTTTGATAAGGTTTTGGACAATGAGTATGCCTGCCCAACTAACATGCAGGTCGCCCACGAGACTATGCTTACCGATGCTGAAAAAGCCCAGATGAAACAGATGCTCTCTCTGCAGAATTATTAACTCTGGGATAAATAGGGTCAGAGTCTGTTCCTATTTATTGCATTGGCTCTTCAGCGCTCTTTTTCCGCTTAAAGGCTGCCGGAGTGAAACCTGTTAACCGTTTGAAATATTTATTAAAGTGGGTGATATCTTCGAAACCTAGATCATCAGCAGTTTGTTGTACTGATAGACCGTCCATAACGAGCTTGCGCTTGATCTCAAGCGTGATTCTGAAATCGATTAATTGCTTGGTTGTGCGGCCACAGCATGATTTGCATAGCAGGTTTAAGTTCTTGTAGCTTGTGTGCATCCACTGTGCATATTGAAGGGCTTCCCTAGCCTCGAAGAAATGTTGTTCCACTAGACTGATAAACTGGTCGAAGCGATCTTTTTGGTGCTCACTCAAGTGGCTAAGATGACTCTTTCTCTGCCGGCCTAATTTGATCAATAAGCTGGAGATCAGTAACTGCACCACCACATCATCGTCAGCTCCCTCATAAATGGCCTTTTTCACCTCCCTTAACAGCACGGTGCAGCTCTCGTTTAAATCCGCTGGTAGTGTCGTTAGCACGGGCGATGACGCCATGCTTTGATGAAACGGAGCAAAGTAAGAAGTGCGTATATTGGAAGCGCTATCGGAGAAGAAGTCCGTGCTAATGTTGACCATAGTACCTTGTGGTAAATCCTCTGGATCGAAGGCGTGTACTTGATTGCGATTAACAAAAATAACACTGCCCGACTGGTAGGGATAGTGTTTGAAGTCGATTAGATGTTGCCCTTGCCCTTTGGTAATGAACAGGAAACAGAAATAATTCACTCGGTGGGGTTGGTAGGGATCGAAGTCGTAGCGACTGAGCCTTTCGCGGAAGCACTCAAGATCCATAACTTCGATACCAGAGTTCTCTATAGAGGGAGCTCGGTAGTGAATGTTGGGAATTGAATCACAATTGTTCATGCATGCCACTATAACACCTCCTTAAAAGAGTGTCTGTGTAGGGACTGGTTAGCCAGCGACAAGTCGCCGCTGGCCAAAGAGTACTAGCAAAAGATGACTAGCAAGAGAGTACTATAAGTGTATTTTCCCTATACGACTGGCTCGCTCATCATAGTCATCCTCATGACAGCCTGAACAGCTATCAAAAGCACGAAGCCAGGGCTTCATGTAGTCACCATCTGCCGAGAAGTGTCTTGGGTCTTCCTTTGCCCCCTCGAGATCGATCTTGAGCAAGTGAGATGAACTTGGCATATGACAGTCAGTACACTTGGCGATGAACTCGTGAGCGCCAGCAGCTATTTCGCTACCAGGGACGTCGGCAAATTCCTTGGTATGACAATCGGTACACTGTCTTACCATCGCGTCTTCATGACCCGGCTGATCCTGATTGAGTTCAGAGCGGTGAGGGTTATGACAAGTTGAGCAGGTGAAGTCCTTCTTCTTACCCATAGCCTCGCCAGTATCCGGATCGGTTCCTATCAAGGTTGTCGCAGCATGACGGCCACCACGGCCATCTCGGCGCCCTTCGGGACCAAAGCCGGAGGTCCGCAACAAGCGTGCATTCAGGGTTACGCCACCAAATTCCTGCTCAAAGGGAGACTGATAGTCCGGGTAGCGTCTGACGGCATCATCGGTGGTATGACACTCCTGACAGGTAGCCGCCTTAGCATATCCCATATCCTCTGAAGTGTAATCTCCGGTAACACGTGCTTCAGCTAGTTTAACAATATTATGTTTTGACGGGCCCTTAACGTGTTCACTACCGCCGCCATGACAACTTTCACACTGAACCCCGGTCATAGCGAACGTACCGCCCATTCCCGGCATATCATCTTGTCTGTTTAGGTTTCGATAATCACCGGTGCCTTCGGTGTAATCTTGCCAACCGGTAGTGTGACATCTGCCGCAGTAATCATAGCCATGTGAATCCGGTGCATCATTCGGGTTCCAGGGCCACGCCATGTGGGCATTCGCTTCAGTCCCCTCTGGAACAGGGAATGTACCAACCGCATTCCCGGTCATGATGTAGCCATTCTGGTCGATGAACATGGTACTGCTTTTGTAACCACCGATAACGTAACTGATATCGGCCCAGCTGGAAGGGTTACCCAGCGTGTTGTTTACATCGAAAAACTCCAAGATTCCATTAGGAATAGAGGAAAACGGGTAGATAGGTTTCTCTCCATTAACCTTAGTCAGCTTGAAGTTATGGCCGGTCTCGAAAAAGGTTTTCTTATCTGTATGACAGGTAATACAGGTATTGGAACCGACATAGGCCAGAGCCACTTCATCTGATAGCACCACGACAGTGACTATCGACTCTGCCTCGCCACCATTACCATCTGAGATGGTGTAATTGAGTGTTGTGGCACCGACTTTATCTGACACGAACAAGATTTTATTTTCTTTAATCAATGCCGTTCCTGCGCCTGATGTCACGGTCACGGTTTCGATAGTCAATGGGTCACCATCGGCATCGGTATCGTTGGCCAAGGCGTCGATCAGAATACTGGTACCGACAATCGCTTCAGCATTGCTTGGATTAGCAATCGGTGGATTATTTTCAGCTGGAGGAGGAGTTGACTCATTATCATCATCGCTGCCACATGCACTCAGAAGGCTGAGAAGCATGGCTGCAATGAGCGTCTTGCGTGGGGCACTGCGCCCGTTAAATTTCATCATCATCATTTCCCTTTATTAGTTGATACAACGGCCCCTAGGTATGGGATTTAGCCCGGAGCGCATTAATTTGTTCATTTGTTAAATTAATGCTAATGCCCATGTCAAAGTAGGTCAGTAAGGGACTGGAAATTGCCGATTAAATACCGAAAGAGAGGAGTGTGAACCAAAGCAGTCACTGGGGCTCATCGAAAGCTGTGATTAACGAATGAGCCACAACATTGGCGCGTCATAGCGGTTGCAAGGAGGATAAGGACGGGGGGTCATTCTTGCTCAGGAGTCAGAGAAGCACCACGACCATAGTTGCCGTAGATCATAGAATAAATAGGTGTCTATGATGGGTTTTTATCTTCTCCCTATACATTGATTACCAAATGTTTTTTGATTATTAATCAAGTATCATCCTAGTTACAAAAGCAGTTAACAAAGATAAAATGCATCCACTAATTAAATTTAACCTGTTAATTCTCTTATTTAAAGATTAACTCTTTTATTAATATTCACTCATGCATTATTTAATATTAAGAACAACTACCTAGCCTATGCAGCACTTGTTTTTATTAAGGTCAATTTATGTCATTAAATCCTTATTTACCTATTAAACTAGAGGATAACTGCCCTCACATTGATAATAAATTCAACTCAGTTTCATTCCCCATAGCTCACACGGCGCTGGTTGCTGAAGGGGGAGGACAAAGAGGAATATTTACTGCTGGTGTTCTCGATAGTTGGCTTGAGAAAGGCTTTAACCCTTTTAAATTACTCATAGGAACCTCTGCTGGAGCACAAAATCTATCAAGTTATATTACCAATCAACCTGGTTTTGCCCAGACATCTATTGCGAGTTTGTCACGAGACCCCCACTTTTTTAACCTAGGGAGACCGCTAATAGGAAGAAGTACAATCGACCTCGACTGGTATTTTAATCGAGTAGGAGTGGTAAACGAAAAAGGAAACGGATTACTCACGCATAAATTAAATACCGAGTGTGGTTTTAAACGTTTGAAGCAGCGTGAACTACTTATTTCAACCACCAATAGTTCTAATTATCAGGCTCAATTTTTTAGTCCTAATCAAGATAATTGGCTCACTCTCTTAAAAGCTTCAAGTGCTCTTCCGTTTTTGTACAGAAAAGGAGTAAAACTTGGGGATGAGTTTCATGTTGACGGAGGACTATCCGCACCTCTTCCTGTTGAAGAAGCCTATAAACGTGGCGCTCATAAAATAGTTGTAATACGTACTTTACCAAAAGAGTATTCAGCTCATACTCCTTGGATTTATCGTTTAAAATCTTGGATATGTTCATCAAACCAATGCCCAAAAGCTATAGACTACTTTGTGCATCATGAACATGCCTACCGTGAATCACTTAAATTTATTGAGTCCCCTCCTCCCGGTGTTGAAGTTATCCAAATTTTTCCAGATAAAGGATTAAAGAGCAGACTATTAGGCAGTAAAGAGTCCGACATCCATCTCGATTATCAACAGGGCAAACAAGCTGGAAATAAATTTATGGATCAGCATTTACAATCCCTAGTCGAATTTCAGCCCTTAGTCCCAGAAATAAATAAACGAACTGAAGCTAGAGTCGCTCGCTATTGTTAATACTCAAGATAGAGAACCACTATGGGTAGCCAGGTTATTTTTTATAAGTTGACGCAGCTTATTTCATTGGCCACGTCATCCATCGCTTTAGCAAAGCTTGATATGCCAGAAGAGGGGATGAACAAGTGACGCTTATTATGTTGCTTACAGAATCGCTTCAATCTGTAGTAGGCGTCGTGGCTGATGCAATCGGAGGCGCAAATAACCGCATCGGCAGACCACAACATGGCATCTAAGCGCTTGCTACGGTCTTGGACACCGCCATCATGATGGCTGAATTCGCCATTACAACGAGACACCAGCTCCCTATATTGTTCAGTCATGCGCTGCAGGCCACCAACACATAAAATTTTCAGACCCTTAAGGTCTGGACAATCGGTGCAAGAAGCGGCACTGCATCTATTACAAGGAGACAGACTCTGCTTTACTAACCCTTCTAGAGATCGGGATTCTTGCTTCTGTAGTTGCAATTTTTGAGTTAAACCCAAAATATTATCTTCACTGTGTTGCAGTTTTTGCTGCCACTGCAGTTTCTGTTTATCTAAAATCTCAAGCGAGACATTTTTACTCGCCAGTTCGTTATGTAGCTGCTTTAGTTCAAGCGCCGCTGCATTATTATTTCCTTCTCGTTCTAGGCGCTGGCAGTGCTCTTTGAGTTGCAAATTGTCCGCCTTAATTTCCGCCAGCTGTTGTTGTAGTTCACCTAGCTGTCGCTCTTTACTAGAGATAGTCTGATGGGCTTTTTGCTGACTTTTATCTAACGATTTTTTCAGTTCTAACAACTCCTTTTCAACAGTGTGTAGGCGTTTAAGATCCGCTCCCTGGCCAGCCCCAATCTGATGAGACAACATATGAATGGTTTCATAAGCCATTTCTTCAATAGTCAGATCACACAAAGGGTGCGTTAACAGTGCCCATAGGGCTTCGGCGCTGGCTCCTCGATCTATATGTTGCTGCCAGACTGGTTTGAGCTCATCGCGACATTTAATCAGACCAAAACGCTTTATAGCGGCAGTAAACTTTTTATCTAGGTGCTTTTGTACCGTCAAAGACAGGTGATGTTTAACGTCACAGTTAGAAACGATCCAAGTGTGTAGCCAGTAATCACTTTTTCGAGCCTGTTCTTTGTCGACAATTTTCTCTGCCAGCTTACGGATCTCAGATGTCGTCAAACAGGTACCTATGACAGGACATAGCAGTTTAGCGCTTAGCTCCCACAGTTTACGTTTACCTTTAAAGCAATTAAATGCCTGTGTTCCAGTGGCTGAGATATCACACATGCAGTCCTCCTTAATTCTGTCGCAGTTAAACTTGTCTTTAGCAATGATTGAGTCGTCAATGGTATTAGTGCAACTAACATATCGCATATGATAATAGTTATCATTCGCATGAATAGGAAGTGTTACTTGAGAATATTTTTCGCGAAAGAATAATTATGGGGGCAATGTTATTTTGGTTTTTGTGACCGCGTTCAACACATGGCTTTAATGATGAGTGTCTATGGTTAGCTGTTGGGTAAAAAGAGGATTGAGAGAGAAAAATTGATGTAGGTGATCGGTTTAAACTGCAATGACCGTTCGCAATCGCCGCAATACGCACACTCATGCGGTTGCCCTGCTAGGACATTAAATAGAGCCTAAATATAATATCTAAGCTCTACTCCGTTGGAAATAAATTAAGCTGCCTATTAATCCATTTACTAGAAAATACTGGAGAAGAATTTACCTACTGAAGAAATTGCCCCAGAAGTCCAATTTGCAATTGATTTTCCAGCATTACTGAACCATTCCCCGATATCATTGAAGAAGTTAACAATCGAGCTTGCTAGATTTGCAAAAAACTTCCCTACAGAAATAAGCAAAGTAGTAAAAAATGCACCAATTGCTTCAGTCGCTGATAAAATGCGCTTTTGCTGCCCTGGATGATCAATCCCTGCTTTAATCAACTTATCGTAGTTTTTATTAATTAGTGCATCAGACGCTTTTTTTGCTTCAGCTTTCTGATTCTCCATCGCTTCTACAAATGAATTGGTTGTTGCATCATTAGGTTTTTTATTGTCTTTCAATATAGTAACTGATGCTGTGGCGCCACTCCTTTGGCCTTCAACAAATGAGTTTGTATCGTTTTTATACGCCTCTAAGTCAGCTGTAACTTCCGAATTACCAGCGACATCTGTTGCTTTAAAAGCCATTAACCCTGAGTCATTTGTTGCGCTAGCGTAAAGTAAATCAACCGGAACAGAATAAGTATGAGTTGCACCTGACTTATGGTGTTCACGCATTGCATTCATATGATGTACGAAAGATTCTTGAGCATTCATAGTATTTATCCATTTAGAGTATGCAAGATAATTGGCCTATATCCTTAGCCAATGATTTCGAGCTATAACTTTAGCTAGCGTTGACTGAAATCTCCTTCTGATAACCTTCTTACGCCACTTCCCTATTCCGTTTTAATATAAATCTAGAGCCAGAATTCCGTTAAGGTTATTGATTTAAAGCGTAAATTACGGATTGCTTTCTAGATGGAGAATAGTGAAGCATCCTTATATTCCACTATCTTCAGTTAACCTTCCTTTAAGCGCTTCTAGCTCAGTAAAAACCAAAGGTTGATAGCGACGATCGATAGCCTCCCATTATTAATCAGTCGAAAATTCTAGACTAATGAGCGTACTTCTAGGGCAAGGCATAACAACTTCCTACTTAAGCAATGCCTAAAGCCTAATGAGAGGCACTAAAACATGTAATTAATGATGGGTGTCTATAACTGGCTCAAATACACAACTGTATACACATAAGTATTCAACATGGTAATGTAAAGCCAAATTTGTGGTTTTTGAGTAAATATTTTATGAATTTCATTCTTAATAATTGTGGCAACAGGGTCTATAGCGAACACTACAACCTTGAAAATGTTGTATATGATTTCAGCAGAGACGCGAATAACAACCACTTGTTCAGCAGCATTAGGAAGGGAGATGAAGTTGTAGTTCTGTCTTACGCTGACATCAACAGCAGGGACAGTGTAGTAGCTGTAACATATTGTTTTGAACGTTTAGAATTAACACACGATTATTACAAGGCAGGTAGAACATCACCGCCTTGCGGCTTAGTGATCGGCTACGAGTTAATGAAATATACGTTTTTAAAGTTTCAAGCTGTGGTTATGTTCCCTGAGATGTTTGATAAGAATGGTAACTTCAAACGTGGTGTAAATATTAAGGAACATGCGTAACAATTAATGATGGGTGCCTATGCAATTCCTCTTTCAAAAACTTAGTAGGTGGTCGTTATTTATGCCATTAACTGTGGCTGGCACCTTTTGCCCGAGCGAAAGCAGCTCGCGAAGAGATCTAAGAATGTGCTGATATCCATCCTATACTCAATCAAAGGCGATCGGCCTTTGATTGCTATTGACGGCCTAGGGAATGGATATGAATGTATTACGAATAGTACTGTTATTACTGGTGGTGATGCCTATCACCACGGTCGCCGATGTCGATAAGCAAACCCTCGATAAAATCTATCAGCTAGATATTAAGCTCACCGAAGAAGACTTGCTCGTTAAGGTGCAGGGCTATCCGGTGCCAACCTACGACGCCTTTCATGGTTGGTTGATTATTAACGACGTCGAAGATCGCTACGATGAGATAACAGCATTCTTTGCTAAACAGGGCGTCGAGAAAGTTATTCCTATTTACTTAGCGATGTTGCAAGGCACTAGTTGGGAGATGAAAGGCACCTCCGTTTTTACCTTTCCCGAGGTCGACCAATGGCAGAGCATGGCTAATACGCTGATCTTTTTACAGCAGGAAATAGTGCCGATTATCGGCGATGTGATTCCGGTCTCTGGTGACCGTTCCGATGAGTATAATCGCCTCGCTGGCGGTGCCGGACAGAGTAAGCACATGCAGTTCTGCGCCTTGGACATGGTGCCGGTTAAGAGCTACTCCCGCGAGGAATTAATGTCAAAGCTGAAGGAGATACATCGTAAGGTAGGGCAGAAATACCAGGCCGGTTTGGGTATCTATGGCGGTATTCGGTTTCATATCGACACCTGCGGCTTCCGCCAGTGGTAGTGAACAAGTGGAACAAGTGGGGTCAGAGTAAACTAGAACAAGTGGGGTCAGAACAAGTGGGGTCAGAGTAAACTAAAATTATTCACCTATACTCCTTAGCATAATGAGCTTTGCAAAAGGAACTTGCACATGCCAAGAAAGGCTAGAGCCAACCCTATAGGTGTACCTCAGCATATCATTCAACGCGGTAACAATCGCCAAGCCTGCTTTACTTCACAACAAGACTTTATTGCCTATGCAGGATGGTTAAAAGATTACAGCAAGAAATTTCATGTTGAAATCCATGCTTGGGTCTTCATGACAAACCACGTTCATCTACTTTGCACACCACGTAGAGCGAATGCTATTAGTCAAATGATGCAATCCCTTGGTCGACAATATGTAAGGTATTTCAATTACACCTATAAACGCTCAGGAACACTATGGGAGGGACGATTTAAGTCTTGCCTTGTACAAACAGAAGACTACTTAATTCAACTCTATCGCTATATAGAGCTTAATCCAGTTAGAGCCGATATGGTCAATGACCCTTGTGAATATGAATGGTCGAGTTATCAAGTCAATGCCCTAGGGAAAGCCTCGCAACTTTGTACACCTCACCCGGCTTACCTTGCGATTAACCCCAAAGAAAAAGCACGACAAACATGTTATCGAGCACTGTTTAAATATCATCTAGACACTAAGATCATTGACGATATTCGACAAGCAACCCACAAAGGCATGGCTATCGGAAATGATAAGTTTAAAGATGAGATAGAAAAACTAACAGGCAAAAGCATGAGACCAAAGAAACTAGGGCGACCTTCTAAGGCAACAGAATAAACTTTACTCTGACCCCACTTATTGTTGTTGTATTGTTGTTGTACAAACAGAAGACTACTTAATTAAACTCTATCGCTATATAGAGCTTAATCCAGTTAGAGCCGATATGGTCAATGACCCTTGTGAATATGAATGGTCGAGTTATCAAGTCAATGCCCTAGGGAAAGCCTCGCAACTTTGTACACATCACCCGGCTTACCTTGCGATTAACCCCAAAGAAAAAGCACGACAAACATGTTATCGAGCACTGTTTAAATATCATCTAGACACTAAAATCATTGACGATATTCGACAAGCAACCCACAAAGGCATGGCTATCGGAAATGATAAGTTTAAAGATGAGATAGAAAAACTGACAGGCAAAAGCATGAGACCAAAGAGACTAGGGCGACCTTCTAAGGCAACAGAATAAAGTTTACTCTGACCCCACTTATTTTTAACGATTAAAAGTTATGTTTGGCCGGCGGTATATGGTCAAGAGTACGTGCGTAATAAGCTCGCTGAAAGTTATAGCTCAGCGCGACACCTTGTTACATCCGAAGGCACCACTTCTCCGGTTATGCTCTGGGATCCAGCAAACGGCTTCGCTGATTCTGTTAATGCATTATTAGCAGAAATATCTACTGGGCAAGCCCCTTATCAATATGATTTTACGAGTGTTGGGGATGTTGCATTGACTCATATGACTCTATCGGGATCTACCGATGATGGTCATGCCGAGTGGGCTATTTGGGGCGGGGCATCGGGTAGCATGCCAGATCTAAAACTGCCAACAGCTTTAGATGCAAAGTTTGACTCTCTTAATTTACCTAATTTACGAATTGGTATTAGAGGATACGACTCAGTTAAACCATTAAATGAATGGCGTAGGTTATTAGCCGACAGAAATCACATGACAGATGATGAAATCAGTGTGCTTGATTATCAAACCAACTATATGGAGCTGACTGTTTTTATTGAAGATTAGTTTTATATAAGGTTTTTATCACTGCAGATAAAACTAAAAAAGACAGCATAATCTGTAATGCCAGTAAGTTAAGCTTACTGGCATTAACCCAAAAGGTCGCTTTTTCAATATCTATAGCTTCTAATCCCAACCTAACACCAAAGCAGCACGACCTATCACGACCTATAGCCACCCATGTTAAATCATAACTAAAGCTTAGTAAGAGGCACAAAAGCTTGTAATTAATGATGGGTCTCTATGATTGGTTCCCCTGTTTAAATATCATCTAGACACTAAGATCATTGACGATATTCGACAAGCAACCCACAAAGGCATGGCTATCGGAAATGATAAGTTTAAAGATGAGATAGAAAAAATAACAGGCAAAAGCATGAGACCAAAAAGACTAGGGCGACCTTCTAAGGCAACAGAATAAAGTTTACTCTGACCCCACTTATTTGTATCCCAAAACACCAAATCAGCTAGATTGAAATTAAGTTTACTCTGACCCCAACTATTCCAGTTTACTCTGACCCCAACTATTCCTAGGGAAAGCCTCGCAACTTTGTACACCTCACCCGGCTTACCTTGCGATTAACCCCAAAGAAAAAGCACGACAAACATGTTATCGAGCACTGTTTAAATATCACCTAGACACTAAGATCATTGACGATATTCGACAAGCAACCCACAAAGGCATGGCTATCGGAAATGATAAGTTTAAAGATGAGATAGAAAAAATAACAGGCAAAAGCATGAGACCAAAGAAACTAGGGCGACCTTCTAAGGCAACAGAATAAAGTTTACTCTGACCCCAATTGTTTAGTTTAAAGATGAGATAGAAAAACTGACAGGCAAAAGCATGAGACCAAAGAAACTAGGGCGACCTTCTAAGGCAACAGAATAAAGTTTACTCTGACCCCACTTATTTTAAAAGCTTAGTAGGTCGTCGTTATTTATGCCATTAACTATGGCTGGCACCTTTACTAGTCCTAGATCGTGCTAAATGCTTTGATAAATGGTTTAGCGTGCTGATGGAACTTGATATGTCCCTTAGCTTTCAGAGGCTTTCTCTTCTGCATAAAAGGTTTCATAATATAGCCCCAATTTGCAGATTTAGAAAAATAGATAACAAAGTCGATTTTGGCATCCCCCCACCTATTTTCGACTTGAAAACTTTCATCATTAGTTTCAACAGTTTTGATTTGGATTCGATAAAAATTGTCACCATCGCTAATCAGTAAATCTGTTTTCATGTCATGATCAATGATAGGCGTGAAAACTTCCCAACCATCATAAGTTAACCAGCTGACAGCTAGCGTTTCGAAAGAGGTATTTCTGTAGTAGTTATTCGCAGGAGCAGTTCTTTGAACGTGTTTGACAGGCATAATTGTATCCAATACTTAATTGATGCCGCATACCAGTCAGTGGCGTTCTGTATGCGAACAGGCTCCTCTTTAGGGAGGAAACCCCAATTGAATATCACAATACAACCGTATGGTTTGTATCAAATAGAAAGGCGGCCAGCCCTACGTTTCACCCGTAAGAGTTTACTAAGCATTAATCTATTAACAGGCTGTATAGCCTGTGATAAAAATGATTTCGTACAAATTAACAACTATTAATCACTATAGCAAGTAGCTAATGCGATTAATAATGGCTGTCTATGATTAGTTTTTACCAACCTAACACCAAAGCAGCACGACCTATAGCCACCCATGTTAAATCATAACTAAAGCTTAGTAAGAGGCACAAAAACTTGTAATTAATGATGGGTCTCTATGATTGGTTTAGTATTTACACTCATAATTACGTTAATGACTTGAAAGCCATACAAAAAATAGGGTATTGTTTCGCCAGCTAAGGAAATGCAGGCAAGACTCAACTCTCTTGTAAAAAGTGCAAGCAATAGAGACACCGCCAACAGGGAAGAAACGCGCACAACTCTTGTAAGGCTCTTATGTTAGTCAAGAAAAGAGTCACGCAAGCATTTGATTTACATCAAACTCCCCTCTTTAGCTCTCACCAAATTGTGACGAACATGCATATCCAAAAGTACAAAACTAGTAAGATTAAAGTTAAGTTTCCTCAGTTCCAATTGTTCAAAGGAAGTTAAATTGAATAAAATTAATGAGTTATTACTTCAAATAGGTAAAAGAGCTGAAAGGAAAGATGATGATTACCTCGTAAAATCATTTGTTCAATTAGGGCATGTGTTTACTTTATTAAAAAGCGATGATAACCAAATAATTCATGGAAGAAGAGGAACAGGAAAAACACATCTTCTTAAGTTTCTAAAAAATAAGATCTACAAAAAAAATGAAATAGTAATAGAAGTAGATATGAGATGCCTAGGTTCCACAAGTGGAATATATGCAGATACAACTATAAATATAAGTGAACGTTCTACGAGGTTACTTACAGATACTTTATGTGAAATCCATCAAGCTATTTTAGATCAAATAAGTATAAATTCAGATTGTGACATATCTGAAATTGCACCTTATCTCGACTCATTCGTAGAACTTTCTACAAACACCTCAATAGATGAAAATAAAGCTATTGAAGAGATGAACGGATGCTCAGAAGAGCATAATCGATCAACGGATCTAAGTCTAGCTACAACTCCTTCTTTAAATTTTAAAGCAAATAAATCAAATAAATCGACCAATTCAACTTCAAATAGAACCACTTATTCCGGTAGAGAAAAGTTAAAACTACACTTCGGAGCAATAACTAAATCACTTCAAAAAATTATAAATTTAATTCCAAATAGAAAACTATGGATACTACTAGATGAGTGGAGTGAAATACCATTAGATCTTCAACCATTTCTCGCTGATTCATTAAAAAAAATTCTTTTTGCTATACCAAATGTAGTTGTTAAAATTGCTTCTATCGAACATCGCTCTAGGTTTAGAGCAATACATAACGGTCTAAACATTGGATTAGAACTGTCATCTGATGCATCGACTTCGATTAACCTGGATGAATTTATGGTTTTCGATAATGATAAAGATAAAGCTATTAACTTTTTCAAGGAATTAATTCACAGACACTGCATAGCATTAGATGAAGATAATATTTGTTCTGAATCGCCTCAAAAATTCATAAGTGAAACTTTTACTCAAAGTTCCGTTTTCGAAGAATTTGTAAGAGCATCTGAAGGTATTCCACGAGATGCAATTCACATTATATCTAATGCTGCAATGCATTCAGAGAACAGAAAAATATCAATTTCTGCAATCAGACAATCTGCAAGAAGATGGTATACCACCAACAAAAGTAAAGATATTAATTCCAATGAAGATGCGGTTCACTTATTAGACTGGATCATAAATAAAGTAATCGCTGAAAAACATACTCGTGGTTTCTTAGTAAGATCTGATATCAAAGAAGATCTACTTGAATTTCTTTATGACTCTAGGATTATTCACCTAGTGAAGCAAGGTGTTTCAGCAAAAAGCCATAAAGGAAAGAGATTTAATCTCTATGTATTAGACTATGGTTGCTATGCTGACTTACTTTCAACCAAAGATGAACCTAAAGGAATTTTGTTCGAAGAGGGTAAGTATATTGAAATTCCAAAAATTGATTTTAGAACAATAAATAATTCTATTTTAGATATACATGAGTATAACTCAACTGGACTTTTACCTCTTTATAACTCGACTGATGACATCTATCTTCATGCGAAACTCAATGGAAATATGATATCACTTGAAAATGAAATCAATCAAGAACTCCTTAACACATTACCAAGCAACTTTAATAAGTTAAAAATAAAAGACACCGTTTATATACCAATAATATTTTCTGGGTTAGTTATAAGAACAGAATTAGGATATGAAAGAAGTACTGGTGCAGAAATTACAAACACATTCAACCAATACTTTTCAGACATCAACAACCAAAAAAAGCCTAATAATATATCTAGAGCTTTACGAGAGAATGAAACAGTTAGATCTGAAAAGTGGTTACAAGTACATGTTTCGGGTAGTACTTTTGTATTTTCATTATCAGATGATTGGCAAATTCACTGGAACGAATATTTCAAAGTTGAGAATTTATTTCAAACTAACTAACAAGAAAAAACAGAACAGTCATATCTATTGTCTTATTTTCTATCCACTACTAGGTTTTAAGTTACCTTAACTTGGCCTAATGTGGGATAGATATTATAACCAACAATAAATGAGGTCAGTGCAAACTTAATCCCAAAACAAAAAAAGCGACCCAAAGGGTCGCTTTTTAAATCTCTATAGCTTCTAATCCCAACCTAACACCAAAGCCATAATTGCGTCGCTGGCGATGCTAACTCTTTATGAAAGCTAGCAGCACCGAGCCTAAGCAGCAATTACTCATATTCACTAACAGGCACGCATGCACACATGAGGTTCCTGTCACCAAACACATCATCGATACGGTTAACCGTAGGCCAGAACTTGTTTAGCTTAACCGCTTTAGTTGGGAACACGGCCTCTTCACGCGTATATGGACGTGAATCAAATTCTGAGTCCATGATATCGGCTAAGGTGTGCGGCGCATTGTGCAGCGGGTTGTTGTCCGCTGGCCACTCGCCTGCTTCTACCTTGGCAACTTCACCGCGGATAGACACCATTGCTTCGATAAACCTGTCTAGCTCAACTTTAGATTCTGATTCTGTCGGCTCAATCATTAAGGTTCCCGCCACTGGGAAGCTCATGGTTGGCGAGTGGAAACCGTAATCGTTCAAACGCTTAGCGATATCCATCTCAGTCACACCCGATGTCTCTTTAAGCGGACGCAAATCGATGATGCACTCATGGGCAACACGGTCATTTCGGCCAGAATAAAGAATCGGGTAATGCTCAGACAGTTTCTTCATGATGTAGTTAGCGTTAAGCAATGCCACTTGCGTTGACTGACGAAGCCCCTTCTTACCTAACAACTTGATGTACATCCAAGTGATAGGCAAGATGCTTGCGCTGCCGTATGGCGCAGCAGATACCGCACCATTATTGTCAGATTCAAGACCGTGCTTAATCACTGTGTGACCCGATAAGAATGGCGCAAGGTGCTTTTTAACACCGATTGGGCCCATGCCTGGTCCGCCGCCGCCATGGGGAATAGCGAAGGTTTTGTGTAAGTTAAGGTGCGATACATCCGCGCCGATAAAGCCCGGTGATGTAAGGCCAACCTGTGCGTTCATGTTAGCGCCATCAAGGTAAACCTGACCGCCGAACTCGTGAATAACTTCACAAATTTCGCCGATGCTTTCTTCATACACACCGTGAGTCGATGGGTAAGTCACCATGATGCAAGATAAGTTGTCAGCCACTTCTGCGGCTTTGGCTCTTAAGTCATCCATGTCGATGTTACCGGCTTTATCACAGGCAGTAACTACGATTTTCATGCCAGCAAGCTGGGCAGACGCTGGATTGGTACCGTGAGCTGATTGTGGGATAAGACAGATATTTCTGTGCGCGTCGCCACGTGACTCATGGTATTGCTTAATCGTGAGTAGACCAGCGTATTCACCTTGTGCACCCGAATTTGGCTGCAGTGATACCGCGTCGTACCCGGTAATTTCCACCAACCACGTTGATAGCTCTTCGAGTAACTGTGCATAACCTTCCGCTTGGTCTAGCGGGCAGAATGGGTGCATGCTACCAAACTCAGGCCAAGTGATAGGCATCATCTCGGTGGCTGCGTTTAGCTTCATGGTGCATGAACCGAGCGAGATCATTGAGTGGTTCAAGGCCAGATCTTTATTCTCGAGACGCTTGATGTAACGCATCATCTCGGTTTCACTCTGGTAGCGATTAAACGTTGGGTGCGTCAAGATTGCATCGGTGCGCACTAGCTCAGCTGGAATTGATGTGCTGCCGTTAGCCACAATAGCGTCATCAAGCTTAGCGACGTCTAGACCATGATCTGCGCCCAAGATAACGTCGAATAGCTCAGCTACGTCACTGCGGGTGGTGGTTTCAGCCAAGCTGACACCCAGCATGCCGTCAGCGTCGATGCGCAGGTTAAGGCCTGCAACAGCTGAACGTGCAGTCACAGCGGCAACGTCTAAGCCTTTAAGTGACAAGGTATCGAACCAAGTGTTGTTAACCAGCTCAACACCTTTGGCGCTTAGGCCAGCGGCCAAGATATCGGTTAAGCGATGGATACGCTCTGCAATCACCTTAAGGCCTTGTGGGCCGTGGAATACTGCGTAGAACGACGCCATGTTGGCCAGTAATACCTGTGCGGTACAGATATTGGAGTTCGCTTTTTCGCGGCGAATATGTTGCTCGCGAGTTTGCATTGCCATACGCAGTGCACGGTTACCGCGAGTATCTTGTGATACTCCGATAATACGACCGGGCAGTGAACGTTTAAAGGCGTCACGGGTCACGAAGAATGCAGCGTGTGGACCACCAAAGCCCATTGGCACACCAAAGCGCTGTGAGTTACCCAATACGACATCGGCGCCCATAGAACCTGGAGATTTAAGCATCACCAGTGACATGATGTCGGCCGCGACTGAAACGATGGCCTTTTTCTCATGCAACTGGGTAAAGAGTTCTGTGTAATCGCAGATTTGACCGTAGCGGTTAGTGTACTGGAACAGTGCACCAAACAGCTCGTAGTTAACGGCGTCAGCTGCAGGGCCAACAACAACTTCAAAACCAAAGCATTCGGCGCGGGTTTTTACCACGTCGAGTGTCTGTGGGAATACGTCATCAGCCACAAAGAAGATGTTGGCTTTTTTCGCTTTAGAAACACGCTTAGCCAGCGCCATTGCTTCCGCGGCAGCGGTGGCTTCATCAAGCAGTGATGAAGAAGCAAGATCAAGACCGGTGAGGTCCATTGATAGCTGCTGGAAATTAAGAATCGCTTCAAGACGACCTTGAGCGATCTCTGGCTGGTATGGCGTATACGCCGTGTACCAACCTGGATTTTCAAGCACGTTACGTTGGATAACGCTCGGTACTTCAGTACCGTAGTAACCCATACCTATGTAGCTTTTAAAGACTTTATTTTTATCCGCAATTTGACGAATATAAGCTAAGCCTTCAGCTTCACCACATGAATCGCCAACGGCGAGATCACGATTAAGAAGAATTGATCCTGGCACGATTTGTTCGGTCAAGTCTTCTAACGATTCAGCACCCACAAAATTCAGCATCTCTTGCTGCTGTTCGGCACCTGGACCGATATGACGGCGAAGAAATAATTCGTGCTGCTCTAACTGCGTAAGGGTTTCTTTGGTCATGAGTAACCTGGTTCCATATTTGCCAGTATCCAACCTGTAGGGGAGCGGATTTACTGGTCTCGTTGTTTTAGACCAATGTCACTATTGAGCATATTTGCTCATTTAATGAATGGCATTGGTATGGTCTCTATTTCAACTGTTCACGTTATCGGGCATTGCCATATAACGGACAAAGCCCCAGTCTTTAGCAGAGTGGGGCTTTGTTGATTATCACAACTTATTCGTCGTCGATAACCGCTTGATAGCCTTCGGCATCAAGCAAATTTTCTAGCTCAGCGAGGTCAGTAGGCATGACGCGGAAGAACCAGCCATCACCAAATGCATCACTGTTAACAAGCTCAGGTGAATCTTCTAGCGCTTCGTTAACGGCAAGAACTTCGCCCGTAAGTGGTGAGTAGATGTCTGACGCGGCCTTTACAGATTCAGCTACGGCACAATCTTCACCGGCGTTTAGCTCGTCGCCAACATCTGGCAGCTCAATAAACACCATGTCACCCAATAGCTCTTGAGCGTGCTCACTGATACCTACTGTGTAGCTACCGTCTTCTTCTTTACGGATCCATTCGTGAGAAGAAGCATATTTAAGTTCAGCTGGGATATTGCTCATTGGTCTTAATCCTTATTCGATTGTTCTAATTTTGTAATTTAATAAGACGTTTACTGATTTGCCTATTTAGGCTTATATCAGTTTTTTGCGTGTTTTCGCAGCGGTTTCAGCACTCTTTTGCCATTAACCTATTGGATATTGTTTCAATACACTTCAATAGGATAAGGCTATTACTCATCATTATATTCACCGCTAAGCTAAACGCTAATGAAAAATGATTTTTAAAGTGACCTGAACTGCTATTTTACCCTACTGGCCAAGTCCATCAACGTACTTAGCCAATAGTCATATATCTATTAAAACGCTTGCTTACCATTACGTACAAACGATGGTTTGATTACTTTAACAGCGACGCGCTTTTTACGCATCTCTACTTCAGCAACATCACCAATAGTATTAGGTACGCGCGCCATCGCGATAGAGTAACCTAGCGTTGGCGAGAAGGTGCCACTGGTAATAGTGCCTTGTTGCTCAACACCGTCGCTGTCGGTAAAGAATACTGACATGCCGTGACGGATAACGCCTTTAGCGTCCATAACAAGGCCGACTAACTTGTCGGTGCCCGCTGCTTTAATCGCTTCAAGGGCTTTACGGCCGTTGAAATCGCGATCTTCCGGTGCCCATGCCACTGTCCAGCCCATGTTAGCCGCCAGTGGGTTAACACTTTCGTCCATGTCTAAGCCGTAAAGGTTCATGCCCGCTTCAAGGCGAAGGGTGTCACGTGCGCCAAGTCCACATGGCTTAATGCCTGCGTCTAAAAATGCTTGCCATAATGCTTCGGCTTCGACTTCAGGAACGATAACTTCGTAACCTGTTTCGCCGGTGTAACCGGTAGTGGCAATAAAGAGAGAGTCTGCTTGCACACCAAAGAATGGCTTCATGCCTTCAATCGCGGTGTTTTGCGTGGCGTTAAATACCGTAGCCGCTTTTGCTTTGGCGTTAGGGCCTTGAACGGCAATCATTGCTAGCTCTGGACGCTCAGTCACTTCGACGTTGAAACCTTTAACTTGTTCGTTTATCCAAGCAAGATCTTTTTCGCGAGTCGCTGAGTTAACCACGATGCGATATTCAGTGTCTGACAGGTAATAAGTAATGAGGTCGTCGATAACGCCGCCATTATGGTCCAGCATTCCGCCGTAAAGCGCTTTACCAGGTACTTTTAGCTTGGCTACGTCATTGGCTAGCAATTTACGTAAGAAGGCACAAGCGTCGTCACCAATCACATCCACGACTGTCATGTGTGATACATCGAACATACCCGCGTCTTGACGTACTGCGTGGTGCTCTTCGATTTGTGAACCATAGTTAAGTGGCATATCCCAACCGTGGAAATCTACCATCTTGCCATTTGATTCTAGGTGCTTGTTAAAAAGTACAGTTTTGTTAGCCATTTCTTTCCCTTCTTTGGGGTATTCGAGTCTGCAACTGGTGTAGGGTGCTTGTCACCAGATCAATTTGGTCGTATTAAAATGCGGCGAAATTATACCTTGAGTATTGCTTTTGTATACAAAAGAATTTTCTAATCCGAACAGTTTAGTCATTAGTTTTTCTCATGCTGTAATGGTAATAATTTCATACCAAAATGCTGTTTTCCAAAGATAAAACAACAAGTACATGAAATAACAAGCTTATTCAGCTTTAGCTAAAACAGAAGAATGTTAATCTTGTTCACTTTTACACAGCTTGGGTAAGCTTTTTTTGTTGCCAAGCGCCTGCTGAATAAACAGTGTTTTCAATGGCGCAAAATTATCAACGATATTTAAGCCAAGATCGCGGATGACTTTCTTGAGAGGATTGGTGCCCTCAAACAGTCTTTTAAAGCCTTCCATTGAGGTTATCATCTCTAACGCTTCGGCTTTACGCCAGCGCTCAAGACTGCGCAGATGACGGTAATCACCAATGTCTTTACCCTGCTCTTTTAGCTCACTGATGGTTTCTATAATGCTGGCGGCATCTAAGAAACCTAAGTTAACGCCCTGACCTGCTAATGGATGAATGGTATGCGCGGCGTCGCCAGCCAATACCAAACGGTGACGAGCAAAGTGGCGCGCATAACGCATACGGAGTGGAAATGCTTGGCGATCACTTTCCAGTGAGCACATGCCTAAACGGCCATCGTATGCGGCGGTCAATGCACGTTCGAACTGCTGCTTGTCGAGTGCCAGTAGCGCCTCGGCTTTATCGGGTGACACCGACCATACAATTGAGCAGAGGTTTTTTTCGTACAAAGGCAGGAAAGCCAGTGGGCCTTCACTATCAAATACCTGCCTTGCCGTGTCGCCATGGGGCAGTTCGGTGCGGATCGTAGCAACAATGGCGTGGTGGTTGTAATCCCAAAAAGTCATCGGGATTTTACACTGTTCGCGTACCCAAGAGTTGGCGCCGTCTGCGGCCACCACTAATGCAGCGCTGATGTTGTCGCCATTATCTAAGGTTAACCATGCTTCACGTTCACCAAAGGCGATACGCTCAAGACGCTGGTTTTCGATGTAGGTCAGTTCGCTAAACTCTGTTGCGCGTTCAGCTAGTGCAAACGCGATAGAGTCGTTTTCAATGATGGCGCCAAGATGAGTTTCGCTAAGGGAATGTGCATCGAAGTCAATTTTGCCAAGGCTGTCTTTGTCCCACACTTGCATTTTTTGGTAAGGACTAATGCGGTTTGCCGCCAAATATGGCCATGCACCTAGGTTAGTTAGTAAGTGCTGACTTGCTTTATTAATGGCACTCACTCTGAGTTTAGGTGGGCCAGATACGGCGTGGGTTTGGCCGGCATCAATCACCACAACGTTAATGCCTTCCATTGCCAAGCCAATGGCGGTCGCTAAACCCACCATCCCACCGCCAACAATCGCGACATCATAAGTTTGTGTGCTTAACATTTTTAACCCTTACTCATTTAACTAAATTGAATATCAACGGTGCTGACTAAATCAGTCAGCTTGGCTCAACTTTTTGTCCAGCCCATGGCTTTTCGCGCCACGGGCGCTTTCAGCGGCGGAAACCAAGATAATAGGCGTAAGCCTAGGTTTCGGCCAATGACTAACGGCCAGTGATCATTAGAAAAGCCGCGCACTAAGAACTCAATATTGTTCATGGTGCTTTCTCGGTCGACATTGCGACGCGCTAGATAGTCGTGCGTCACTTGGCTTAGACCGATATCTAACTCACTGTTTACACTGTGAGTGAGCGATTGCTTTACCACCTCAAGTAAACTGACCACGTCGCGCAGCCCAAGGTTAAAGCCTTGCCCTGCGATAGGGTGCAATGTTTGCGCAGCGTTACCTAGAAAGACGGTGCGATGATAGATAGGCCTTGGCATATACGACAGCATTAACGGATAACTAAAGCGCTCACCGATATCGATAAAGCGCCCTGCTCGGTAACCAAATGTGCTTTGCAGTTTTTCGATAAACTCCGCTTTGGGCGCCTTAAGCAATTGCTCCGCCTCTGCGGATGACAACGCCCACACCATAGAAAGTCGATGTTCGCCATTACGTTTAGACATCGGCAACAAGGCTAATGGCCCCGTTTGGGTGAATCGCTCAAACGCCCAACCTTGATGCGGCTGCTCGGTTCTAATATTAGTAATGATCGCCGTTTGCTGAAAATCGACCTGCTCTAATGGCTGTTTAAAAGCATGGCGCACTTTAGAGTTAAGACCATCGGCGGCGACTAAGAGTTTGGCGGCGATCTGTTGACCGCTGTCTAAAGTCAGCAACTGTTGTTCGGCTTGTGCCTCAACGTCAGTCAAACTGGCAGGGCAATATAACTGGATGTCACTTTTTTCTAGTTGACGGAACAGCTGTTGCCCTACTGCTTCGAGTTCAACCACTTGCCCTAAATAAGGCAGGTGAAGATCGTCGCTATTGAGCTCGGTCATGCCGAAATTGCCGCGATCAGAGATATGGATATTTTTAATTTCGCTGGCGAGCGCCGCAATGTGTGGCCATATCTGCAGTTTTTTTAACTCGAAGATAGAACCATGAGAGATGGCAATAGAGCGAGCATCGAATCCCGGGTGTTGCTCATTAGGGCGATGCGCTTCAATCAAGGCGATTTTAAGAGGTCGTTCAGTTTGCTTGGCAATCTGCGCGAGTCCAAGAGCTAATATCGCCCCTGCCATTGCGCCGCCGACGATTGCAATATCAACCTGTTCGACCGCATGTGTATTAGCCATGGAATTTTTAACCCGATAACTGATGTTATTGCTGTTACTTATCTTAGTCTCTTAGAAACCAAAACCGCCATAACACGAGTGCGATGGCGGCTTAAGCAACGGACGTTTAGTGCAACACACCAAGGTCTATTGGTTTGTCGTCTTCGATTGCTGGCCCAAACTCTGAGTAACATAGCAATGCAGCCATGCGAGTGAACTCCATCAGCTCGATAAGTGCCGCTTCTGACTCATCGTCTTCAGCTACATCAAATTCTACCTGGGCAATTTCGGATAGGTCTTGGATCACTTCGCGCACCTCTTTCGAGGCTTTATTCAATTTAGGTTGAATAATTGCAATCCCAGTCAGGAAGCTCTGTACCCATAACGATAGCGCTTCAACACGCTTTGATATTGGCTCCTCTTCCTCTGGCAGCATAGGGTTAAAACCAAAGTCAGTATCGGACAGACGCGTGACCGCATCTTGATAGAGCTCTTCGATTAACAGCTGTAATTTTGGAGGTAGTGCTTGGCCGTCATTCATCAGCTCTAATAAAGGTGATGTCCAACCTTTAGATGATTGTTCAACACCGCCACAGATCAAGCCGACTAAAGCGCCGTGAACTTCGACAGGGTGCTGAGCAATTTCAGCTTCGTTGAGTGCCGCAAGTAAGTTATCCATACGGAGCGTTGGGAGGGTCGCCATAAAGTCATTTCCAGTCGCAAAATTTACTAGCTTCATGCTAGCAGAACTGATGGATTCGACCAAGAGTTGCCACCATAAAGTGGTTAAAAGTTTGCGGGCACCACCACAAAAGCAATAATCAAGAATGCCAAGGGCAATGGTAATGGCTATCGATACCTGAAAACGGCTGCCAATAAAGCCATACTTAAATCGGCGATCAACCATAGCCATCGCCAAAACCGCTCTATGTTTGTACGCTAATGGCTATCTAAACAACAATTAATCTAAACTATCTAAGTTTAGGAGGTGATGCTGTTGCACTTTGCTTTTTAGACCGATATAGTCCGCTCAAGTACACGGTTAAAGGATTCCTTTAGGAATGGGTAACAAGGCAATTGAAATTACCCTTATGGGGCGCACCTACTCTATCGCTTGTCCAGATGGACAAGAGACAGCACTTAGGCACGTTGCTCATAATCTTGAAAATCAGTTATTGTCGTTAAAAGCACGCACCAATAACATTAGTCGTGAAGAAATTGCCATTATGGCCGCATTAAATACCGGCTATGAGCTGTTGGAAGAACAACAGAAGAATCAAGATTATAACAAGCAGATGGATGAAAAAATCGGTTTGCTGCAGTCAACTTTAGAGCATGCATTAGTAGAACGTTCTACTAAAGAGGCCTAAAAAGGTTATAATCTGTTTTACTGAAGCTGTACCTAATTAGTGTCGTAAGCCATTTAGAGGTCAATTGACCTGCTTACGAATAAAAGTTTTGCTCCCTGGGGTTCGCGCTAGCTGGCAATGTCCCTGTGCCGATATTTACAAAACCCAGGGTGAACGTTTTACTGACATTGTGCAAGCTCGGCTCGTATCGAGAAGCCTTAGGAAGTATGCGTTTACCCGCCTTGAACTACGGTTCAAGGGCTACGTCAAGCGGTCGGTGTTCCGGGGAGCAATTTAATTTTACTGAAAACCACTCTTTTTATTAAGAGTGGTTTTTTTGTATCTGTGGATCTAAGTCGGATAAAGCTGAGACGGTGAAAAGCCGGATAGTGCAGAGACGGTACAGAACGGGAATACGAAGACGGTGGAAAGCTGGGTAAAGCCGGACAAGCAGGAAGAGCAGGAAGAGCAGGAAGAGCAGGAAGAGCAGGAAGAGCAGGAAGAGCAGGAAGAGCTAAACATCATCAAGCCACTTTTTATTAATGTTTGAGCAGTGCAACTAAATACACAGCTAGATCTCCCTATCAAAGAGTTACAACTTGAATAATCCCCTACCTATGTTACTTTTTTTTTTTCATTTACAGCAACGGCTTATGTTTGACGAATTTAAAGTTCAACTAACGACTTTCGACTGGAATGGTGTTTCTGGCTTAACCAATATTTTAATGGTTATTCTGACAGGTCTACTACTTTACGGCCTGAAGCAAGGTTCTAACAATATCAAGGAATCTTCGTTATCACGAGATGCTGATATTCTTCGCTGGGCGATGGCTGAAATGGATCTGCTAAAACCAGCAATCCGTGTTTTAACAAATGCACACAAAAGTCGCCCCTATTGTAATTGCTCTGGGGAGCACATAAGGCACTACGACTGTAGCTGGAATACTGAAGAGTTGGCAGCAGCACAAGAGGTCAGTGTAAAGCTGCAACGTATAGGATATATGGCCTTACATAATTTGATTTCAAGAAACCACTTTATGAATATTTGGGGGCCAATGTATCTATCCACTTGGTACTCTTTAGAAGCATGGGTTAAACACAAAAGGCTTGATTTGGATGAACCTTTAACTATAGAGAGTGGCGCATATTCACGTATTTACTTAGAACAGTTTGCTCATTATTGTGAAGAAAACATGCCTGATGTTCTAGTGAACAACGAGCGTAGAAGGTTTAACTTACCCACTATCGCCATTCATAAAAAGAAACCAAGACTAAAAGCCTCCAAAGTGTTCAAACCTAAGAAAGAAAAACTTGATATTTAGCACTAAAAAATTCAGCTTTTCTTTATATAAACGCTTTAATCGTTTTTAGACACTGCTCCTAATTCAGAGCTCAAGTAAACCTTAAGAAATAATAGCCACACTTAAAACCTCAGTCCCTGTAAAAAGGGGCTGATCTCTAACCTAGTTTTAGTGTAAAATCCTCTCTTTCGTCAGTCCAAAAGCCAAGTTGCTTAGACCTTAAGAATTTGACCCTAAGAATAAACGATGTCACAGACTCTGTTTTATCTCATGCCTAAAGGCAGTCATACGCAGCGCCATGCTCAATTTTCAGCGTTAGAGCAGGTGCATATTTTTGCGTGTGAGTTGGCTCAACAGGCGTTTGTAAACCAACAGTGGGTCTACATTCATTGCACTGACAAAGATCAGGCTTATGCCATTGATGAACTTTTATGGCAGTTTGAACCGCAATCTTTCGTGCCGCATAACCTTAAAGGTGAAGGGCCGGCAGGTGGCGCCCCAGTTGAAATCGGCTTTGATAGGCTTGGGGCCAATAAAAATCGCCATGTTCTGATTAATCTTGCAGACCAAGTACCGCAATTTGCAGTAAACTTTGGTCAGATTATCGACTTCGTTGCCAACGATGATAGCCATAAAGCGATCGCACGCGATCGCTATCGGCAATATCGCACTCTTGGGATAGCACTAACGACCCAAGACTTGAGCAATACAACCAATTAATTTTAGTTTGAGATAAGTACGCTCCCATGGAAAAAACATATAACCCGCAGTCTATCGAACAATCTCTTTACCAAAACTGGGAAGAGAAAGGTTACTTCAAGCCACACGGCGACGAGTCTCAAGGCAACTATTGCATCATGATCCCGCCACCAAACGTGACGGGTAGCTTGCATATGGGCCATGCTTTCCAAGATACCATTATGGATACCTTGACTCGTTATCAACGTATGAAGGGCAAAAATACCCTTTGGCAGGTCGGTACTGACCATGCTGGTATTGCAACGCAGATGTTGGTTGAGCGTAAAATTGCTGCTGAAGAAGGGCTAAATCGTCATGATTTAGGTCGCGAAAACTTTATCGATCGTATCTGGGACTGGAAGAAAGAGTCTGGTGGCACCATCACTAAACAGCTACGTCGTCTTGGCGCGTCTGTTGATTGGGAACGCGAGCGTTTCACCATGGATGACGGTATGTCTGAAGCGGTACAAGAAGTGTTTGTCCGCCTGTTTGAAGATGACATGATTTATCGTGGTAAGCGTTTGGTCAACTGGGATCCAACCCTGCACACTGCGATTTCAGATTTAGAAGTTGAGAACAAAGAAAAACAAGGCAGCATGTGGCATTTCCGCTACCCGCTCGCCCAAGGCGCATTAACTAGCGATGGCAAAGATTACTTAGAGATCGCCACGACGCGTCCAGAGACCATGCTAGGTGATAGTGCCGTTGCCGTGCACCCAGATGATGAACGTTATGCCTCTTTAGTCGGTAAGTTTATTCACCTGCCCATTGTTAACCGTCTTATCCCAATCGTTGCTGACGATTATGTCGATATGGAATTCGGTACCGGCTGTGTGAAAATCACCCCTGCACATGACTTTAACGATTATGAAGTCGGTAAGCGTCACGAACTGCCAATGTACAACATTTTGACCTTTGACGCGGCTATCCGCTCAAGCGCTGAAATTGTTAACACTGACGGTACGGCTAACACTGAATTAGACAATAGTCTGCCTGAGCGTTATGCCGGTCTTGACCGTTTTGAAGCACGTAAAGCGGTTGTGGCTGAGCTTGATACCTTGGGTCTGTTGGGCAAGATTGACCCACACGCATTAAAAGTGCCTTATGGCGACCGTTCTGGCGTTGTTATTGAGCCACTATTAACAGACCAATGGTATGTGTCTGTTGCGCCTATGGCTAAAACAGCGATGGAAGCAGTTGATAACGGCGACATTAAGTTTGTGCCACAGCAATACGAGAATATGTACAACTCGTGGATGCGTGACCTTAACGACTGGTGTATTTCACGTCAGCTTTGGTGGGGACACAGAATTCCAGCTTGGTATGACGAAGCGGGCAAAGTCTACGTTGGCCGTGACGAAGCCGAAGTACGCACTAAATACAAACTTGACGATGCAATGGTACTGCGCCAAGACAATGATGTACTTGATACTTGGTTTAGCTCGGCATTGTGGACCTTCTCTACTTTGGGTTGGCCAAAAGATACCGCTGAACTTAAAGCCTTCCACCCCACAGATGTGTTGGTGACGGGTTTTGACATCATCTTCTTCTGGGTTGCCCGTATGATCATGATGACCATGCATTTCATCAAAGATGAAAACGGTAAGCCACAGGTGCCTTTTAAAACCGTTTACGTGACCGGACTTATCCGTGATGAAGTCGGTAATAAGATGTCTAAATCTAAGGGTAACGTACTTGACCCATTAGACATGATTGACGGTATCGATCTTGAATCGTTAGTGACAAAACGTACTGGCAATATGATGCAGCCTAAAATGGCCGCTAAAATTGAGAAAAGTACCCGCAAAGAATTTAGCGAAGGTATCGAAGCACATGGTACTGATGCACTGCGCTTTACCTTAGCGTCTATGGCGTCAACCGGCCGTGATATTAGCTGGGATATGAAGCGCCTAGACGGTTACCGCAGCTTCTGTAACAAGATCTGGAACGCATCACGCTACGTACTGATGAACACTGAAGTACAAACAGAAGATGCTGATGACGATGCTATTGGTGAAGCGTTAGATTGTGGTCAACTGCTGGTTGATGGCAAGCCGGGTGCAATGGAACTGTCGATTGCTGATCGCTGGATTATCGGTTTGTTCAATGAAACCGTGAAGGCTTACCACGAGCACATGGCTAACTACCGTTTCGACCTTGCGGCTAACACTATCTATGAGTTCACTTGGAACCAGTTCTGTGATTGGTACTTGGAACTGACTAAGCCTGTTATGCAAAGTGGTACTGACGCGCAGCTTCGTGGTACTCGCCACACGCTTGTGACGGTACTTGAGCAGATGCAGCGCCTAATGCACCCTATGATGCCTTACATTACCGAGACTATCTGGCTGCGCGTTAAGCCGCTAGCCGGTGTTGAAGGTGACACCTTGATGTTGGCTGCGTTCCCTGAATATCAGGCAGACAAAGTTGACGCCGTGGCGATGGAAGATCTTGAGTGGGTTAAGCAAGTGATTACCGCAGTGCGTAACATTCGCGCCGAGCTAAACATTGCCCCATCAAAGCCACTTAATGCCCTACTTCGCGGTGTGAGTGAGCAAGATAAGGCGCGTTTAGAGGCCAACCAAACCTTCTTCAAGACCCTAGCTAAGCTTGAGTCTATGACGATTCTAGCGGACGGTGAAACTGCGCCAATGTCGACCACTCAGCTTGTGGGTAACATGGAGCTGTTGATCCCAATGGCTGGCTTAATCGATGTGGCTAAAGAAGTGGCACGTATCGATAAGTTACTTGAAAAAGCCGCTGGCGAATTCAAACGCATTGAAGGCAAGCTATCGAACCAAGGTTTTGTGGCTAAAGCCCCTGCTGCCGTGATTGAAAAAGAGCGTGCCAAGCAAGCTGAATATCAACGTGATATTGAAAAGCTAACCGAGCAGAAAGCCGAACTGGCTAAGCTAGAAGGTTAAGCTTACATCGTTACGCTAACGTTTTAGCTAATTGCTAACGCGAGCAAAAATAAGGCAACCTTCGGGTTGCCTTATTTATTTCCAGCCATAAAACCGCGCTAGCCGGTACATATATCCATTGCACTTTGCCAATATTCCACCACCAGCCAATAAATTGACTTAACTATTGTTTTTATTGATTATTTTGCATTGAAAATCATTTTAATAGACAATGTAGCAAAATGGTTATGGAGTGTTAAATAAATGAAGTATTGGCTGTTATCTAGTTGCATAGTACTGGGCTTGTCCGCTTGTGGTGGTTCTGAAGATTCAGACCCAATAGATAATGGCGGCGGTACGACTCCCCCGCCAACCGTGCTAGCTCCAGAGGTTGAGTTAGGTGACCCGATCACCGCTTGGAATGACAAACACCTGTCGGTGACTGCGGATGTGACCGTTCATGCAACGGGCAATGCTTCATTTGTTTGGTCGCAAACCGCTGGCCCAGAGATCCAACTGATCAATGGCGAAATTAATGGTGTGGTGCTTGATGCCAGCAATCTTAGCCAAGACGGTAAAATAACCTTATCACTCAGTGTGACAGACAGCAGTCATCAAACCACAATCGATACGGTCGATATTCTATTAAACGATAAAATTAGCGCTGCAATGCAAACAGGCGATGCCAGCATCTCGGTAGGGTTAGAGCCTGAAATCGTCAAGCGTGGCCTTGAGCATATTACGCACTATCGCCAAGAGGGTGCTGAGCTTTTGCAGAGCATTTATCTTAATGACGCGGTGCTGTATGACCAAGGTCGTCATTCACAGATGCTCCAACTCTCTGGTGCTGAACATGCTTATCCACAAACAAAAGCTTTCGCGTTGGTAACAGGTAATAAAGGCTTAACCTTTGCTGCCACTAGCGACAAAGCGGGCCAACGTAACGCCGCCTTCGGCACCGATATTATCTCGAGTTTGCAGCAAGGCAATAACGCCCAATTTGAGGCCAGCTTTAAACGTCTTTTAGGCTGGATGCTAGCTCAAGATCAAACCCAATTAGCCACCGCAAAACAGGTACGACTGTTTTTAATGAATGGCAGTACGGTTAACCGTATTACCGATTGGGTATCAAACCAATATCCCGATTGGCAAGTCAGTACCTGCAGTGACGAAGCCACACTGGGCAGCTGTTTAAGCGAGGCGCAATTAGTGATCAGCGGATCTGCGGAGCTATTCTCGATAGATACTGTAGCGCCACTCATCGCGCAGATCCAAAGCGCGAAGCAACCTCTGCTGTATATGCACCTTCATAGCTGGAATAGTGTGCCGTTAACGCAAACGGTGTTAAACCCTATGGGATTCTCGATGCAGGGACCGGGTGGCCCTGGTAACTACTTTGCCCAAGATAAAGCGGATTGGTCGTCAGCCACTGCCATGCTGAAAGACCATAATGCACTGCAAAGCGAGCAGCTTTGGTTAAGCTTATTTGATAGCGGTAATATCGACTTTACCTTAGCGAATTGCGCCAGCAGCTGCGATGACAACTTTAGTAACGATTACCAAAGTGCACTTAAGCAAATTAAGCAAAACATTCAGGCCTTCGATAGCGCTAAGCAGGATATTTTTGGTCTGTCAGATCATAAGCTATATAAATTATTAACCCTATTAGGCGATGGTTATCGTCACTCTATTCAGTACCCGATGGATGTCAGTAGCACTGATAACTTAAATTACCTTAAAGCTTATTATGCAGACCATAGTGTTTATCATTTCAGAGAGTTCAATCTACTGCCTAATGACTTAGGCAATTTTAGTCGCACCGACTTTAGCCATATCACTGCCGTCGATATGAACGTCGCCATTAACAGTAAAAAAGGCTTCCGCTCCGCGGGCGTGTATGCGCTGCCAGCGCAAACAGTTAAGGTCACTCGTACTGATAACAGTAAGGTTCGCACCTGGGTATTTATCAATACTCAGCGCTCAGGTTCGACCCATGAATTTGCCGTTAATGGTTATAACCGCCCTAAATATCTGCAATCGAGTCGTATAGAAGTCAAAGCCGGCGAAACCATTAAACTCACTAGCCCCTATGGTGGTCCGCTACAGGTGCAGTTTGATCAAACTGACCTAGCGGTTACTTTGGCATTTGAGCACATTGGCCAACATCCCTATTGGCGTAAAGGCAAAAACAGCGAGAAGTTTATGCAGGACTTAGCCGCTGAACAATATGATTGGGCGGAGCTTGCAACGGAACATTTTGAAGTGCATTCACGCCTCGACAAGATGCAAAAAACCATGAGTCACGAGCCGCTGTGGGATACACCTGAAAAGATGGAAATCGCCATCATGACGCAGGTACACAACTACCCACATCTACTCGCAGGCTTTAAAGGGCCATTCATTGATGAAGTGGCAGAGATCAGCCATTTTGCCGCCAGCCAAGGCTGGGAGATTGATAGTATTGATACGGTGAAACACATGAATGCCGACCAACCCACCTGCGGCTCAGGTTGCTCAGGTAACCCCTATGATGCCAGTTGGTCGTTTAGTCCAACGGGACATGGTGATATTCATGAACTTGGCCATGGACTTGAAAAAGGACGTTTACGTTTTGATGGCCATGAAGGTCATGCATCCACTAACCCTTACTCTTACTACAGTAAGTCTCGCGCTTATACTGAGCTTGGCAAACTCCCCTCTTGCCAAGGTCTCAACATCGATGACGAGTTTGCGGTATTACAGGCAAGTGTTAATCAACCCGATCCATTCGTATACATGCAAGATGCCAAGCTCACTAGTTGGTCAAACGGCATGGCGACCATGTTACAAATGATGGTCGCAGCACAAAAGCATGCGGCGCTTGAAAATGGCTGGCACCTATTAGCAAGATTACACATATTACTCAGGGAATTTGAGCGCGCTAAAGGCTCAGATGAACTTTGGCAGCAAAAGCGCAGTCAACTTGGCTTTAGTCAATTTAGCCTCGAAGCGGCAAAAACGATCACTAATAATGATTTTTTGATGATCGCTATGAGCTATTCAACCAAACTCGACTATCGTGATATGTATCAAATGTGGGGACTGGCAACCACTCAGGCTGCTAAAGACCAACTGGCGCTGCTCGGTTATCCTATGATTGAGAAGCAAGTATATGTTTATGCACCAGGTGACTACTGCTTGAGCTTAGATCTGCAATCAATTCCAGTCGATGGCCAGCAAGCTTGGCCATTGTAGGTTGGGGAAGTTGCTAGATTTGAGAATGAGCTAAATTCTAGACTGTTGCCAGTGGCTTATTGGTTAAGCGCTGGCATGACGTTTACATAATCACTAATTTAGATTAAGTTTATAGTAGTAGTTATGAAGAGCCGAATGTCGTCATTATCGAGCTAATACAACGAGCTAATACTTTTAAGGAAAATACGCTATGGATGCCAACAAGCTGTTACTTATTATTCTTGCAATTTTATTACCGCCAGTTGCCGTATTTCTAAAAAATGGCGTAGGCAAAGACTTAGTGATCAATATCATTCTGTGTTTACTGTTCTTCATCCCTGGCGTGCTACACGCGCTGTGGGTTGTCACCAAATAGCGTCATTCATGATGTACTATTATGGTGCTCAGCTATGACGTTCAACGATGAATAGTATTAAGCTTTTTTATTGTCTGCAATAAGTTGCAACTTTACTATTTCAATCATCGCTTTTGCTGCAAAAGAGAGCGTCTGCTGTTTACGCCAAAATAGTGATAACTCCCAGCGGAGATCACGACTGGCCAGTGGCACGTTAACCACCGCATCGACTCGATAACGCTCAGCAATGATCTGTGGCAGCAACATCACTCCCGTCCCTGCCGCCACCAGCGCAATACCAAAATCAGCATGACTGACCCGGGTTATTTCAGTCGGAGCAAAGCCCACTTTTTCGCAAGCACTTAACACAAATTCATAGAGTGTGTATTCACGCTCAAACATCACTTGGGCTTGATCGCGTAAATCGTTAAGCTGTAGCTGTTTTTTTGAAGCCAAAGGGTGGCTCTTTGGTACTACCACCACCATTGGCTCGTTGCGAATGCGTAGCCCGTCAAACTCATCGTCAAAATCAATGATCCCTGTCGCTAGCTCAATGTCATCTTTTTTGAGTGCGGCGGTTTGCTCTATGCCACCGCGAACCAGCAACTGCATCTCTATTTTGGGATAGTCCTGTCTAAATTTAGCGATTGCTGGTGCGAACAGCTCTGCGCTGCCCAATGGGGCTAAGCCTAATCTTAATGTGCCTCCCGTCAGATTACGCAAACCATCAAGCTCCGCCAGCATACGTTGCCGACCACTGAGAAGCTGCTCAGCATGACGGTAAACCACTTGCCCTGCGGCGGTAAGCTTAACTTGAGTGCCACGTTTGCCTCGTTCCAACAACACCATTTGCAACTCTTCTTCGAGCAACCTTATCGCCTTTGATAGTGCCGGTTGTGTCAAAAATACGGTTTTACTGGCCTTAGAAAAACCACCAGCGTTAACGACTTCAACAAAGTAGTACAGCGTTTTCAGATCCATTTAGATAACCAATAGTTATAGATTCCATTCATAATATTCATTTTTTCTATTCATTAAGCAAGCGTAAACTGACGTTATCGAAGTAAAGCGACCCCTATAGGAATCAACATGGCGGCGAAGGAAGGCTCAATGGCTCTATATATGCTCAGTAAACAAAGCCAGAAAATGCCGCTATTTTTGCAACGTTTTTTACAGATAGTGCTGTTTTGCGCTTTCGCTTGGGCCTGCCAAGTTATTGCCAAGGATATTAATTCCCCCTTACCTGGCAGCGTCATTGGGCTTGGAGTGTTACTCGCGCTACTGTCATTAAAATGGGTGCCAGAGCAAACGGTGAGTATGGGAGCGGCTTGGTTGATAGGTGATCTGCTGCTGTTTTTTATTCCTCCAGTCGTCGCGGTGATCAAGTATCAAGCGTTACTTGAACATTTTGGGATGGTATTAATCAGCTCCATGCTAGTGGCTAGCACCATCGTATTGCTCGGCACTGCCTTTACGGTTGACCGATTATTTAAGTTCGAACGAAAGCATCGATTAAAGGTGCTATTAAGCCAAGGGGGCAACCAGTGACTCCATCACTCTGGGGAGTCTTCTGTTTTGTGCTAACGCTATTCGGTTACTACAGCAGTAAAGCACTCTATCGCCGTCATAAAAAAGTGTGGTTTGCGCCCATTGTTATCGCACCACTTATCATCTTATTTGTGGTCATTACCTTGAACATCCCGTTGGCGGACTATTTTAAATACACCCATTGGCTAGCTGCACTATTAGCCCCTGCAACGATTGCCTTTGCAGTGCCCATTTATCGTGAACGCGCATTGATAAAACAATACCCAATTACCTTAAGTGTCGGCGTGTTAGTTGGACTGCTCCTCGGTATTGGGTCCTCTTGGTTGGTTGGCTACTTCACATCAATGCCCGCTGAATTATCTAATAGCCTAATGGTGCGTTCGGTTTCAACACCTTTTGCCATTGTTGCAACCTCCTCCTTTGGCGGCGTACCTGAACTCACTGCGATGCTAGTGTTAATCACGGGAGTAATGGGAATGCTGATTTGTGAACCTTTGTTTAAAGTCGCTAAGATCCGTAGTTCCGTGGCAAAGGGAGTTGCGCTAGGGGCTTCCGCTCATGGTGCCGGCGCAGCAAAAGCCAGTGAGATAGGCAGACAAGAAGGCGTCATCGCCAGTTTAACCATGATTTTCACCGGTATTGCGATGGTGATTATGGCGCCTGCATTTGCTTACATCATCAATTAAACCGCTTTTCCATAGCAAGGTTTTGTGCCGATGCTATTGAGCCTGCACGTAAAACCGTTCGAATAGTGACCTCCTCTTAATCAAGCCCAGTCTGAACTTGATGCCAAAGCCCTGAGTTATTCTCAAACTTCCATTAACGCACTGGTGTTTGTCATCAAATTAGGTAAAGTGTTTACCGCAATCACAAGCTTGCAGCGTTTTGGCAAAGAACATTACCTTCATCTCACCCAAAACCAACATAAAAATGCTTCTTAAATACGAAAGCAATAATAAATATAAATAATTAAAACAATTAAAGGAAAGTTATGAGCGAGTCAAAAGATGCTTACGCAGATAACGACCTACGGGAAGTAAAACAGCTGGGAATGTGGGCCTCGATTGCCAGCTTAAGTTATATATTTTGGATTGTCGGCGGCATGGAACTGGTCGAGCGTATTGCCTATTACGGCGTAAAAGCCAGTGCAGGCCTTTACGCTAAAGCACCAGTATCGAATGGCGGCCTAGGCATTAGCTTAAGTGACTACGGTATTATTATCGGTATCTGGGCGATGATGCAGACCTTCGTTCCAGTATTCACTGGCGGCATTTCAGACCGTGTTGGTTACAAAGAAACGATCTTCGCTTCAACGCTAATCAAGATCTCTGGTTACTTGGTGATGGCGTTTTTCCCGAGTTTCTATGGTTTCCTTTTTGGCGCCATTCTCCTGGCCGCTGGAACCGGGGTATTTAAGCCCGGTATTCAGGGCACACTCGTGCTCTCCACTGGGCGACAGAACACCTCGATGGCTTGGGGTATTTTCTACCAAGTCGTTAATATTGGTGGTTTCTTAGGACCGTTAGTTGCTGTGCATATGCGTCAACTCTCTTGGGACTATGTATTCTTTGCCTGCGCCGCGATTATTTCTTTTAACTTTCTATTTTTACTCGCCTATAAAGAGCCTGGTAAAGAGGAGCGTTTAGAGCGTAATCGTAAGATTAAATCTGGTGAAATTAAGCAAGTAGCACTGTGGCGTGATGCGCTACACGAGCTGAAAAAGCCAATCGTAATCTACTACATGTTAGTGTTTGCAGGCTTTTGGTTCCTGTTTAACTCCTTGTTTGATGTATTACCTATTCACATTGCTGAATGGGTCGATACCAGTGTGATTGTGACCTCACTATTTGGTCCAGAAGGCACCACAAATGGGTTTTTCCAGTTCTGGCTTGGCCTAGATAATACCGGTACTAAGGTGATGCCTGAAGGCATGCTTAACCTTAACGCGGGTATGATCATGACCACCTGCTTCTTAGTGGCGGCGTTAACCGCAAAGTACCGGATCACCTCGGCGATGTTAGGCGGGTGTTTACTGAGTATTTTGGCCTTCGTTCTCGTTGGTGCTACCAATGCCGCTTGGATGATCGTATTCGCTATCGCGATGTTCTCCTTCGGCGAAATGATGATTAGCCCGAAGAAAAATGAGTTTATGGGCAACATTGCCCCTGAAGGCAAAAAAGCCATGTATCTTGGTTTTGTGATGCTGCCGCAAGGCATTGGTTGGACGCTTGAAGGTTTCTTTGGCCCTAAGCTCTATGAGATGTATGCCTCGAAAGAGATCTTCTCGCGGGAGTTATTGGTAGATCGTGGCATGAGTGCCAGTGATGTTAGTGCTATACCTCTGGGCGAGGCATTTTCAACCTTAGTCACTTATACTGGTGAGCCGGCGCAGCAGCTAACGACATTGCTTTATAACACCCATAACATCGGCATGGCGTGGTACATCATCGCCGCCATCGGGTCTATTTCAGCCATTGGTATTTACCTTTACGGTAAGTGGTTGTTTAAGCTTCAACAACGCTAACCCCGTTTCATAACGAAAAAAAGCTGACATACTTGTCAGCTTTTTTGTTATCTACAGCCGTAAAACGCGAACGGTTATGCGGCTTTTAAAACAGGTTTTACATCAACAACCGTCTGCACGCTTGCTGAAAATCTGGCCTTACCGACCGGTAAAATCACGCGGTTATACTCTGCGTTAAGCACTTGAGCCATACCAAAGTAGATAGCGCTTAGACCACAGAAAATACCTTCAAAGCCTGCAATCGTGCCGATAAGTGCGTTGCCAGTAAAGTCACGCGCTGCTAATAAGAAGAATAATATCGTCAGTGAACCAAATACAATCTGTTTGGCCAGCGGGTAACGCATTGAACCGATAAACATAAAGCCAGTGAACGTGCCCCACAACGCTAAGTACCAACCCATAAATCCTGCTGGACTCGCCGCGAAGCCCATTTTAGGCATCACAATAAGCCCAACCAAGGTTAACCAGAACAAACCATAAGAGGTAAATGCCGTGGTACCAAAGGTGTCACCCCGTTTGAAACACATCATGCCTACGAGTACTTGCCCAATACCGCCATAAAATATGCCCATCGCTAGGATCATTGAATCCATCGGAAAGAAGCCTGCGTTGTGAATATTAAGCAAAATGGTGGTCATACCGAAGCCCACTAAGCCAAGTGGAGCAGGATTTGCCAAAGAATTTGTAAGCTGTGTAGACATTGAGTTCCCCTACAGGAAGTGATCAATTAGATGTGTAGCGGTTACGCTCTACCGCACTAGATTAACAATGGTTAATCTTAGCGCCGCGGATTTTAGTTAAAGCACACGCAGCAAGCAAATGAGTGGTGTTGATAATCACGATAAGAGAATGGTTCAAAAAATAGCGATTAAATATTATTATCAAACACTTAACCTAAAAAACTAAAGATTGTAATAACCACCATCCGCAACCAGCATCAAGATCACACTTCCTGCCATTACTTGCTGCTCCTCACGCTTATTCAGCATTATCACTTTAGCAATTGCTAAAACGGCTAAGCGATACTGTTGAATAATTGCACTCGGTCACAAACTCGGACATTGGTTCATTTTTATTAAAAATAACCAACCAACAGGGTCATTACACGCTAAACAAAAAAATAAACCCCAAAATCATCGCAAAAAAAGGGGAGCCCGAAGGCTCCCAAGAGGTTCAATGACTATGAGAAGCAGGGATCCCATAGCAGGTGAAACTTTTATAATTTTAAGTTAGTGAGCACCTCCCATATGCATCTTGTCGATACCATAAGTCTTACCTTCAGCGTGACACGTTGCACAAGATTCAACAGGTACTAAGTTAGCATCTCTAACTTCATCACCCCATACAGTCGCACCATTACTCTTGAAGTGAGCTAAGGCTGCAGCACCTGAGTGAGCATGGCAACTACGACAAGCTTCAGCAACCGGTGAGATATACTCAACCGTTGCACCGTAATTATCAGTTGTCGCAATCGCTTCTCTGCCCGATGTTAGACCACCGTTAGCAGCAAAGAATGGCATTGCATCGCCTTCAGAATTTTCATCTTTATGGCACGCTTGGCAGTCTGTTTTAGGTGCTGGATAGTTAACCCAAGTCTCACCATCTGTACCTAAGTAGATCCCACCACCTGTGTTACCAGCAAACATACCACTGTGGAAGCGGTGAGCAACGGTAACGAGGTCTCTGTTGTAATACTCCAAACCTTCCATAACTTCAAATGTCGGTTCACCATCTGCATCTACACCAGATTGCTTATAAACATCAGCATGATATGAACCCGCGTAGCTGTTGTTATGACAATCAGCACACTGAGTAAAGTCAGTTACACCATGGTTAGGTGATTTGATGTGCGATAAGTTGCCATGACAAGCATTACACTTGGCTTCATCAGCTGTTGTGCGGTCATTTCCAGCCTGCGTTGGAGACATATAGTCCGTAAGTTTAGAACTTACGAAGCGGAGGTTATCTTCAGTCTGTACACCTTTAACGGCTGTAGCTTCAAACTTGAAGAACTTAGTGACGATGTTAGCCGGAATAGCGACATCACATGCACCACTATCGGTACCAGCTCCTTCGGTTAGCTTAGTGTTTTCAATAATCTTGCTCGTGCTGGTATCGCCACACATATTCATTTCAGAAGAAACAGACAGTGTTTTGCCATCTAGCTGACCAGCAGTAATTGCTTTCGTTAAGGTTAACTTACCGCCTTGAACAACGAACTGCTCAGGATTGTTTTTAGTGTTAATACTTAGTCCACGAACATAATCACCGTTTGAATCAAGTGTGCCGATTAAAATATCATCGCCTGACTCGAATTTATTCAGGTACTTAGTTAAGTCAGTACCATCGATAGCGACTTCACCATTAAGCTGTACATCAATGACAACGGTTAATAGATCAGCAGCAACGTCGGCTGACATCACATCTAACACTAGACCGGTTTCAAAAGCAGCTCGGCGATCGACACTATGAGCTTGCATTGGGCTTAGGCTACCTGCGCCATGACAACCAGAACAAGCCGCATCACTCTCAGGCACAATACCTCTGTGACCATCACCTGTAGCTAAGTCAACATCAGTATGGCAAGACACACAGGCTTCAGCATAGACATTGTCATTCCACTGAGTACCGTTGTCATGACAAGTGGTACATTCGTTTAGCTCTGATGGGAAACCAATTTGTTCCCATCCTTCAGCTTTAGCGTCACCAACGAGATCAAGATGATGACCTGCGTGGATGGTGTGGATCATTGCGTTCCAATTAGGATTAAAGCCTTTTTCGGCGTCATTCTGATCAGCTGCGTATGCCGGATTATGACAAGCAACGCAATTTTCTACTTTTTGATAGTTATGGTGAGCACCAATATTGGCGATACGGATGTCAGTAACGGCGTAACCGTCTTTGCTACTATGACACTTGATACAAGCGGCATTAGAGACTGAATCTTTTACTGATACCGCAAGCTCACCCGTTGCAGGAATAAAATCAACAGGCGTAGACAGTAGTTTGTCAGAGATGCCGGCCCCTGAACTATCAGAGACATTATAGGTACGCACCATGACGCGGAATAGGTTATTAGCATCGCCTTCGGCCAGTACGACTGGCGCATTACCATCATGCTCCCAAGTACCTGTGTAAGTGCCTGGGTTAGCTTCATCTTCAACCAAAGTACAGGCATCTACTTCTGCGCCACCACGAGCCGTTGCTTTACCCGTTAGCGTACAATACATACTTGAGCCAAACTCGTTAGCCAGTGCATTGTTTTGCCACAATACCGGTGCGCCAGTATCAGTGGTGTTAGCAGCCTGGTTCATTACATATAGCGCAACTTTTTCTAGCCCAGTAAAGGGAACCGCTTCGCCTTTGCTGTTTTTACCTGTTGCGGTAAATTTAATAGTGAAGGCGTCAGTACCCACGACTACGATATCTGCTGGTGCTACTGTAAGTACGAAATCAGCGGCACTACTAACGGTATCAACCGTTATGCCTGCTGGTGTGCCTGGGGTACCAGGAGTGCCCGGTGCGCCTGGTGCACCGTCTTGGCCATCATCACCATCTCCACAACCAGTCAAGCCGATGGCAGCTATCAATGCCATCGCCAATAAAGACTTCTTATGTGTTCTCATCATTTTATCCCTTTATAGGTATTATTTTGCTGCATACGCAGTAAATCAAATATAAAAGAAACCGACTATTTCGACACCAATTTGTATCAAAGATGTGACTAAAAATTAAAGATTCAGTTAATGGAATTTCAATTACTGAAATTGGTAATACCAGTAATTGAAATTAGAGGCGGGAAATAAATTAATTAGATTGGAGTAAACCCTGTACCAACTCAACGACCAATGTTCTTCTCTCTTGCGTATACCTTCTATTTTTAAGTTCTTTTTCAATAAGATAGTATTTTGGAGATAACATATCGCCATGCAACAGCGCGACTTGTTCACGAGGTAAAGCTTCGGTTCTTAAAGACGGAATGTGATTACACTCATCAGCTTCTACCGCAGGCAGGAAAGCTAAGCTTCCCATCGTCATCAAATGACAAAACCATGCCTCACGACTCGTGACTTTTTCAACACTTTCAAGCTCTATTTGCGCATTACGACAATACATTTCCAGCGGATCAATCTTGTCATTAAACCCTTTACTTTCTAGGTATAAAAATGGATGGATCGCAATATGTTCTAAGGTAATATTTGGAATGTTTTGCCAGATAGGGTGTTGTTCTTTAGCGGCTAAATAAACACTTTCAAGTGTGCCTAATAATTCGTATTCAAGTTCAGTGGTGTGCGAAATATCAAATCCAATACCAAAATCAAGCTCGCCATTATGAATAGATTCAGCAGAATTGGCTTCCCAACTTTGCAGGCGGATCTTACCAATAACCTCTTGCTGGTCATGACTGCTAATGGCTATCGCTAAACTCCTCATAATGCCTTGGGTAACAGCAATGTTTAGCGTTGAAGTAAGTTTTGATTCAGTTTCGTCAAATGCGACCTGTTCAATATGCGTCACAGCATGATAAAAATCACAAATAGGATCATATAACAGTTCAGCCAAGGGCGTAGGTTTTAGCCCCTGCAGTCTACGGTAGAATAGTTCGTCATTGAACGTTGTGCGTAACAACGTAAGGCAACGGCTAATTTTTGGAGCAGACACTTGTAACTCAATTGCCGTCGAGTTCGCATGGCCATTCTCGTAAAGAGTCTTAAACACGATAAGACAAAAAACATCTAATTCAGACAACTTTTTCAGTGATTCATTAAGCATTATTTTTAGTCATTATTTGAATACTTAGCTATAGATATAGCATACTCTTGCATCTCAAATAGTGATCATTGCTAATAGCTGCAACATAATAATCAAATATAGGGTACACATCATACCGATCCGCAACAATGTGACGGTGGAATTTCGATAGCGACTGAATAACATACTATCAAAAAGCGCTATTGAGGCTATTCAGATACTTCTTCTGCGGTTAATAATCGGCTCTGTCCTGGCACTAAATTGGAATCGAGTACAATGTTGCCCACGGATATTCGATGTAGACCCACTACGGGGTTACGAAAACGGCCAAACATACGCTTTATTTGGTGATAACGCCCCTCCATCAGACTCACTAATGCAGTATATTCATCAATAATTTCAAGCTTAGCTGGCAAGGTAGTAATATCTTCAAATTCAAAGTACATTCCCGCTGCAAACGCGTTAATGTAGGACACATCAAGTGGGTTCTCTAGTGTCACCCGATACAGTTTGGCCACTTTATGCTCTGGTGACATTAACCGCTTTGACCAGCGACCATCGTTAGTTAATAGCAGTAATCCTGATGTATTGAGATCTAAACGGCCGACAATATGCAGACTATGTTTATCTTTTTGAGTCAGTAGATCGATCACCGTTTTATGCTTATCGTCAACAGTGGCACTGACCACCCCTATCGGTTTATGCAGCATCACATAGCTTGGTGTGTTGGCTTGTAATACTTCGCCCTCTAGACAAACATGAGAAAATTCATCGATGATTTGATCAATATCTCGTGCGACTTTACCATCAACTTCAACTAATCCTTTAGCCAGTAGTAGTCGAACATGTTTGCGATTAATGGAGGTTTTTACACTAATAAATCGATCTAGGCGTGCTCGTTTAGATTCCACCTTTCCCCCCTACCCGTCAACCGGGACAATCTTATAAGCGCAGCGACGTGCCCCCTCAATAATATGCTCTTCACGGCTAACACTGGCGTCATCTTTTAGCAGCGACTGAAACAGTTGCAGTTCTGAACGGCAAAAATTGAGGCATGAGGCAGCTGCTGCACATATTGGACAGTGATTTTCAAGCAGCCAATAAACATCATCACTCACTTCAACGCTGGCCATATAACCCTCTTCCGTTCGCAATCTAGCCAGTACGGCTAACTTGGCGGATAGATCTGTCGCGTCAGTTAATGCCGCTTGATATAGCGTAAAAGACGCCTCTTCACGATGGGCGATGAGCTGCTCTAAACCTTGATCACCAAAAATAGTTTTCACTGAATCAATTAATTGCACCGTGAGCTCTTCATGGCGATCTGAAAAGTGGCTGTTGCTTTTAGGCGTCAGGGACCAGTAACGAGTCGGTCTGCCACGAGTCGCTTTTCTATCTGCAAAAATCACATCGCTACTGTGTTCTAGACTTTGTAGATGTTGACGCACGCCCATAGTGGTCAATTCAAGTTCTGTTGCGATGACTTTGGCTGTCAGCTCGCCTTGGGTCTTTAACATCTGCAATATTTTGTCACTGGTTTTCATATATACCCATTCTACTTGAAGGTGCTCGTTTCAGAGGCGGTATTCTGTATACACCTCTATAACGCTTAAGGCACATTATTACTGAATCCATACTTAAGTAAACTTTTATCTTTACTTTATTATGTAAAGATATTACTTTACATAAAAATTAATAAACAAAAAGGTTTACTTAAATGGAATTAGTGATTGTTAGCGGCAGCCAACGTAAGGACTCGCAAAGTGCAAAAGTTGCCCAATACTTAATGCAACAAATGCTACCGACGCATAATGTAAAACACATTGAGCTTTGTCAGTATCAGTTGCCATTTTGGGACGGTGAGCCCGAGAGCAAAAATGTTGACGGTAGTCGCTGGCCTTTTATCTCTCAACAAATTAAACGCGCAGATGCACTTGTTTTAATAACACCAGAATGGGGCGGTATGGCCTCACCGCTCATTAAGAATTTCTTGTTGATGTGTGATAAGCAAGAGACAGCCCATAAACCGGCGTTATTAGTGTCGGTGGTGAGTGGCATTAGCGGTGCATACCCGATTGCGGAGTTGAGGATGAATGCATTAAAGAACAATAAACTAGTGGCGACACCTGACCATCTGATTATTCGTCAGGTTGAAGAGGTGCTCAACCAAGAAGAGCCCATGAGCGAGCGCGATCAGCACTTACGTGAGCGTATCAATTACTGCTTACACATGTTGCTGCAATACAGTGAAGCATTAACAACAATTCGTGTTAACCATGAAGCCATGCCCTACCCTAAACAACAGGAGTACAGTTATGGCATGTAAAAACTTAATCACTAAACAGGCTGCAAGGAGCAAATTATGATGCATTTAGAACACTTAAATTTGGTGGTAAAAGACATCCCGACCACTCTGGCTTTTTACCAAGCTATTTTTCCCCATTGGAAGACACGTGGCGGTGGGGTGAGTCAGTGGCATGGGGTTGATCGCAACTGGATCCATTTTGGCGATGATTATCAATATCTGACGTTTAATGATGATGGTGTCGACAATAATCGCGATCTGAGTGGCCATCAAGTCGGCTTGGCTCATTTTGCTTTTGTCGTCGATGATATAGACGCTGTAATAACGCGCCTAGCGGCGATAGGCCATCCTGTCGATAAAGCGGGTGCAGAGGACCCTTATCGACGCAATGTATACTACATTGACCCAGACGGTTACGAGGTTGAGTTTGTTCAATACCTTAGCGATATTCCCAGTGAACGTAACCGTTATTGATCGTTATAATGATTAACCGTTATAACCGTGAATCATCGCACTGGCGAGTCACATTAGTGCTGCAAATTTAGTGGTACGTCTTTAATGATGACTTGCGTGAACGTGATCAACTCATTTTTCTGACCCACGAATCGGGTACTACTCGCAGTGCCCAATGCAACAGTGCCCAAGGCCATGTAGGGACAAAACTATTGGCTTTTTCAGCCTCTATCGCTTTGACCATTGCACGGCACCCAACGTCAGTATCGACGATAAAGGGGACCTTTTCGACCTGGTCGTTAATTTCACTTCGAATAAAACCAGGATGAATACAACTCACACTAATTGGGGTGTTCATCACATCAATGCGGATCCCTTCGGTCAACGAGGTCACAGCCGCCTTTGTGGCCGCATACACTGTCATCGCTCGCCTGAAGCCTCGAACTGCACTAACCGATGATATAGTGACTAAGTGACCCGCATTTTGCTTTCTAAAAATCTGCATCGCAGCTTCTGCTTGTGCCAGTAAACCAATAAAATTAGTCTCTGCCGTTTGCTTGTTAGCTTCAAAATGACCAGTACCGATTGAGGCACCTTTGCCCATACCGGCATTAATAATGATCCGGTCAATGCAGCCCAACTCTTGATTAAATTCATCAAACACATCGAATACTTGTTGATGCTCGGTTACATCTAAAGATTTAATAGAGACACGGATATTAGGATTGAGCACTTCAAGCTCACACTTTAGGGCTTCTAACCTATCGATACGCCGTGCGCACAGCGCTAGATCTCGTCCCATCTTGGCAAACTCTAATGCCATTCCACGACCAAGCCCTGAACTCGCGCCCGTGATAAGGATAGTTTTTCTTATTTTCATATCATCTAGCAACTTTGCAGCAATTTTTAGCTAAGCTACTGTTGAATGGATAAAATGTAAACAGTTGTTTTAACTTTGAATGACTACAGAAATGCCTCAAAATCATCACTAACCCAGCCAAATAGCCAGTATGAAAAACAGCAGGTAGAAAGAGAATCCAATGATAAAGGTTATATTAAATGGGTCTTTCTCTTTGTACTTGCGACGGTGAAAATAGCTAACGGGTGTTAGAGGGTAGCGGGTTTTGCCAAAGCTAAAAATACGGATCAGTAATGCCCCGGTGAGACAAAATACAAATGACAACACATAATCCCACAGCACCCAAAACACCAACTCCATAGCAAATACAAACATAGCCTCTCCTTAGCGAGTTAGCGGCAATACCTTTGCCTTTAGCGAGTAATTAACGATTGCTTTTTTCGTTAACACAGCAGTGAAAATTGGCGTTTATCTCAACGTTCAACTAGGTTAACGAACCGTTAAAAATAAGTCATGTTAAACATTGTTAACAGGAGAAACCGTAGAATTTACGCCAGCTAATTCTTGAAATTATGTGAATTTAGTAATTGCAGTCGTGGTGCTTTTGAAACAAATCAGTTAGTTAATATTGAGTATATTGAATTGCGCTGTATAAACGGACTTTAAGCGCTATTCGTTATGAAGAAAACCGTGTGTTCATGGGGTTTTCGTCTACAGTTGTTCAAAATGGAGTGAAAGAAAACGGAGTACTTCAGATGATCTCTTACCACCATACGTTAGCGCTAATAGACAATCATTCAGCTACGCAATTCGCCCTAAATAAAGCCCTACAGCTCGCCTGTAAAACTAAAGCGAAAGTCACCATATTGAAAGTCGATAGACCCTATAATAACTTTCTCAGCCGCTTAGGTTTGATCCCCAACAATGCGCTGGACCCAATGCTATTTGTCAATAAACTAATGAGTAAATACCAACGTCAGGGAGTCGAAATAGACGTTAAAGTGATCAAGAATGTCAAAGACCATCAGGCTATTCTCAATGAAACAAACGCCAGTGATTATGACTTAGTGGTTATGAATAATCAGCACCACAATACCATTATCAATGAACTTATCCCCAGTTGCGAAGCGCATCTGTTACGCGAAAGCAATTTGCCTATTTTAATTGTTGGCAATAAATGTTGGCAACGACAGGGGCACATTTTAACTGCGCTAGAAACGGCGGGATCGACGATTGCCCATAAAGAACTTAATCAACATTTGTTAGATGATACACAGCAACTAGCAGACTTACTGGAAAATGACATCCACCTGCTTAACTGTTATCAACTGAAAAACTGGAGTATGTCAGTCAATAAAGATCATGGCTTATTTACTGATGAGGAGCAAAGGAGTCATCACTGGGATCACCTAATCGATTCGGCTAAAGAGTATCATTTGCGAGATGATCATCTGCATCTTGAGCAAGGGCTGCCGGACCATATTATTCCCGAAATTGCACATAAGTGTAATGCAAATCTGTTAGTGATTGGCGCAGGTGAACATCATGGCTTTATTAACGACCTAAAAGGACACACTTCATCGGTGATCATTGACCAATTAAAGTGTGACATCCTTGCCATTAAGCCAACGCAGCACTAATTACTCTAACGTATCAGCACAAACACCTACGATTATAAATAACCTGTATTGACGCTTTGATGATCTAGCTGGCGTCTCTTTCACTTTGGTTTTCAATAACGATGTCTGAGCCCGCTTGCGCCCAAAAATCGACCCTAAATTGGGTTTCTTCGGTTAATAACTCTACTTTATGCCAATATTGCGGTGGCGAAATAGCGGTCTGGCCGACCTCAATAACGATCTCTTGTTCCACCTCTGCTCGCCTATCTTTAAAACCATAAAACTTCAGCGTGCCACTTAATACATGAATTTGCCCATACACGCCTGCTTTAGTGTTATGCAGATGCAAAAACATCTTTGGCACAGTGTCTTTATCAAACAATGGTGTTGATTTATAATTTACAAAATCTGTTGGTATCATTGCCATAATCTCTTTTAACCCCTTTATCATTGCCAAACCTTGCTTCAATATAGCTTGATTAAGCCTGAGTTAATCAACTAAATGCAAACTTAAGGGTATAATAGCCAATTAGCGCCTTAAGCATTATCTTCGCATTAAACTAATGAGCCCAAATGAAATCTGAATACAGCTATACCACTCAATATACTTTAGATAAAAGCCACTTTAGCGAGTGCTTTGATGAGTCAGTTGTCATTGATACCTCAATACGCGCTCATAAAAAGGCCATCATCTTTATACTTATTGGCATTGTATTACTGCTGACTGGGATCAATGCTTATGCTTCGTGGTTTTTAATCGTACTCGGCGTATTAGAAGCATTAAACATACGTTACAAAAAACCTTGGTGGCTTATGCGTCAAATGGTCAGTAAAGCGGCCAGCAATGAAGTGACACTAACAATCGACGAACAAGGGATCTCTAATGACTCGTTTTATGTCAAAGGAAGTATTCTTTGGCAAGATGTTGTGTCTATTTCTGAATCAGAACAAGGCTTTTTAATCAAACAAGCTAACACCGTTAATTACTTATCCAAACGTAGCCTAGATGAAGAGGCCATTGCATTTGTCTGCAGTAAGATGAATAACGTTTAAAAGCGATCGTTGAGCCCTAATACCGTTTTGACGATGCTAGGCTGCCACATCGTTCAGCCAAAAATATTAACTACGTCTAGGCAATTGAATAAGCTCTTAAAATTCATGCTAACGTAAGTTGCAGACATCAATAAGCACGTCCCTCCACTAAGAGGTTAACGTTTTTAAATTCAGCTAAAAAATTGAGCTAGGCTCTATGCATGTACCGATAACTGCATTCATAAACCCTTTTTATTCAGTGCTCTAATTAGAATGCGTCAAATTTATCCCATTCTGCGTCAGTCGTTGCAGATTTAGCGGGAGCTCAAATCTGACTAGCCTGTTGATGACTTTATGACCTGTATCACTTTGCAACAAATCCACTCATCCCCATGATGCGATTAACGATTAGTGATACTCTATATTCTCTTTTGTTAATTTTGTAATCATAAGTCGATATCAATCTATGCATTATCTATTGGCGCTAATCCTAAGCATTAGCTTTTTTGCAACTTCTGCGCACGCTAGTAATAACGATGCTTGCAGCAACGACACCGACTGTATTGAAGTTGGTCGTTGGGATATAGGTATTGCACTCGGTTACGGCGTTAAATCAAACCCGCTTAAAGATTTTGATGATATCCCTCTCTATGCCGCACCAACCATTGCCTACTATGGTGACAGTTGGTTTTTTGATAACGGCAGTATTGGTTACACTATTACTGAAGGTGAAAATTATACCGTCAACGTAGTGAGCACGTTTAGTACCGACCGCGCTTTCTTCTATCGCTGGGATCCCTCTAATATTTTCCTTCTCAAAAGTAGCAGTGTTGAGCGAGCGACAACGCCTGCAGGTATCTCAACCATGAGAACCAAGGCAGAGCCAGAGATCGATACTAATGAACTCGAAAATAGAAACTTTACATATCTTGGCGGAGTAGAAGCGTTTCTTTACACTAGAATTGGTATAGTCAAAGCCTCTGTTACACATGATCTTTTTAATGTGCATAATGGAACAGAAGCGCAGTTAAAATGGTTGTATAATATTCCACTTGATAGTTGGAATTTTGAGTTCGCAGCTGTGTTAGACTGGAAAAGCGAACAAGTCGTTGATTATTACTATGGTATTAGACCGAGTGAGAGCCTCTATTGGAGCGAGAAGTACCAAGCGGAGTCAGCTTTGAATCAAAGTATCGAATTCACAGGACAATATGTGTTAACTGAAAATTGGAATATTTTGCTGGTAGCACGTTATACCGACCTTGCCGATGAAATTGTTGATAGCCCTCTGCTCGACAAAGATTATACGACTACCTATTTTGTAGGCGCAGCGTATAGGTTTTAACGCCAGTGTTATCAATAGCAAAAAAATCATGGTTGTGGTTCCTTTTTTACTCGGCGTTCAGTGGCTACGCTGTCGCTGAAGAGCTTGAACCTCTTACTGCCAGTCTGAGCTTATCCCCCACCATTTGTATTACCAGTGAAGATGAAGAAACTTGTAATACTGAAGTTGTACTCACGTGGGAGCTGTTAAAAAATCGCTCAATATGCATCATATCTGACTACAAAGAACTTAAGAAGTGGTGCAATAGTTCACCTGCCGTTAACTCTTTAGCGATCAATGTCAGTGCAGACAAAGATATTCAGTTTGTCATGATAGACAAAGATACCCACGAGACTCTTGCGGGTGTAAAATTAAAAGTTACTCAAGCTTCTTCGCCTCAAGTAAGGCGTCGTTACCGCAACCCATGGAGTTTATTTTAATGACCAACTCTCAATCTACGCATAGAGTCCTACTCGTAGAAGATGACATTCGTCTGGCCAACTTGATCGTAGACTACTTAAAATCGCATGGAATGCACGTTGAAGTGGAGCGTCGCGGGGATACCGTATTAACCCGACTAATCAACTATAAACCTGACATCATTTTGCTGGACATTATGCTACCAGGCATGGACGGTTTAACACTGTGTGAGAAGCTACCTGATTATTTTGCCGGGCCGATCTTATTAATGAGCGCATTGAGCTCAAATGAAGATCAAATTAAAGGCTTAGAGCTAGGGGCTGATGACTACGTAGTTAAGCCTGTCGACCCAGCGTTACTCGTTGCAAGAATTAATAACTTACTACGTCGTCAAGCAAAGCCACCACAAGTTGAGTCTCATTGTCTAAGCTTTGGTAAGTTAAGTATCGATCCTCACACTCAAGCCATTCGTCTGGGTCAAATAGAAGTTGACCTTACTAGCCATGAGTTTGAACTATTATGGTTACTTGCTTCTCAAGCAGGACAAGTCATGAGCCGCCAGTATATTTATCAATATTTACTGAATATCGACTTTGACGGTAAAGATAGAAAAATTGATGTGCGTATTTCGCGCTTGAGAAAGAAACTTGGTGATAATATTGAAACACCTTTCAGAATTAAAACAGTTTGGGGACAGGGATATCTATTCGCACCAGAAGCCTGGAATAACTAATCTTCAAGCTAGTCTAAAATGAAGCGTCTATTTTTAAGCTTATATTTACTGTTAAGCCTTGGCTTTCTCGGTATAGGTTGGACACTCGATAGTTTTTGGAAACAGAATGCCGATCAAGAGGGTGCACTCGATGCACCTTTAATCGCTTTGGCGCAGGTATTAACAAAATTACCCGCGCTGCAGCGACAAGAGATGCTCAACAGCATTAACAGCAATCCTGACTTTCCGTTAGCACTGCTCGATGCCGACCAAGTCGCGTTCTCAGAAGAACAGATGGTACAGAGCCACGCAGTTATCGCTACGCCGTATGATATCAATCATGAACTTCAATTCGTTGCTGTAGGCGAACAAATCTTAATGGCTGGCCCCATTGCACTTGATCCTGATGCTAGCTTGCGTGGCCTTTATAATGTCTTCTTTTATCTCTCATTAGCGTTTGTCACGCTCATTTGGGTGTGGCCACTCTCTAAAGATTTAAAAACACTGCGTAACGCGACAAAAGAGTTTGGCCAAGCAAAGTGGAATACCCGTATCAAACTCGCTAAACGCTCACAAGTGTTGCCATTAGCCACCACCTTTAATGATATGGCGGCGCACATTAGTGCACTCATCGAAAATCAAAAACACCTTTCAAATGCCGTCTCTCATGAGATAAGAACCCCACTAGCTCGGCTCAAATTCGCCCTGGCATTGATCCCACAATATTGTTTGCCAGAGTCTGATGAGCAGCGGCGCCAAGCATTTTTGGATGAGATGTTACTCGATATAAAAGAGATGGAAGACTTGCTGCAAGAACTGTTGACCTATGCCAGTTTAGAGACACAACGAGAAGGACTACAATTTGAACTCTGCGACTTAAACAGCTTAACAAAGCAAACCATTAAACGGTTGCAGTCGCACCACTCAACCCCTATTGAGTTAATTGAGCCTCAACAGATAGTACAACTGAAGGCCGATCCGTCGTTAATTGAACGGGCACTTCAGAACTTAATCACCAACGCTCAACGTTTCGGTGTCGAAAAGATCACTGTCGAAATTAGCCGTAAAGGTAAACAGATATGTCTCAGTGTGACGGATGATGGCGAAGGGATATTAGCGCAGGACCAGCTGAAAATTTTCGAACCCTTTTATCGCAGTGATACCCGTTGTAATGGTAATAAAGGCCATGGTTTAGGCTTGGCAATCATCAAGCGGATCATGGAGCGTCATCAAGGGGATGTATCGCTAAAAAGTCACCCCGGCTTTACCCAATTCACCTTAACTTGGCATCACCCATAATGGAGCTGCTAAAGCGTTTAATAGTGTTAATGGTAACGCGTTTAGTCTAATTTAAAATCACTCACATCGAGTGAGTCTGGCGCTTGATCCTTAAAATCTAAACTCGGATTGACTGTGGCTCTTTCTTCGATAAGTTGCGCCTTCTTTGCTTTTAGTATCGCAAGCTGACGACGGCGTTTACGCTGTTTACACAGCCTGATGACATCAAATTTTTGCACATCAGAAAACTCGAGCCACTTGAAACGTTCGTCTCGATTACGTAAACACCCTTTGCAATATCCCCTCGCATCACTTTGGCAAATACCGATGCATGGGCTGGGGATCTCAAAAAACTCTAACTGCTCCATACTCTAAACATATACTATGTAAGAGGTAATACCAATTTCATTAACTATGCTATCGATTCAAAACAGCAGAAGACAGCATACTTAATGACGTTGAATTAGCGTAACGTTGAGCACGCTCATTGAAGTTATTGTCTTCATATCAGCGAGTGAACCAAAAGAATAATGGGGCTTAACGCCTTAAATTAAAGAGGCTAAATAATGAATACACTAAAACGAACCTTATTAATTTGCTTGCTATCACTACCGCTATTTGCCCTACTCGGGTGCAGTTCCCCTCCAAAGAATGATTACGACCTTGATTACAACTTCTCTCCGCTAAAGACATTTTCACAAGTAGAGCCAGCGCAAACAACCGATCCGCTCAGTGCAGCAAGAATTCAGCAATCTATTGCAGCTGCGCTTATCGCTCAAGGATTTATCCAACAGGATGAAGCTGCTGATTTTTTGGTGACTTATGGTTTTAGAGTCGATGATAAACCCAAAGATTCAGGCTTTTCTATTGGACTCGGTGCAGGCTCATGGGGTAGCTCTAGCGGCGCATCAATCGGCACCAGTGTTGATGTTCCCGTGGGGAGTGATACCGCAAAAATCCAAACCATACAGATTGATGTGTTGGATCCACAAACACAAAAACTCATTTGGCGCGGCAGTGACAAATTTACTTTTGATGATGGCGGCGAAGAAAAGGCGCAAGAGACCAACGCGACTGTCAGCAAAATATTAGCGCTATTTCCACCGCAGAAAAAGCCATAACATCAAATTGAAGATATTAAAAAAGGACGCATAGCGTCCTTTTTTGTTCCCAATATTATTCGGGATTAGTGTGCGTGTGCAGCACTTGCTTCTGCAGCAGGTGCATCCGCTTTTTGGATATCCAACAATTCAACTTCAAATACTAAAGTAGAGTTAGCAGGAATAGTGGCTGTATCGCGATCACCATAAGCTAGTTCTGAAGGGATAACGAACTTAAACTTAGAACCCACAGACATTAGCTGTACGCCTTCAGTCCAACCAGGAATAACACGGTTCAATGGGAACGTTGCAGGCTCGCCACGAGCTACTGAGCTGTCGAACTCAGTACCATCAGTTAATGTACCAACATAATGAACTTTAACAGTGTCAGCAGCAACAGGCTTCTCACCAGTACCTTCGGTTAATACTTCGTACTGTAAGCCAGACTCGGTCGTTACAACACCCTCTTTTGCTTTGTTTGTTTCAAGGTATGCGGTGCTGCTAGCCAAGCTTTTCTCTGCTAATGCTGCCGCTTGTGTTTGGCGCTTTTCATTTAGCTTTTCATCAAGGGTTTGCAATACTGTTTGCATCTCTTCTTGCGTTAGCTTTAGCTCGCTGTTCAAGCCTTCGCTGAAACCAGTCACGACTAGGTCTCTGTCTACAGTTAAACCTAGTTCCTCTTGTTCCTTGATATGGCCAGCCATATAAGTACCAATTGACGCGCCAACGCTGTAGGCTTCTTTTTGCGCATCAGTTTTCAATTCTACCGGCGCAGCAACTGCTTCTTGTGCTTGATTACAAGCACTAAGACCAACAACGGCCAAAGCCACTAGTGAATATTTATAAATAGATTTCATTTAAAGCTTCCTCAGCATCTACACGTGGTTACTATAACCTTTACTTTTATTAAGCGAACCACTTTATACTAGTTAAATAGGTTATTCCAATCTGATTAGATAAAAACGACGTCACCGTGATTTAGCCACTTTTCCAATACAGATTAATATATTACATACATTGCCTGTCATTAGCCTGAACGACTATTGCACTTGTATGAACAAAGATTCACTTAAAAGACAACACAGAATAGAGCAAGTTCAAAGCTGAATGATGACATTGGTTAATAAACCACTTATTAACTTCTTTTTCGCTTACTGTTTACTGACAATCCATCTAACATGTTGGACAAGTTGTTAATACGACTATCCCCAAATATACGGAGCCGTTGTATACTCTGCTTCAACTAACGATAATCAACAGTAAGTGCAATGAGCATTTGCCCATCCATCAGAGGTAAACGTGGATAATATAGAACACAGAATTGAAGAGTTAGAGATGAAATTGGCGTTCCAAGACGGCACCATCGAGGAGCTCAATCAACAACTCATCAAGCTAAATGATGTGGTTGCAATACAGCAGGAGCAGTTACGTTTATTACTCAATAAATTACAATCAGCTGAACCGAGTAATATGGCATCCCAAGCAGACGAAACACCACCGCCACACTTCTAGTGACAAATGGATAACGACAACGACTAGATTAACAGCTTAAATTCTTGCTATATTTAAACGGTAATAGTCGTTATGCATTCATGTTACGTTCAGATTCGATATGTTAAAAGTGCGCTGCTATAAATGAAACTTTGTAAATATATATACATTCTCTTATCAGATTGATTTTATCATTTATACTGCATTTTAGTGCTCGGTCCATTCTCCAGAGCAAACAAGGAAGCCAATGCAAATAGCACACTATATCGAGACGTTAGCATGAGACGTTTATTATTACTGACAACCATGATGCTAAGTCTAAGTGGATGTGCATTTAACAGCGTATTCATTAACTACCCTTCTCAGATTGCCCCCGTAAAAGCGCAGCTCAATTCTGCAACGCCTCAGCAAGCGGCAAAGATTGTGGAATCAGAAGTGACCAGTGCCGATGGCTTACTGTACGCACAAGAAGCTGGACGCTCGGCACAAATAGCGGGCGATTTTGAAGGCAGTAAAACATTCTATCAACAAGCGGCCAATGCTTATCGAGTGTTTGATGATAAGGCTAAGCTCAGCTTAAGCGATGCGGGAGCCACGGCCACCAGCCTCTTTATTAATGACAACGTGATCCCCTACCGAGGTCCGGGTTATGAGCGAGTCATGCTCCACCAGTATCAAGCGCTTAACTATCTATTCAGTGGTGACGCTGAAGGTGCATTAGTGGAAGTTCGTCGCAGTAACGAGCTGCAAAGTTCAGAGCAAGCACGCTATCAAAAGTCCAACAAGTCAGTGCAAGCAATGGCTAATGGCACCATTGACGCCGAAGTCAATAAACTCGGTAAAGCAGCGGGAAGTACCACCAGCTCATTTTTAAATGCCTATAGCTACTACACCACTGGTATGTTGCATGAGATCTTAGGTGAACCTAATGACGCTTATATCGACTACCGTAAAGCAGCGCAAATATCGCCAAACAACCCATACTTACAAAAAGATTTAGTCAGACTCGCTAAGCAATTGTCGATGCCACAGTACGACGAGTTTAAAAAACGCTGGGGCGACGCCATATCGCAAAAAAAGGAAGAAGGACAAGTTATCGTGATGTTGGAGCGTGGCTTTGTACCTGAAAAGAAAAGCCTAACCGTGCCTTTTACGATACATGGTAACTGGCAAACCGCTTCACTCGCCACCTACTTCCCAACGAAGCAAACGGTAAGAGCGGGTCGTATACAAGGTCTGGGAACCGTTCTAGTTGCAGCGCCTATTGCCAATATTGATGCATTAGCGATTACAGCACTAAAAGAAGACTTACCTGCCGCACTGATAAGACAAGCCGCACGAGTTTATGCAAAATCAGAGATGGCACAAAGCGTAGAAAGCAGTAGCAAACGACGCAACAATCAAACGGATTATGCTTCAATTGCAATGCAAATATTTAACGTCGTCACCGAGCAAGCCGACAGACGTAGCTGGCTAACCTTGCCAGAACAAGCACAAATTGCCCGCACTTACATAAAGGCAGGTAACTACTCCGTTAAGCTCGATAATGCAGCACCGAGCTCTATTGAGGTAAAAAGTGGCCGAACCACACTCATTTGGGTCATTGATACTGGCAATTACACCCGTTTTTATTCAATAATAATTTAGCAATCACTTGTATGGAACTCACTATGAAACATTTAAAAGTTATTTTTATTCTCGCGGCAGTCATCGGCTTGTCGGCGTGCCAATCAAAAGTTGAATACGGTGATGCCACGGAAGTGGAAACCGTCAACGAAAACTTTGGCTCAACCGATCTACAGGCTATTGCCGCTAAAATGGTTGATAGCATGTTGACCTTCCCACCTGTTGTTGCGATGACCGCTAACGACCGTCCGATTATGTTTGTTGATAAAATTAAGAACAAAACCTCTGAGCATATTGATACGGAATCGGTTACTGACTCCATTAGCAATAAACTATTACGCTCTGGCAAGTTCCGCTTTATCGATATGACTAAAGTTGACTCGGTACGTAAGCAACTAGATTATCAAAATAATTCAGGTATGGTTGACCCATCAACAGCCATTAGCTTTGGCCGTCAAATTGGCGCGCAGTACATGCTTTACGGCAACCTATCTAGCATCGTAAAAGAAGATGGCAGCACTAAAGATGTTTACTACAAGATGACCATGCGTTTAATGGATTTGGAAACAGGCCTTATTGAATGGTCTGATGAAAAAGAGATCCGCAAAGTTAAGTCTAAGTCTTTCCTAGGCATGTAATGCTTAGTTAGCACTGCACAACCGAATAAAGCCAGCATCTCGCTGGCTTTTTTAATGGCTCAACAAGGTGATTTTAACTTCAGCGTATCGCTGAAATAAGGTACCGTATGCAGCTTGTTGCTATTGGCACTAAATCGCTTATTAAAAGGATGCTGTTTTGAACCTGCTTCATACTGCTGTCGTTATTGTAATATCTGTTGTACTTGCTGCATGTAATTCAACGCCTCGAGAGCCAATATCGACGCGAGATGCTTCTGCCTACATTAGTCAACAATCTGCAGCACAGCGCTCCGCTAGAGTGTCTGATGTGCATTATGATTTGGACTTTACTTTAACGGGGGGCACGACATTCTCTGCAACCACTAACGTTAACTTTAACCTCAGTGATACCAATAAAGCGCTCACACTCGATCTCAATCAAGCAACCATTAGCCACTTTAGTATTAATGGCAAAAAGGTTTATCCAAACTATAACAACCGTTATATAACCCTTAATCCAGGATTGTTAGTCAGTGGCCGCAACACCGTTGAAGTTCAATTCACCCGTGCGCATAGCACCAACGGCGAGGGGCTGCATCGCTTTGTCGATCCGGTTGACGACAAAGTCTATCTTTACTCCCACTTCGAACCCGCCGCAGCCCAACAGATGTTTGCCGTCTTTGACCAGCCAGATCTTAAAGCGACCTACACTTTGTCGGTCACCGCGCCAAAAGATTGGACGGTCATCAGTGCGATGCGAGAATCTTCAACAACAGAACAGGGCGATACCCGCCAATGGCGCTTTCCTCAATCCCCTAAGTTGAGCCCTTATAACTTCTCAATGCATGCCGGCCCATATCATCAGTGGACAGATAACAGTGGCAAGTACCCGCTCCGTTTATTTGCGCGGCAATCTGTTGTAGACCAAGTCACACCACAAGACTGGTTTACTTATACTCAGCAGGGACTTACATTTTTTGATGAGTACTTTGGGATCCCCTACCCGTTTAAAAAGTATGACCAAGTGCTGGTGCCCGACTTTCTCTATGGCGCGATGGAGAATGCCGCAGCAATTACCTTCAGCGAAAGTCGTTTTCTGTTTAATACCGAAATGACCGCAACGCAAAAGCAACGTCTAGCAGGCGTGATTATGCATGAGATGGCACATCAGTGGTTTGGTAATCTCGTCACCATGAAATGGTGGAATGGTTTGTGGCTAAATGAAAGTTTCGCCTCCTTTATGGGCACTCTTGCCACCGCAGAAGCCACTGAATTCACCCATGCTTGGCGCAGCTTTTATGCCAACAATAAACAGAGTGCTTATCATTTAGATAGCCAAGCTAGCACTCACCCTATTGAAGTCCCCGTCGCCACCACACAAAATGCTTTTGATAATATCGACGCAATTACCTATTCGAAAGGCGCTTCAGCCCTCAAACAACTGAATCATCTATTGGGTGAAAAAGCCTTTCAAACTGGAGTGCGAAATTACCTCACTCAATACAGTTATCAGAATGCTGAGCTAAATGATTTTATTAAAAGCTTAGGCAAGGCGGCCAATAAAAATCTCACCACTTGGAGTCAGCAATGGCTTTATGAAGCCGGTGTTAACAGTATCCAGGCCAGCTTTAGTTGTGAAAATGGTCGCATCACACAGTTTAGTCTTAATCAGACAGCTGCAAGCGACGCGCTACCGACATTACGTGAGCAGCACGTTCAAATAGGCTTATTTACTAAAGGCCGTAACCGACTGCATCACAATATCAGTATGCCAGTGACTTATAGTGGCAGCACCACCAATGTCACCAGTCTTGTGGGCCTTTATTGCCCTGATCTGGTCTATCCCAATTATCAAGATTGGGGCTTTGTAAAAGTTAATTTAGACCCTGTATCATTCAACACCGCAAAACAAAGTTTACGCTTAGTAAAAGATCCACTATTACGCTCTATGCTTTGGCAAAGCTTGTGGGATAGCGTGGAAGATGGCAGCCTTTCACTGAACAATTATATCGGCACTGTACTGGTAAATTTACCGGGGGAAATTGATTACACCATTGTAGGTCAGGTGCTTTCAAGCTTATCTAAAACGCGCATCTATCTCGACAAGATGGCTCCAATAAACCAACGTTATGCACAAAAAGCTATCCGAGCTATTGAGCAAATGAGCCTTAGAAAGGTGATGATAAATAGTCAAAATCGTGATTTTCAGCGACGTTGGTTTGCCAATTATATCGCGTTTGCACGAAGCCAAGATGCGCTCAATAACATTGATGCCTTGCTGAATAATAAAGCCAGTATTAAAGGCTTAACCTTGGATCAAGATCTTCGTTGGATGATGATTAGCCATTTAAACCGCTATGACCACCCGAGTGCGATGTACTGGCTACGTAAGGAACGTGAACTGGATAGCAGTGATTCGGGCCAGAAATCAGCACTTGCCGCTGAAGTATCCCGCCCAGATGCACTGAAAAAGCGTCAGTGGTTAACCCGCATTCAGCAAGACACCAATCTCCCCTTCTCCAAGCAACGTACCATTATGGATAACCTGTATCCCAGTGAACAAAAGTCTCTCAGCGCCGTCACTGCAGAGCAGCGACTAACCACACTGGCGCAGTTGGACCAAGACAAAGGCCCAGTATTTATGCGCAGTTACGCAAAAGACTTAATCCCAACGGATTGCAGCTATGGCAATGTCAGTGCATTACAACACTTGCAGAGCAACAGTGAACAGCTGTCTGACGGCACCCTGCGGGCACTAAAAGAAGCCATTCAACAGGAACAAAAGTGCCTGTTGATAACCTCTAAAATGAGCCGATAATAGTAAAGAAACAATTATCTCGAATCACAAAAAAGCCACCTTCGCGGTGGCTTTTACGTTACATCGACTCACTTAATCATATTTAATTGATTAAGTGAATTAGTGAAAGGCTTAAATAAACAACTCTCTAATGTTCTTTAAGTCGCCTTTACCTTCTGCAATCTCTTGTGCTGAAAGGCCAGAAACTTCATGAGGGAAAACCAACCACTCTTCAGATTCATGAATATAGTAGTCAGGCTTTAACGGCACTGTAGTGTTTTTAGGCTTGAAATATGGGCAAGCAATGCGCACATCTTTAGGCATATTGAAACGCATCAATTCACTTAACTTCTCTTTAAGTGCATGGATACTGCGGCCTGAATCAAACACGTCGTCAACAATTAACAGACCGTCGCCAGCATTGGCATTTTCAACAATATAGTGCAAACCGTGTACTTTAATCTGCTTACTTTGTTGGTTAATTCCGTAGTAAGAGGACGTACGCACTGCAATATGGTCAGTTTCTACTTTTTTAAAGTCAAAAAACTCTTGCACGGCGATACCGATTGGCGCGCCACCACGCCAAATACCCACAATAAACTGCGGGCGAAATCCACTTTCATAAACTTGTGCCGCTAAACGAAAAGAATCTTCTAGTAATTCTTGCGCCGTAATAAAGCATTTCTCTGACATCTGACCGTCCCCATCTTGGTATAGTTATCTTATTTTGGGTCTCAAAATGCAGCTGATGATCACTATTCCAAACTCTGAAATAGCACCTTGCTAGCGATCTCGCCGCTCAACTGTTTAAAGTGTAGGCACCCACCCGATTTTGGAGGCAAATTTTATACTAAAATCAGGATTAATGCTGCAAAAATGCAGCAAACTTGTGGCTTGAACACAAAAACAAAAACGGCTACCAATGGGTAGCCGTTGAGTTTAACCTTGTTAAAAGCCGATCTATACGGCTGTTAAGCTTGGTGTCCCCGCTTTGGTCACCATAGAATGGTTACGCTCAGTATCTTCAACAAAACCACGACTAACAATGGTATCGACATAACGCCAATCACTACGTACTTCTTCATGAGTGAAGGTTAGCGTGAGTAAGCCGCGATTCATTAAGTTGGCATACTTCAAGTTATCAACTAAACCGATAATCGCCTCTTCAGTCGCGGGAATATCCTTAGCATCAATACCCAAGTAATACTCCAATCCTGGCGATGATACTGAACTTGTCGCAAATTCAACACCGACCGCATCGCCCGCTGCATCTTTAAGTTCATTTGCCCAAGCATTATGAGTATCGCCTGCAATCACGACGAGGTTTTTAGCCAGCGATTTTGCCGTCGCCAGTATGACCTCTCGCTCATAGGCATAGCCATCCCATGCATCTAGGTTATAAGGTATTGCAGGTAGTTGCAGTAACGCCATCGCCTCTGGCGTCAACTTGTGTCCATAAAACTGTAGATATTTAAGTTCATCTGCAGACAAGGTTGGATCGCCAGCCTGTGCTCTGGCGGCTATTTTTGCTAGCGCTGCCAGTTGACCAAACTCTGGAATAGACAATTGCTGCGTGGCGATAGCAGCAGGTAACATCATCTGCCCCATTAACACTTGTTGCCCAAGCACTTGCCATTTAGCCGTTGAGGTTAGTAGTGTTGATTGCAACCATGTTTGCTGCTCTTGTCCCAACATCGTGCGGTTAGTGTCGGTGACATCAGCCATAAAACGTGCGCCGTCGAGTCCGCCGGTAGCAGGATCCATATAGTCCGGATATTCAAGCGGCTTATCTCGCCCTAATAGACGAGTGTCAAGCATATGTAAGTCTACGAGGTCGCCAAACTGAAAGCTGCGATAGATCTCTTCATGATTGCCTTCGCGCCAAGGGCGGATTGGCAACCATTCAAAGTAGGCTTGCAAGGCCCCTTCTTTACGCGCATCAAAATCACCTTCATTGTCGTTATGGTTTTCTGCGCCTTCACGCCAGCTATCATTGGCAACTTCGTGGTCATCCCAAACAGTAATAAAGGCCGTTTTGGCATGCAGCTTTTGCAAACTCAAATCACTGCGATATTGGCTATAGCGAATGCGGTAGTCCGATAAGCTAAACAGCTCTCCTTCTGGCAGCACTTCGCGGCCAAATTCAGCAGCACGCTCACTGGCATATTCGCCACGCGCATACTCATAAATATAATCCCCCAGATGAATAACCGCATCTAAGTCATCCATTCTCGACGCCATCTCATAGACGTTGAAATAGCCCGCAGGGAAGTTAGCACAAGAAAGCACGGCAAACTTGGCTTGCGCTAACGCACCTTGTGGCAAAGTTTTAGCCATTCCTGGCGGTGACATATTTTTGCCAGCCTTGAAGCGATAGTAATATTGAGTTCCCGCTTCAAGCCCCATGGCATCAATTTTAACGGTGTAGTCTCTGTCGCTATTGGTGATCATTTCACCGTTAGTGATCACTTGAGTAAAGGCACTATCGGTCGCGACCTCCCAAGTCACCTTAATGTCTCCCGCAGACAGAGGCGTCACTCTGCTCCATAGAATGACAGCATCGTGGCTTGGATCGCCACTGGCAACACCGTGTAAAAATTCTGCTGGGATCACATATTCATCATCGTCGCTACTACAGCCCATCAAGCCATAAGAAACTACGGCAGCGCCAACGCCTTTGGCTGATATGGCTAAAAAATCTCTTCGTGAAAAAGGTCGTTTCATTATTATTATTCCCTTAATATTATTCTATTTTAGTGGTACGAGGTCTAATGAGTCGAGATGGTAAACCGCTACTATTACACATACGTGACAATTTGGTAAAGTATTTGTTAAGGAGATTCTTAAACATGTCTTCATTGCTGTAGAACTCAATCAAACAGCAAACTCAGAAAGAAGAGATAGCGAAGGTGATGCCGCTATATAATTGATAATATTAGGTTATCTACGTGAACAGAGAGTACATACCACTGGAGCATGATCGGTACTGTGGCTATCTCGATCATATTGAGGATTGATTAAATGACGATCTTCAGTATGGTAATGGCTCACCTCAGCAGTGCTAGTGTGAAAAGCGGGATTGAAGTCTTGTGACAGTAAGATGTAGTCGAGCACATTGCCTTGAGCACCGTAATAGTGCGTCGGTTGTCTTTGGCTGAGGGGTATTTCCTCGTCAGGAGTTTGCTTATCAATCGCGGCTGATACACTTTGGCAATACAACTGATAAGCATCGGTTAGCGGGTAACTTGCAAGCTCACCCAAGCCATCTTTCTCAAACCTTAACTCTTTGGTGGTTAAAAAGGAAAGTACCTGATTGTTAAGGTCGTCATTAAAGTCTCCCATTAACATCATCGCATTCTGAGTCTCTACTCGACGCTGCATCATGCTATGAAACAGTAATGCCGCTTCACTGCCTCGTTGGATACTTGACGCCCACTGCCCCAACACATTACGCCCCAGTAACTCGCCATAATTGGCTCGATTAGCTCGATTAGCTCGATTTGTTTGAGTTGCTTGACCTTCAGTAGCGGTTTTAGGCGGGGGAAGTTCATCCCCCGATGGCCGTTTAGATTTAAAATGTACCACGTAAATGTCGCAGTGACCGATATCAGGCAGCACCACAGTCACTCGCAGTGGCTTACGGCTGTAGTTAAACTCACTTTCGAGTCCAAGCCCTTCAGCATAAGGTTTATCGACCTCAATCGAAACTACCTCTTCAAAAGCGAATTTAGAGGCGATTGCGACAACCGGGTCGCGGCAGATAAAATCATCAACAACGCTAGGCTTGTCCATTACTGCAAAATGGCTTAAGCCAGCATCACGAACTTGTTCTGCAAGTGCAGATGCTGAAAAGACCTCTTGAAACCCAATAATGTCGGGTTGCTGCTCAGACAAAAAATCATGCAACCAGCGCTGTTTCTTTACCCATTGCTCACTGGTGTAGATATTTTCAAAATCATAATAAGCCAGTGGAGGTTCAACGTAATTAAACAGATTGAAACTCGCGACCTTTACTTTAAAAGGCGTTAGCGCGACTTGCTCTATGTTTGTTTCCAACAAGATCATTCCTTAAATAACCGTCTTTAATGATTAACCGGTTTATCGCTTTTCAATTTGAGGACCAGTTGCAGCAACATAACGGCGATTGCACCTGCAACCACACCAAAAATAGAATTTAAAATACTCGGCGTGATAAATGATAGCGTTGGGCCGACCACAGACAGACCCTCAACCCAGGTCGCTACGTGGCTGATCTTATCGCTTACCCAGTGCAGCCCGTGAGTTAATATACCGCCACCGACCATAAACATGGCGATGGTGCCGACAACGGACAGGGTTTTCATTAAATAAGGCGCAGAGCTCAGCAATATATGCCCTAAACGGCGTTTAACTCGAGCCGCTAAGCTCTCTCCTTGGCGTTGACTTAAATACAAGCCCGCATCATCAATTTTGACAATACCGGCAACTAACCCATAAACACCTATGGTCATCACAATCGCGATGACACTCAAGGTGAAAAACTGAGTTATTAAGCCTTTTTCAGCAACAATACCAAGCGTAATAGCGATAATCTCCGCAGAAAGCACAAAATCAGTCCTAATGGCGCCTTTCACTTTTTTCTTTTCGTACGCTTTGAGATCGCCAATCACTTCGTCTGGTTGTTCATTGATGACGTTAGGCTGCTTCTTCACTTGGTAACTATGGTAAATTTTCTCAAAACCTTCAAAGCATAAAAACAAACCACCGAACATCAATAAAGGGGTTACCGCCCAAGGAATAAAAGCGCTAATGAGCATTGCAGCAGGAACCAAAATGCATTTATTTTTAAAAGACCCTACGGCTACAGCCCATACTACTGGCAACTCTCTATCCGCTGAAACACCAGTGACTTGCTGCGCATTTAAGGCTAAATCATCCCCGAGCACCCCGGCAGTTTTACGCGCCGCCACCTTACTCATTAAGGCAACATCATCCAAAATAGTGGCGATATCATCTAATAAGGTTAATAAACTTGCCCCAGCCATACAAACTCCTTTTAATAGCGTTACCTGAACGAAAAACCGATGTAGATGAGTGCTTATCAATGCTCATTGCCTGCCAACGGTAAAATAGCCTAAGCGCTTTTTAATCTAATTTTTATCTGTTGAGCCAAGCTAATCATGATATCGCCAGCTTGTCACTTTAAAAGCAAATTTCAGACACGCTTTAGTTTAAAGCGTATACTATCGCCAATATTTTTAACCTTTGCTTTTAAATAGGATTTCGTTATGACTCAAGATGAAATGAAAAAAGCCGCCGCTTGGGCAGCACTTAAGTATGTAGAGAAAGATAGCATTGTGGGTGTAGGAACTGGCTCTACCGTGAATCACTTTATTGACGCACTCGCGACAATGAAAGCAGAGATCGACGGCGCTACATCAAGCTCTGAAGCCTCTACTGAAAAAATGAAAGCACTTGGTATTCCAGTATATGATCTAAACAGTGTCGATGAACTCTCCGTTTACGTCGACGGCGCCGATGAAATCAACGCCCATATGGACATGATTAAGGGCGGTGGTGCGGCATTGACTCGCGAGAAGATTGTTGCGGCAGTGGCTGAAAAGTTCATCTGTATTGTCGATAATACTAAGCAAGTTGATATCTTAGGTGAATTCCCATTGCCTATTGAAGTTATCCCAATGGCACGTTCATACGTAGCACGTCAGCTGGTGAAGCTTGGTGGCGATCCTGTTTATCGTGAAGGCGTAGTCACTGATAACGGTAACATTATCTTAGATGTCTACAATATGAAGATCATCAATCCAAAAGAGCTTGAAACTAATATCAACGCTATTGTGGGTGTTGTGACTAATGGTTTATTCGCCATGCGCGGCGCTGATGTGCTGTTAGTCGGTACCCCTGAAGGGGTTAAAACCATCAAATAGATTGGCGACTGTCTTTTGCTGTCACTAAGCACTATTTTGCACCGCTAAAAAAGCCACAATACATTATTTGTATTGTGGCTTTTTTGATTCAGTATTAGCTATTTGCAGATCACTCTACTTGAGCTGTTTCGCCATCGCTAACAGACTCATCTTCAACTACCTTGTCAATCTCAAGTGCCTTTAACGTTGCAGCAATATCTTCAGCGGCAGTTTCAGCATTGATATCATCATCAATTTTTAAGATTTTGCCATCTTCACCGATATAAAAAGTCACCCGGCTGGCAACGCGCACAAAATTAAGCACATCGTAAGCTTTAGCGGTTTCTTTGGTCGGATCGCTTAACATTGGAAAGTCTGCTTTCTGTTCTTTAGCAAACGCTTGGTTATCTTCAAGGTCGTCAACGCTGGCCATCATGTATACCGCTTTGTACTCGCGAATAAGATGTCCTTTTTGCACCAACGATTTACATTCTAGTGTGCAACCATGGGTGTTAGCCATTGGATACCATGCCAATACTAACGTTTGCTTACCTTTATAATCACTCAGCTGATAGAAGTGTCCATCTGTGGCTTGTAACTTAAAGTTTGGTGCGGTATCACCCACCTTCAAATCGGTTGCCATTGCACTCAATGGTAAAAGTAACGCTGCAGCTAAAAGCATCTTTGACGTTTTCTTAATCATTGTTTTAATCATTGTTTTCACCTAAGTTTCCCTGTGTCGCCTTTCACTGTTATACCACTAATACGTGCGTAGAACTAAATAGATCACCTTAAGTGACCAGCAAGCTTTAGCTTAAACATTCAAATGCTAAATCGTAGGCCTTACCCAAATCAACCGTCTTAGGACGACAGTTTTTAAGCTCATTATGCTTCTTGTCTGACGCACGTAATGTCGCGGGGTGAATAAATTCCACCTCACAAGCGCATGTTGCCAGAATCGCCCCTTCCATCAAAAATGTTCCCGCACCTCCCGCACCTTGCCCTGTGGTCGCACGTCTATTTAGCACCAACTTATCAATAGCATGCTCACTAACATAACCATTAATCTGCGCTATAAATGCAACCACATCTGCTTGAGTCGGGTTTTTCAACAAAGCAAATTTAGTCACTTTAGGCGCGATCACACTATGGCTTATACGCTCACCAGTGAGAGTCACTACTCTGACCTCATTAGCTTTTAAAAAGAGTCCTGCAATAATCAAACTAATTCTCCTGAATCGACATTATCTTTAAGATGGAAATAAAAACGCCAGTTTTTATAAACTGGCGTTTTATCAGTGCGTTAAACGCTATTTTAAAGGTTACTTGCTCGCACGTGAATTCACCGATGAATCAATAACGATACCTTTATCATCCACATCAAGCTCAACTTTAACGCGCATGTCATAATCTTTCATCGCCTTGAACTCCTCTGGAATAGGCTCTCCAGTGAGCTCAATAAACTTAAGCAAGGGCGCAAACATTTTCATATAGTCTGCAGACATTGTCAGCAGACCATTGCTGGCCAAGGCTTCAGAGCTCAGCGTATTAGCAACCGCTTCACCCTTATCACCGAAGAACAACACCAAATGGTTGCCCTTCACTGCCAACTTGGCGGTGACTTTCATCTCTGGTGGCATGGGCAATACATCGTTCAAAATAATCGCACTGCCATCTGTCGGCAGTTGAATATTAGCGAGTTCTGGAGCAAATGGCTTAACCATATTAAACAACATTTCTGGGTTTTCGGCAGACAAGGTCATCACGGCATCTAAGCTTTCGAGTTCAGGAGAGTCAATATCATCATTGATTTTATAGTCAATCACTGACACACCGACACCTTTGACTCCATTAGCCATTCCAGTAAACATGCCAAGCATACCTGGGCTTTGTTGACTCATTTCCGCTTGCATCTCTTGCAATGGACCACACTGATACTCTGGCGTTAACATTTCGTCCCAAATGGCCTGTAAAGATGGCACCATTTGGTTAATATCGATGCCAAGCCCAAGAGTCGCAACGCTGTTATCAATATCTTGTACATATGCAGGAATATAACCGCGCATCTGTTGATATGCATTGAGCATAATCTGGTTCTTACTTTCAAAAACCACTCTATAACTCAGTGAGCTTTCACTACTGGTGATATCTATTTGATCATAACCGGCAACCGTGCGCGGCCAATTTGCGGCTATTGCCGACAACTCTTGGTCACACGCTGGCGATCTAAGCTCTGCAAAAGGGTCTTCTTCAGCCATTGCAAATAACTTAGTGAGCTGACGCGCCAGTTGATTACCATCAGTGCTAGTGAATGCTTTGACTATCTCTTGATGATTAATATAACTGATACCTTCATTGGTAAAACCATGTTTAGCAATGATATCTTCAATAATCTTAGCGTCGACAATCGAGCGTTCAACGGGCGTAACTGCCAGTGCGGTTTCCAGTAATACGGGCTCACTAAACGAGGCGTCTAGTGTCATCGTTAACATTGAGTCATGTACCGCTATAACCAGATTTATCTGTTCATCTTCAGTGCCATCAAGCAGCGGATAGCTACGGTAATTAACCCCTTTTAATTGAGCGGGCACATGCGTTAAGCCACTCTCGGCTTCTGCTTTATCCAGCAATGTCCAAATCGCATCTTCGTTGGCCACTTCAATCTTAAGTACAGGCATTACGCCTAGGGTATAAAAGTAACTACGGATATTTTCAGCAAGACCAAATGTACTAATGAAAGTATCACCATCTTTCATTGCAGCTAAATACGACTTCGTTAGACTGAGAAAAAACTGTGCACGTGGATCTTCTTCCGTTTCCCACTCGCCCAGCGAGTTTGCACCTGATTGCTTGTAGGCATCAGAAAGAGAATCGATATATGACTTGATCGGAAATGGCTGCAACTGTCCAGAAAATATAGGCGTATCAGCCGGAATATAAGCCATTACAGCGTTATCACTCGCCGATACTTCAGCATCTTGCTGACTGTACCAATACCCACCAGCACCAACCGCCACTAAGGCAGCAACTAGCATCTTATTCATTTAAAAACTCCATTTAATAATTCCATCAATCCAGTCATTGACGCTTTTGTTTTAACTCTGTCACTGCAAGCTAAGCCTAGCAAGCAATAACTTACTCATTATATTAATAACTTCGCGGGGTATATTACATCATTATTGACTGAGTTATATACCCAAGCCACTTCAACATGCTTGTTTCAGAGTTCCTGTAAGATCGGCGCTGAACAAGGCTGTGATTGCGATAATGCTTGCTCCCTTTTTTCAATATCACTAACGCAGAGCAGGCAACTTAAACGATTGATTTAATATCGAGACATTTGGCAAGCATCGATAGCCCTATTACGACCTTTTTACTGATAAATAGCCCAATGACTAAAGGGGAGATAGAGGGAAGGAGGTAAGTCGGCAGAGCAAATGAGGCCCTTGCAGTAAGGGGGGACACATTAAAAGAGACATTAGCAGCACAAAATAAGTAATAAACCCCAGGCAGCCTAAACAGACTACCTGGGGGCTGTTTGCTTGGATAAACAGGCGCTAGCAAGTCAACCTAAGCACTCAATAAAGCCACCTAATGGTGAGCGAAACTGAGCTTGGTTTGTTTGGTTACTGACGGCTCTGTCTGCAGTATTTAGCGAAGCTTCATTTATAGGAGAATTAACAAATATCTCAACTACAAACTAAGCCATTGGAAGACTAAATATTGCTAAGCCTAAATAGGCTTGATACAGAACAGTTACCTAAAACCATCTACGGGAACGTTGAACTATAGTCTAAAAAAAACCGCTGTGCATAACCTTGTTAATAAAAATGTACAATTTATTATCAAACGCAGTAAAAGATAACCTAAAGCATTAATATTTATATTATTAAATATTTATAAATAGAGCTGAAAATAGCGTTTAACCTCTCCCTTCGCCCCCCTTAAATGAACATTGGCGCGCTGCTAAATATCGACATACGCGCCTAGGGGTTATATATCGTAATGTAAGCCACATTCACGTTTAATACCGTTGAATCGGGTCTCCTCTTCGGTCATTCCCGCTTCAAGCGGTTTACTTGAGTGAATATCACCAACGGAAACATAACCTTGGTCCCATAACGGGTGGTAAGGCAGGTCAAAAGCGGTTAAGTATTCATGTACCTGTTTATTGTCCCATTCAATAATCGGCAGCACTTTATAACGCTTACCATGAATCGCTAGCACTTGTAGCGCTTCGCGAGTACTCGATTGCGAACGTCTAAGTCCGGCAAACCAGGTTCCCACTTCAAGCTCCTTCAATGCTCGCTGCATCGGCTCCACTTTATTGATTTGGTTATAGCGATCTAACCCATCAATGCCTTGCAACCAAAGAAAACCAAACTTGGCTTCTTGCCAAGCAGCACTTAGCGGCGAAGCATATACTTTAAGGTTGAGCTTCAACCGTTCAGTCAATTCATCAATAAACTGATACGTTTGGGTAAATAAGTAACCAGTATCAGTCAAAATGACCGGAATATCGGACTTTTCAGCGCTCAGCATATGCAACATCACCGCCGCTTGAATACCAAAGCTCGACGATAATGCAGCATTACCCGGCAGATATTCCAGCGCCCAACGTACTCGCTGCTCAGGCGTTAGCTCATCTAGAAAACGGTTCACTATTTCAAGCTCAATCTGCTGCTCAATTTTTGGCGCGGTCAGCAAAGCGGCTAGCGCCTCTTTAGAGATAACCGATTTAATCTGTAGATCAGCCATGGAAATCCTTAGCAGCATCAAGCACTGCGGCCACTACGCCGCTGCGAACGGTATAGTTACCAAACGTTTCACCTGCTTCTCGCTCTGATACATAACGAGCAAACAAGTCATCAAGTTCAGCAAGAATTTCAGCTTCCTGAATATTCTCACGATAGAGTTTATTAAGTCGTGTGCCTTCGAAGCTCGCGCCAAGATAGAGGTTGTAACGACCTGGGGCTTTACCGACTAAGCCAATTTCTGCTGCAAATGGGCGAGCACAACCATTAGGGCAACCTGTCATGCGAATAACAATGCCTTGATCTAAGAAGCCATGCTTATCTTGCAGCGCTTCAACTTTGGTTAAGAAACTAGGAAAATATCGCTCAGCCTCAGCCATTGCTAGGGCACACGTTGGTAACGCGACACACGCAATAGAGCGGCCACGCGTTTCGGTAATAAGCTTACCCATTAACCCGTGTTGTCTTGCCAACGCTTCGACTTTGTCTTTATCTGCTGCAGGCACGCCAGCAATAATAATATTCTGATTAGACGTCATGCGGAAGTCACCTTGGTGAATTTTCGCTATCTCTCTAAGCCCAGTTTGCAGAGGTTGACCAGGCAAGTCTTTAACACGGCCACCTTCAATAAATAGGGTTAAATGCCAGTTGTCATCAACGCCCTGCTTCCAACCATATCGGTCGCCACGGTCACCAATAACAACATCACGCTTTGGTTGAAACTTAATGCCAGTACGCTTTTCGACTTCGGCTTTAAAAGTGTCGTAGCCATGCTTAACAATGGTGTATTTAAGGCGCGACAACTTACGATTTTCTCGGTTACCCCAATCACGTTGCACCGTCATTATCGCTTCGGCAAATTTAAGCGTATCTTCCGCTTTAATATAACCAAAGTCATCGGCCAAACGCGGGAAAGTCGCCACTTCACCGTGGGTCGTTCCCATACCGCCACCCGCAACCAAATTAAAGCCAACGAGATCGCCATCTTCGGCCACTGCAATAAACCCTAGGTCATTGGTGTACACATCAACGTCGTTATCTGGTGGCACTGCCACTGCCATTTTAAACTTACGCGGCAGATACGTTTTACCGTAAACAGGCTCAACCACTTCACCCTCGGTTGTCACTAGCTTTTCATCGTCCAACCAGATCTCTGCGTAAGCTTTGGTGTGTGGCAGCATGTTATCTGACAACAGCTTGGCGTAAGCATAAGCTTGTTGATGTAACTTAGACTGCACCGGATTGGGATTACACATCACATTACGGTTCACATCACCACAAGCAGCGATAGAATCTAATGCTTCTCGATCAAGATCTTGAATGATGGTTTTCAAATTACGCTTTGGAATACCATGGTATTGAAACGTCTGACGCGTAGTGAGACGGATACTGTTAGAGCTGGTCAAGTTAGACGCTATCTCATCGACCGCTAACCACTGCTGCGGTGAACAAACGCCCCCCGCAACACGTGCACGCAACATAAAGCTATAAAGCGGCTCTAATTTTTGCTCTTTACGTTCGTTACGCTGATCGCGGTCATCTTGCTGATAAAAGCCATGAAATTTAATTAGCTGTTGGTCGCCTTCACTAAAAGCACCGGTGACAAGGGTATCCAAACCTTCTTGAATGGTGCCACGCAGGTAATCACTGTCGGTCTTTAAATACTCATTTATAGCTAACTTTTTCTCACTCATAGCAAGATACTCTCTATTATTCTTTTATATTTAGCGCTGACTTGGGTTTTGCCAGCGACTCATTAATGCGTTCTTTGTCATCTGCAAAAAAGCTAGTAAACGTCTTTTTGGTAGCGTTTAGCGACTCGCAGCGCTTCGAGGTAATCTTCAGCTTGCTCAGCGCTCTTACCGCCAAATTTTATGGCCACATCCAATAAGGCTTGGTGAACATCTTTTGCCATACGCTCTGCATCGCCACAAATATATAAATGAGCACCAGATTCAAGCCACTGCCACAGCGTCTCACCTTGTTCAATAATTTTATGCTGCACATACACTTTATGGGCTTGGTCGCGCGAGAATGCTAAATCAATGCGCGACAGCTCTCCGCTTTGTATGTACTGCTGCCATTCTGTTTGGTAGAGGAAGTCTTGCTCAAAATGGGGGTTACCAAAGATTAACCACGCATTGCCTTCAATACCCTGTGCTGAACGTTGCTGCATGAATGCTCTAAACGGAGCGACACCCGTACCCGGGCCTACCATGATAACTGGGGTATCAGGATTTTCTGGCAGACGGAAATGATTGTTTGGCTCAACGTAGACATTAACTTGTTGACCCTCTTCAGCACTTGCTAGGAATTGAGATGCACCGCCAAATCGAGCAACACCAGCGCGCTCGTCTTCAACTAATGCCACGGTTAGATGAACTTCCGATTCCACTTCCGCTTGGCTAGAGGCTATCGAGTAAAGTCTTGGAGTGATACCACGAAGCAGCCCAATCAATTGCTCTGCGCTGACGCTCGCTGGATACTGATGGACCAAATCAGCAACTTGGTTGTTATTAATATACTCACGCACAAGCACTTTGTCGGCACTGATATCAAGCAGTGCTTGGCTTTGGCTCAATTCAGCCCAACCTGTGACTAAACCAGGATAAAGCTGAGTTAACTCTTTTTTATTAATTAGCGCATCACGCAAGCTAAGCGTGTTGCTTCCAATGCTGACCTGCTCATCACCATTAAGGCTTAAATGCTCAAGCAGCTCATCAACCAACGCTGCACTGTTGTTAAACCACACTCCTAATGCATCACCCGCTTGATAATGAATACCTGACTCGCCTAGCTCAATTTCAACGTGACGCACATCTCGGTCGGAATCCCGACCGGTCAGCTTTTGACTGACAAGCAGCTCTGCAGCGTATGGCTTTTGTTTGGTAAAGCTAGAGGTTACAGACTGAGCCGTGCTCGCAATTGACACCACACTGGCACCAGCACTTTGGATCAGCGGCTTAACGGCTTCAAGTACACTGTCTTGCCACGCTTCTGCGTGTTCTTCATAATCCACATCACATTCAATTAAGGGCGAAATTGATGTTGCACCGAGCGCGGTAAGGCGAGCATCGAAATCTTTACCGGTTTGACAGAAAAACTCGTAACTTGAATCCCCCAGTGCCAATATCGAGTAGTTAAGATTATCTAACTTAGGTGCACGCTTTGAGGCTAAGAACTTGTGCAGCTCTATGGCGTCATCAGGAGCATCGCCTTCGCCATGAGTGCTAACGACTAACAGTAATAATGACTCTTGCTTTAGCTGACGCGCCTTGTAGTCACCCATCGATACTAAATTAACCGCATAACCTTGGGCTTGCGCCTTTTCAGCAAGTGCCGATGCCACGCCACGACCATTACCGGTTTGACTACCGTATAAAATAGTCATAATTTGCTCTGCACTAGCTTGTGGTACAACCGAAGTTCCCTGTTCAGATGTTGCAGCCAAATAGCCACTAACCCACGCAAGTTGTACGGCACTCAATTCAGCGGTGAACTGCTTTAGCTTATCAACTTGCCCAGAAGACAAAGGTGATGCGAGTGATGAAAGCTCTTTTAACAACATTAGAACGGCCCTGTATCAGTTTAGTGTTTGCAAGCTTAGCGCCTCTCACTAAAAGTAAAAAAGAATAAAAAATGATTTTTAATTCCATTTTGGAATATACAAAGATTGAAAAGTAAGCTACAAAAGTAACTGACATTTGAATGAATTCACTTTTAGTGGGCTTGATGACAGCAAACTTCCATTTAAAAGTGTGGCCTAGCGCAAATTTTTCAGTCAGACCAGTACTGTAAACACGATATTGAAAAATATCAGCTTGTGTCTAAATTCAGAGTCGCCACAATATGAGACCTTACAAATAAAAATGACATCTGTCCCTACGAATGTCCTCAACGAAGAGGTTAGCCTTTGTGAAGTTAGGTATCCCCAAAGAAAGTCATGCTGGAGAAAGTCGTGTTGCACTTATTCCTGCCAATGTGGCTCGTCTGCTAAAGAAAAACGTGCAAGTGCTTGTTGAAAGCGATGCTGGAAGTCATGCCGGGTTTACCGATGAAGATTATGTTGCAGCAGGTGCCACGATTGCACCTCGCGAACAAGTCTTGAGCGACTCGGATGTGATTACTGTCGTCAATGCTAAAGATGAGCAACTCGCTGAACTTAAAGCCACCATTAAACCGAATCAAATCGTGATCGGTATGATGGACCCACTTGCGCATCCAGAAAATGCCCAGGCGATTGCCGAAACGGGAGCGACTGCGATTGCACTTGAACTCGTGCCGCGGATCACGCGTGCACAAAGCATGGACATTCTCTCTTCAATGGCCACTATTTCGGGTTATAAAGCCGTTTTGCTTGCCGCGCATAAAGCTCCACGTATATTCCCAATGATGATGACAGCCGCAGGTACCCTCAAACCAGCACGTGCTTTTATTATGGGAGTTGGCGTTGCAGGCCTACAGGCTTGTGCAACCGCGAAGCGCTTAGGCGCTGTAGTTGAAGCTTACGATATTCGCCCTGCCGCACGCGAGCAAATCATCTCAGTAGGCGCTAAGCCCGTTGAACTCGATTTGGAAACTGAAAATACCGAAACCAAAGGCGGTTACGCTGCAGAGCAAACTGATGACTTCCTTAAGCGTCAGCAACAGGCAATGGCAAACGTGTTGGCACAGCAAGATATCGTCATTACCACTGCCGCTATTCCAGGTCGCAAAGCCCCTATCTTGATCACTAAAGAGATGGTAGATGGTATGAAGAATGGCACCATTATTGTCGATCTCGCCGCTGAAACGGGCGGTAACTGTGAACTCACGGAAGTCGATAAAGAAGTGGTTTACAAGGGTGTGACCATTCTTGGGCCATCCAATGTACCGGGTAGCGCGGCCAACCATGCTAGCCAGATGTATGGCACCAACATTGAAAATCTACTTAAACTGCTTGTCGATAAAGAGGGTGTTTTAACACTTGATTTTGAAGATGAAATTGTTAGAGATACCGTTGTGGCACACCAAGGCGAAGTCGCCAGTGCACGCTTACGCGATATATTAGGTTTACCCGCATTGGAGCCTGTCATAACGGCTGCTACACCGGAGGAAAAATAAATGGAAATTTTACTCTTACTGACCCTATTTATGGTCGCAGTATTTCTCGGCGTTGAGGTCATCACCAAAGTACCACCCACCTTGCATACTCCGTTAATGTCAGGTTCAAACGCAATTTCAGGGATCTCACTCGTCGGCGCACTATTGTCAGCAGGTTCTGGCGCCGGTATTTGGGTCAACGTTTTAGGGTTTGTCGCTGTGGTACTTGCCACGATTAATGTTGTCGGTGGCTATATGGTCACCAACCGCATGCTAGCTATGTTCAAAAGGAAATAAGCCACTATGAGTGCGACAATTATTTATCTCGTCTATTTGGTGGCTGCGAGCTTATTTATCCTTGGGATAAAAGGCCTGACAAAGCCGAGAACGGCGGTCAGGGGTAACCAACTCTCCGCATTAGGTATGCTCATGGCGGTCGTTGTGACTCTGTTTGACCAGAGTATTTTAAGTTACGAGTGGATCATTGCGGGTGTGCTATTGGGGGGAACTATCGGCGCAGTTATGGCGTCCCGAATTCAAGTGACCTCGATGCCACAGATGGTCGCAATGCTAAACGGTTTTGGCGGTGGAGCATCACTCTTTATCGCCTTGGCTAACTTCCTCGACCCTCAGTCTGCCACACACACCGTCGCCTTGATTTCCATTACGGCAACCGTGATTATTGGTGCCGTGACCCTGTCAGGTTCATTTATTGCGTTTGCTAAGCTACAAGAGCTTATTTCAGGCAATCCGATAAAGGTGCCTGGTAACAAGATATTCAATGCATTGTTGTTGATCAGTGCCATTGGATTGTCTGTTGCTATCGTGATGGACCCAAGCAACACTAATCTGATCTATGCGTTAGTTGCTGTGTCAGTAGTACTCGGTTTATTACTCGTCATCCCCATTGGCGGCGCTGATATGCCCGTTGTCATTGCCCTGCTTAACTCATATTCAGGTCTTGCTGCGGCAACGACTGGTTTTATTACCGGCAACACCGTCCTTATAGTATCGGGTTCACTGGTCGGTGCATCAGGTATTATTCTGACACGGATCATGTGTAAGGCAATGAACCGCTCACTGTTTAATGTGCTCTTTGGCGTTATGGCCGAAGGCGGAGAAACGATTGATGCTGACGAAGTTTATGCCGGTAAAATCACCTCGTCTTCACCAGAAGAAGTGGCGATGTTACTCGAAACTGCCGAGCGCGTTGTTATCGTGCCAGGTTACGGACTGGCAATGGCACAAGCGCAACATGCTGTACGTGAGCTAGCCTCGGTGATGGAAGCGCGAGGCACCAAGGTGCTTTATGCCATCCATCCCGTAGCGGGTCGCATGCCAGGCCATATGAACGTATTGCTAGCAGAAGCTGAAGTGCCTTATGAGCAGTTAATCGAGATGGATGAGATTAACCCTCAGTTTGAGCAAACTGATGTGGCGATTGTGATTGGTGCTAACGATGTAACTAATCCTATGGCACGAGAAGACAAAGGCAGCCCAATTTACGGAATGCCCATTCTCAACGTCGACAAGGCTAGAACCGTCGTAATTGTAAAGCGCTCATTAAGCCCAGGCTTTGCAGGGTTGCCTAACCCTCTGTTTGCGATGGACAACTCGGTCATGTTATTTGGCGATGGTAAGAAAGCCATTGTTGAGCTGACAAAGAGCTTAAAAGAAGCAGATTAATTATTAGCTTCAATGATTAAGAGACCGCATTTGCGGTCTTTTTTTTAAGTCTAAATTAATACAATTTTGTTAAACTTATGTATGTAACCTGCTTTTTTCTCTATACTTCGCTCAGCGCTAATCTAAGAAAAATAATATGAAATTCAATCTATATTCAACAACTTTTGTCTGCTTGTTAATGCTTGTGCCCCAAGGCAACGTTAACGCGGCGAAAGACCCTGCATTGGCAACGACAACAGAATCGGCAATCGCGGTGACAGCAGAAGAGCCGACAGCCAATCAATGGAATAACAGTTGGGGCATTGGTATCGGTAAACGCCGTGGCGATATTCCCTTCGCCACCGAAGAAGATGAGGTGTATGACACCTTGCCGCTCATCTATTTTAAGAATGATTATTTCTATATCAATGGAATGGAAGCTGCCGGTCACATCTGGAAAAATGACAACCATCAAGTCAATCTATACACCCGTTTCCGCTTTGTTGATATTCCCCAAGAATTGCAAAATGACACTCAATCTCAAGCCTTTGATTTTGGTTTTCAATACCGTTTTGTCAAAGATCAATGGGATGTCGATTTAGCCATTCTCTCTGACTCCGACAAGCGCAGTTATGGCTATAGTCGCACTCAATACCTTTGGCAGTCTGGAGATTGGCGCCTATTACCTTACGCTGAGTTTCAGTGGAAAAGTGCCGATTTTAATCAATATTATTATGGCTTAGATAAATATGAAGTGGGCGGTGGGGTGAGCTTTAATGCGGGCATAAAAGCGCGATATCATGTGTTCAGAAACCTGTATTTATTGGGCCAGTTTGGCGTAGGACGCTTAGAAGATGATGTCTACAATCTGCCCAGTATTAATAACCGCTTTCAGTATGAGTCCTTTTTCGGTTTCGGCTTTTTTCCCGAACCGGATAAAAAGAATTATTCGGCTAAGCCTGTTGTGACTAAACAAGAAAAACCTACCCAATACCTGCGTATTGCTCATGGCTGGGCGACGCCGTCGAACCTCAATGCGATACTCAAATGGCAAACCGCAACCGATCCCTATAACAACCAAATGACCTCGGCTTTTTACGGTACTCAGCTCACCGATACCCTGTTTACCTTACCGATAGAGCTTTACTTGACGCCGGGCTTAGTCTGGCACCATGACTCTGAAGTACAAGATAATATTGCTGAAGCCATTATTGCGATTAAAGCATACTACACCTTTGAAATTGGCCCACGATTTAGACTCGGTGTCGCCGAAGGTTTATCTTACGCCAGCACGGTCACTTACATTGAATCTAGCGAGTTAGAAGAAAAAGACTATAAGCCATCCAAGCTGCTTAATTACTTAGATTTTTCTTTAGATGTTAATGTCGGAGATGTGTTCAATTCAAGAAAAATGGAAAACCTTTGGTTTGGTTATAGCATCCACCACCGCTCAGGCATTTTTGAGTCGAGCTCGGCCTTTGGCCGCATAAGTGGTGGCAGTAATTATCAAAGTGTTTACCTGCAATGGCACTTTTAAGCTAGATTAGTTGATTGGTAGTGAGTTAACAAAAAGGCCGCATTCGCGGCCTTAATTTTCTAAACATGCGTAAACACACACAAACTATCGAGACACTTTCACTTCGGGTGAATTAAGCATCGCCAACATGGGGTTAGCCAACATGACTCGCTGCTTAAGCGCGATACCGATAACCAGACCTGCGATAAAACCGCCAATATGCGCCCAATAAGCCACGCCGCCCTCAGCAAACCATACCCCTACAATATTGATCAATAACCAAATCGCAAAGAATGCCATCGGCGACAATTTCTTTTGAAAGACAACAAACATGAATGTCAGACTGGCATGCCTAAACCACAACAGATACATACCAAACAAGCCCGCTATCGCCCCACTCGCGCCAACCATGTATACGGTCGATGTTGGATCCGATGCAATTTGAGCAAAGACGGCAGCAAAACCGCACAGTAAGTACACCGCAAGAAAACGAGAATGACCGAGTGCATCCTCTAAATTGTCACCAACCACATAGAGAAAATACATATTCCCCAGCAGATGAACGATATCACCATGAAGAAACATATGACTTAGCAGAGGCAATACCTGCTGCCCTTGCATCACGAGTGACGCCTGCATGGCAAAATGATCAAACACCCACACAGTAGCGGGGTCACTATAACCGTAGGCAAAAAAGATGATGATATTCAGTGCAAGTAAACTATACGTGACCCAAGGTTTGCTCTTGGTTTTTAAGTTGTACTCTAACGGCATTTGCAGTAAAAATTGAAACAGCCACGTTTTGACATTGGTTTTTTGATTGAGTCGTTCTAATGCCGCTCTAATTTGCGGGGACTGCAGCACTTTCTCTCGTTCGTGTTCATCAATCCATACCCCAGTACAAGAGTGGCAAACCTCCACCTCAACTTGAAAGTCGTCCATTAAAAAGTAGTGCTGCATACTGCACTGACAATGGCTGCATTGTCGGAGTGACACCCCTTGATGTTCACCGAGTGAATTTTCAATGCCGACGCTGTCATTGCCATTGTCTGCCGTTGAAAGTGCACCGTTAAGCTCACCACTATCAAACCATATACCACCGCACTCAGTGCAGCTATCAACCTCTTGACCATGAAACTCGAACACTCGCATCGCTTGGCTGTTACAACCGGGGCACTTAATCGTCATTTAAATATCCTTATTCAACCGTAATATTGGCAGCGTCTAACTCTGCGGCGAGTGCTTGATAGTTTTTTTGCAACATTGGGAGGGTTGATTCAGACACATTTTTGGTTAACTCTTTGAGTTTTTCAGCGCCAAACTTTGCACCATAGAATCGACTTTCCATTTTAGAAATAATGTTTGCCGATGTCATATAGAATCGCCGAGTCTCAGTGAGAATTTGCGTTGGAGTTTCCAATGTATTGGCTGAGTAGCGCATATTCTCCCAGACGAATGTTGCCATTGTAGGGTGAATACTCTTTAAGTCATAAGGGGAGCTTTTTGCCACTGTATCGGCATACTCATTGATGATAGTGACATTGTCATTCACTTCGTCGAAAAGTGCATGTCGAAGGTAATAGTTATCTTGTTTGTTTGATAAATCATCGAAGATAATCGCCTGTGACAAGCCCTCTTGCGCAGCCAAATAGACACCAACAATGGTGGCAATGATCATAAACACTTGGCTTATCCAAAAGCTGGGTTTGACTAACTCTTGATTATCTAATTTGGGGAAACGTTTGATCGATTCAGCGGCTACTGAGATGTTAGGTTTGACGTCCATATCGTGCATCACTCATTACAGGCTTAAAATATTTATTGGCCGCTAGCATATAGAAAAACTGACTTCGTCGCTACAGCGCTAGCACCTTAACCTTTTGCTTTTTATACTTAAGCAGCATTGGGCTATCCGTTACTCTATGTGGGTCATGCTCTCAACCGCTACGCCCTTGCTAACCCAGAATATCAAAGGCGAATCATAGATAACAAAGATGAGATTAATTTTAGCCCGAATAGCATACACAGAGAAAATCATTAGCTTTATAGGTTCGTGAACTATTTATTGCCTATTTTGCTCAAACAGAAATATTGCGCTTTTACCTAATAGCGTATCGACAGTTGCTCTCCCCGGCTCCCCAAACTCAACGGCCACTTTGTCATGTAACAAAGTCAGTGTCTTATATTGGGCTGTATTCAACTGATTGGAGCCACAAATAGCAAAGAACAATTTTATAATCGCGCTAAACTGAGGGGTTTCTAATGCGTAAAGCCAAGATTCCTGCAGCAATTCTGTGCTGCTAAAGTCTAAATCCTCAATTAACAAGGCGCCGAGTTTCGGTTCTAACAGGGTGAGAAAATCCGCTTTATAAGGGAAGTGATGGCTGATCCCAGTACGACTGATCCCTGTTGCTTGCGAAAGGGTGGAGTAGGACATCGCGTCATAACCCATATTCAACATCTGTTGCAGTGCAGCTGCTGTTATTTGTTCTATGGTTTGCTTGGTTTCAGCTCTTGAACGCTTTGGCATTATACGGCCCCATTGATTCGACGTGAAATGACTCTATCAAAAGCCGTTGCCAGAAACCCACTCCTTATGAAGCAATCAGTAAAGTGTTCAGCCTAGGTTCAGCAAAAAATGGCTGAACAGTGGCTGTCTGCTATTCATTAGCGAGCAAGCTAGAGCTTGGTTCTATGTTTTTACATTACTAGATATTAAGCTGCGCATACGCTGACTTCAGGTCATTGAAACCACTTTGGTCAGCAGCTAACGCATCTATGCCCCAAAACAATTTGGCTGTACTATCAGTTATTGTTTTTCAAAATCAAAATCGAAGTCGTGGTGCTTCGCCCACACCAGAGCCAAGGGGCAAAGCGCTTGCGCCCCTTGACAATCCCTCAGCGCCCCGGCGAAATTTAAACAGCAAAATTTCCAACGGGGGAGATTGGATTCTGTAATCAATGTTTATTCTGTTTGGCAATATTGCTTAATTTAAGGCTTATGTCTTTAAATTTAAAACTAAAATGCCGAGAGTTTGCGCTTTTATAACCCAGTGTAGATGCGGCTGAGGCCGTCGAAATCAAGGATGATTTCGTTGAGCCTTCAGGGACGAACTTGCGGCGAGCCTCGGCAGTGACTGCACATGGGCCGACCGCAGGTCATTGGAACCACTTTGGTCAGCAGCTAACGCATCTATGCCCCATTCCTTCTTAGAGTAGTTGCTCGCAACATTTCCTGCGTTTGCCATTTAGCCAAATCTTTCTAATACAAAAACTAAGATAGTAGGTGTAACATCTGGCTGTTATTTGGCAAAAAAACGATGTATCCCTCACCAACTTTTTCACTATTTTTGGGAGTGTTTCTTTATTGAAAGTATAATGCGTCGAACGTCAGTATTGTGTTGCGAACATCAACCATATCTTGAACTATGGCTAACTCATTCCCTTTAACCGCAGTTGCTTACTGAAAAAGAACTAGACCTTGTTAAGTCTCAAATGCTTAAAACAGATGAAGTGCGTTTTTTTTACCCTGATGAATTGCGGCTTCACGTAAGATTAGTCCATCAATAGCAATGATTTGCTACCAGTTTTCTCGTAACCTGGGTCTAAGTACAAAATGGGGTGGGGGGACGTCAACTCATGGTGCATAAATCATTAAAAAATATAAATTAACTATGAAGGTTTTTAAATACGATCAACTTATTCAGTTTATCTTACTACTAATCTAAAGATTTAAGCGATCGGTTTAAATAAACTTAGTTTATTCATTCTTAATGAGTTTAGTAGACACTGGTTTAAGTCAGTTTCCATATTGGATCAACGTTTTTTATCGCTTTTATACTTAGCCCCTGTTTGCGGAGAGAATAAATAATTTTCAATTTTACACTTCGATTCTCTTAAAAGCTGATAAATGTTTTTTGCACCCAAACCCCAAAATTAACCTTAATTTTTTATTAATTACTGATACCTATATTTTTTAATCAATTTGTAACGTTAAGGTCTAACTTTAAATTAACGTAAGTTTGAACCTACAAAAGTGTAATGTTAGGGTTGATATATTAATTATTTACACTGCAACCCCAGTGCTCTTTGACCCTAACTTGACAAGATCATGTTCCTAATACCGATTTCGAGGGGGTGGGCGCAAAACCCCAATAAGGGGGTAATAATACTTTTTAAGAAAATTTAATAAGTTTTTCGATATAAAACCAAGCCAACAGGTTATATCCCTTTACTTTTCCTATAAAAATAGGTATTCATAGTCCCCTATATAGGGATTTTCATGTAATAAGGATATTATAATGACACTAAAAAAAGCAGTAATTCTTGGTCTTTTATTTTCATCTACCGTTTCATTGCCCGCGCTAGCAATTGACCCCATTCATGCTGAATGTGCAACTTGCCAAACTGAGACGCAATTTTATACAGCCGCAAGAAAAAACGCTGTTTTAAATCGAACTTTATCCATCAATATCATGAATTTCGAAAACTATGAGTTGAAAAAATTTAGAGTTTCAAAATCTTCACATGTAGAATGCGAATATGACAACGAACCTGATGGAAGAGGTGGGAAACTCCAGATATGCCGCAAGATATATGACTATTCAACGATATCGGCATCAATCACAAATGAAGAATTAAATCTATTTACTGATTTAGCGGACTCGATAAATGATGCTAGGAAATATTATTCTCAACGTTCAATAGAAATACCTTCGACAGTTGTAGAAAGTGGATATGAGATCATTGGCGCAGGTTACGTAAAGACCAAAGTCACTAACTATTTTAATCAAATGCCTCTAAGAAAAAGCATTCTCGAAAAAGCAGTAGTTGTTGGTGCCTCCGCTTCAAAAATGATTTCCACAGGAATAAAATTTGAGATGCCGGCATTAGTCTTTCTTTTTTCTGATGGTGTAAAAGCCTACGCCACCCTTGATTTTTATGACATGGATGATGAAGCACATTTCAAATTCATTAAATTAGTTGATAAAAATGGAAATTCAGTTGATTTTACAAAATCAAATCCTTTTTCTGAAAAAAGTTATAATTTTTCAGGAATATCACAGGCTTCATGGTCAGTATTTCACGCGGCTATGAGCTCATATGGCTTAACTGTTCGGGGATCTTCAAGTAAAATAGTCCCAAGGGGAACCGTAACAATAGTAGTTTGTAGTAGCGGTAAAGATAACCTTTGTAAAAGCCCTAACTAATTAACACATATTGATTAACCTCTCCGCTAATAAATATGCGGAGAGATATCTATTCCTTCACTATATCCAAGCAGCAATTTCTATAAGCTCATCCCTCTTCCACCGAGTCAGGGCGGGCTCATACTATGTTAATGCTGGGGAACTTTTCTCACTAAGTACGATCTGATCGGGTATGTTATTCTTCTGGCCTACCCCATGTCCCTATTTGAACACTTGAGCATCATTAAAGATCGCCGCTCCTCAATTAATCGTGAGCACGACCCATGACGTTATCTCAGAAATGAGCCTAACTAAATGGTTTCTGCCCCTTTATGTGCTAGCGAGAGAAGTTAGGTTACTGAATAACCTCCAGTATAGACTTATATTTTCTAATCTATTGTGTGTCTAGCTCAAGCTTAAAAATAAATGTATTATCTCTGTACTATTTGCATTGAATCTCTTGAAATGTCTGACAATATAATCCTTTACACGAAAGCCATTTGGGAGCTAGTTGGCTTACAAAGCGATTCGCAGATTGCAGTTTTAGCTCTGTTGGTTTCTTTTGCCTCGTTAATATTATCTTACAGGTCTAATCGTAAGACATTAAAAATAGCAACTGATGATTCGGCTTTGAAAGAAAAGCGTTTAAAGCTAGAAATTGACAACAAGTTGTATGAAGCATTCTATCTTATGGGAGCAGATATAAAGACTGAGGCGCTTCAATCCTTTTCAACTCTTGAAACATTACACAAAGCACAACGGCTTATAGAAGATTGCATCACATTAGATCCTACAAGTTATAGATCTTATATTATGAGAGGGCATGTTAAAACAGGCCTTAAAAAGCCAAAACAAGCAGAATGTGATTACAAGTTTGCGATTACTTTAAGTCCAGAATCAGCTGAAGCATATAGCTCATTATCTATGTTGATGCTTGAAGCAGGAAGACTACATGAAGCTGAAGAGAACATTAGGAAGGCACTTAGACACTCTCCTGATGAACCTGTATATCATTTTAATTTAGGTAATGTGTTGGCCAAAAAAGGGAATATTGAAGAAGCTGAAAAATCATATATTAAGGCAACTAAATTAGATCCATTTCCAAGCCCTTACTACCAGAACCTTGGGTTAACGCTATTTAGAAAAGGACAGTCAGAGAAAGCGTTAGAATTTTTTAATAAGGCTGAGAGTTTTAGTTCTGAAAAATCAAGTTTTTACGCAGGAAAAGCCATAATTCTTTCAACACTTGGAAAAGAAGATGAAGCCTACCAAGCTTACATTAAAGCTAATGATCTAGAACCAAATCTAGATTTTGTTCATCATGCTTTGGGAAATTACTTCCTATCGAGAAAAAAGTACAAGGAAGCAATCGAGCATTTAGAACAAGCTGTTCAAATAACACCAAGCTTATCACAGGCTCGCTGTATGTTAGCTACAGCACTATTTGCTAATAATCAGGATAGTGAAGCTTTATCTAATATTAATTTAGCTATACAAAATGAACCCGAAAGAGCTGAGTATAAGCAGGTATTAAAGATAATTTTGGATTGTAAAGTTTCAGAGCAAAAATAAGAAATGTGGGATCAGTGTAAACGGTATCTGAACACCATAGATTTTATAATCCCACTCCCCATTTTTAGACTCTTTGCTCTAACGCATTTCTGTCCCATAACGAGTCAGAAACGAGCTCAAATCGCTGTGAACACCAAGGGACTTTGTCGTACCTTAACTACCAAGCGACTTTGTCGTTTCTATAATTACCAAGGGAAATTGACGGATCTAAATTTTCAGTAATCCTCTGAGTAGCACTGTGTACTTTTTAGAGGTTACTAAGGATGATCATGATGAATTCCCAATCCCAACTCACTGTTGATGTGATTGCTAAGGTTGCTCAAGGTAAAATCAGCATTCTTAACGCCTCAAAACTGCTCAATAAATCCAGTCGAACCATTGAACGCTATCTCAGTCGATATAAAAAAGATGGCATTCGTTTTGTTGTCCACGGTAACACGGGGAAAACGCCAACTAATAAGATCCCCGACTCATTAAAAAGACAAGTTCAGTCACTCATTAAAGAGAAGTACTATGACTTCAACCTATTACACCTAGCTGACATTTTAAGGTTTAGAGAAGGCATTCAAGTTAAGCGTGAGACGCTGCGATCCTGGGCTCATGCTATTCACCATGTGAAACGGGCGAAACATCGTCGTTCGAAAGTGAGAAGAAGGCGTGAACGGATGGAATCATCGGGATTAATGCTGCAAATGGATGGCAGTCCGCACCAGTGGTTCGGTCATAATAAATCTTGTTTAATCGCTATTATCGATGATGCGACCAGTGATATCCATGCTGAGTTTTTTCCGTCCGAGACTACCGAAGGTTGCATGAAAGTCATGAAAGCTTATATCGAGAAGCGAGGACTGTTTAAGACGCTATACGTTGATAGAGCAGGGATCTTTGGTGGTCCTAAGCGTTGTAACTTCTCACAAATGCAAAGGGCGTGTGAAGAGCTTGGAATAGAGATAATCTTTGCCAATTCACCTCAAGGTAAAGGTCGGGTTGAGCGCGCATTCGATACCTTCCAAGATCGCTTAGTTCCTGAACTTCGTCTGGCAGAGATAATGGACATGGACAGCGCTAATGATTATCTTCAAAGCATCTTTATTCCAGACTACTGGTTGAAAAAACTCACCGTCCATGCAAAGAATATCCGTTCGGAATTCAAACCCGTCCCTGAGCACATCAACCTTGATGCTATCTGCGTTCAAAAGGAATACAGAAAAATCCGTCGTGATCATACCTTCAGTTATAACAACACCATGTACTTGATCGACTCTCCTTTAAGGCATTCAATCGTGAACCATAAAGTTGAAATACGGAAGCAGTTAGATGGTAATTTCAGCGCTTATTTTGCAGATCGTAAGCTCTCTATCGCTGAAATAAAGGAATCGTGCAAACTCACGGAATGTGGAGAAGAGGTTCAGAAAAAACTTGATGCCATCAAGCTTGCAGAAGAGCTAGGTAACTTATCTGAAGCGGCTCGGATCAGTGGTTGCTCAAGGGAAAGTATCTACAACAATCGACGTCTGCTTGAGACTCAGGGGCCTCTAGCGCTAAAACGGATGTATGGTATCCCTCGTCATACCAATCGTATAGATCAGGATACTGAGGATAAAGTCATTGCCTTAACATTAGAAAAACCTTCTCTTACCCAAATCTTTATAAGTAGTGAAATGATGAAAAGGCACAAGATATCAATCAGTCACTCGACAATTAGGAACATCTGGGTAAGAGAAAAACTGAATACTAAGGTGTTACGGATCGAGCGTTCAGAGGCATTAGCAAATACACCGTAGTAAGTGATACGGATGGACTAGACTTTAAAGTGAAAAACGACAAAGTCCCACGGTAATTACTCCGTCACACTCCCTCGGTAATCACAAACGAGCTCAAATCGCATAGACGCAGCAGCATTGGATTAAGTAAGAAAGTGTGGTTGGACATACAGTATTATTGGCTTAATTGTGGAAACAGATCATTTTCTTAGATTCAATTCACGCTTTACTATTGTGCAGTGTTAGTAACTTGTATAAATTCAGTAAGATGTAAGTGTGCGTTCATGAAAAGTTCAGATAACCGGAAAGCAAAGTGTGCGACTCACTTTTCTCCCTAGGTGTATTGGATACAATTTTTAGCGTAAGTGTTTAATAAGCTGTTATTAATAAACTTTTAAGGCTTTTTACTGTGCACGCTTTCTCAACATGGCTTGGCAAAACGCGCAAGCCGTATATTAAAATGTTATGTGTAAACGGATATCGTCGAGTATATGGATATTTTCAAAGGTATAGATTTCAATGATTCGTTTGTTCTCGGCTGGAGTTCAAATGCAACTGAAATTACATTCAAAATTGAGGCTAGCATTTGGCCTGATTCGCCTCATTATCTAAATCCAAAATCTGATGAATATACTTGCTACCGTAAATGTGAAATTCAATTTACGGGTTTTACTTCATGTTCAGGGCTTGCTGAACAAAGTAGCGTTAATCCAAACAAAGATATAAATGGTTCATTTGATTATGGCAATATAGATTCGTTAATTAAAACAAATCAAGGCTTTAAGGTTGTTGGTGAGTTTGGTAACTTAGAAGTTATAAACGGCAAAGTTCAGTTAAAAATTTACACATAACAAGCTGTTCAAGAGGGACAAAATTCAGTTGGCTGTTTTCGTTCCTCAACATTTTAGCCAACTAAATTTTGCCCCTTAACAGGGCGTTATATCTCTAGGAGTTTGTGTTGATTATTGTTGAAACTGAAAGGTTATGTATTCGTCAAATTACGAATGAGGATGCTAAAAACCTATCAAAAGTGTTAGCTGATCCTGTAGTCATGCAATACTCAACTGTAGGTGTTCACACAGAAGAACAAATCCATGATTATATAGCTAACTGCAAAAAACAGTATGACTTAAATGGCTATGGGCACTGGGCAATTTTTAACTCTATTACTGATGAGTTTGTTGGGGTGTGCGGTCTTAATAAACATAAGTTGGACTCCGAAGATGTTATACATATTAACTATCGCCTTACCACTGACCAACAAGGTAAAGGTTATGCTGTTGAGTCAACATATGGGGTTTTAGACTTTGCTAAAAAATCCTTAAATCTTAACGCGGTACACGCACTAATAGAGTCAGATAATGTTAGCTCTGTTAAAGTCGTAAACAGAACAGGCTTTCAATTTATTAAATCTTCTGTATTTCGTGGGTTCGAAATAGATATATATCAAGTGGCTTTATAAAACGAGATATAACAAGAAAATCAATAAGGACACGTAACAGTTGGCTACGTTTCGCTTCGCTACACAATTTTAGCCAACCATTACTTAGCCTGTTATTTAGGCGTTAAGTTCATATGAGTGACATGGAAATTTATCAAAAACTTGAAGCTCTCAGAGATAATTATCTGAATGAAACAGTTATTCCAAAAAACTCGGAATATATGATTTCTGGAAAGGCATACGAACAGAAAATTTGGAGTGAGTCTTATCAAAAAGACGAGCTGATAGTGTTTCAATTAGAATCGAAAAATATTATTGGTAGCAGTGTGTATTGCTTAGGCCTCAAGAGATCCGAAGCTGGCAAGATCGAAAAACTAAGTAATAGTCAGCTTTGGGATATTGGTATTCCTTAAAAGCACTTAACAAACAGTTGGTGTACGCACCTGCGGTGCTGGGGCGGTTAAACTTCGCTCGTTCCTCGCTGCGTTTCACCGCCCCACAACAAAAGCGTTAATACTCTCAAGGATGGAGTCATAGATGGTCTATTTTTTCATAGCCGTTTTTTTATTAGCGATCTACTTTTCGGCCAGAACATCTTATATGACCTACAAAAGTGATTTACTCGAACAAAACCAAGTCTATTTGATTTTTGCTGTCTCTTGGTTAGTACCATTTGTAGGTGCTCTTCTGATTAGTTCAGTTCTGAAACCGGAACTTAGTAGCCGAGAGGAAGCGGTAAAGTCAATGTGGGATTGGATCTTTTGGTTTAACCCGCAAGAGCAGCCCAATGTTTTCCCTTCAGAAGATAGTAGCCAAATGGGTTCGTCAGTTGGTGATGGCGACCATTAACAAGCTGCTAAATTCAGATTCACCAAGGCTGTCATGCCATTTGCTGAGCAAATCGCCCGCCAGCACTCGGTTCACTTATTAGCAGGGCGTTAAATTCCTAAATAAAACATATCGCATTCAGGAAGAATAATTATGAATCTATGCAGTATCCTCGGTATTGAAAAGCCAATAATTCAAGCTCCAATGGCTGGAGTACAAAACTGGGAGTTGGCTGCTGCAGTATCAAACTCTGGTGGGCTTGGCTCTATTCCTTGTGGGATGTTGACTAAAGATCAGGTCTTATTCGAGATTATAAATTTCAAAAAAAACTCAAATAAAACTTACAACTTAAACTTTTTTTGTCACAAAATGCCTGAGACAAATAATCAGGCACTTGAAGCATGGGAAGAACAGCTTTCACCGTACTACGAATCTTTTTCGATCAAGCCTCTAAACGAAATTTCTGGCTTGAGGGTTCCTTTTGATGCAAACCTTGCTGATGCAATAGAACCCCATAAACCACCAATACTTAGCTTTCATTTTGGTCTTCCATCGGCAGAGCTTGTAACAAGAATAAAGTCATGGGGAACAGTTGTAATGTCTTCAGCTACGACTAAGGAAGAAGGACTGTGGCTAGAGGAAAATGGAGCTGACATTGTCATTGCTCAGGGCTATCAAGCTGGAGGTCATAGAGGTATGTTCATGACTTCGGACGCATCAACTCAACTTCCGACGTTAGAACTTGTAGCTTGCTTAAAACATGAATTATCTGTACCAGTTGTTGCTGCAGGTGGAATAGCTACAAGCACTGATATCAAAGAAATGATAAGGCTAGGTGCTTCAGGAGTTCAAGTTGGAACTTCTTACTTGTTATGCGATGAGGCAAAAACAAGTGCTATTCACAGGCAAGCGATAAAATCAAAAAACAGCGTAACCGCTTTAACTAATATATTCTCAGGTCGATTGGCGAGAGGCATTACTAATAAAATAATGAAAGAGTTAAATTTTATAGCGAGTAAAGCCCCAGAGTTTCCTTATGCATCTATAGCTATTGGTCCTTTGAGATCAAAAGCTGAATCCCAAGGTCTATCAGATTTTACTCCACTGTGGTCAGGTACTGACCGAAGTGGCTGTAAAGAGATTTCTGCTACTAAGTTAACCTATGAGTTATGGGGTGACGGCATTTAATCGGGTAGCCTGAGGTATCTAGCCTCAAAAAGACAGGACAGCTATATCTTTAATAGACTTTCTATTTCAAACTTAAATGCCGAGTGATTGTGCTTTTCTAACCCAGTGTAGGTGCAGCTGAGGCCGTCGAAAGCAGGCAATTGGAACCACATGCTTCAAAAAAACCACTTCTGCCCAAGGGGAAATAGGTAAGCCTCTACCTTAAAGGAACCCTGCTTACAAACCCCTACAGTCTGGGCTTTAGACTCGAACCATCTTGATCCATACTTTGATCTACAAGCCACTGCACTGCATCAGTCTGTCCCATTAACTTAATCAATGTCGGCTTAAAATAATGTCCTAAAGCGGGTTTGCGCCAATACATATATTCCGGCAGTGGTTGCACTGTCCCAGCACCGAATGTACGCTGAATCAGGCTTGAAAATTCAGCTAAACTATCAGCGGTTGGCAGTGCTATCGTCGGCCAAAAGTCAGCTAAAAATGTATTAAAACTGTTGAACGCGGTGAGCTCTTTGGCGCTATAACGCGCAAGAGCTTGCGACATGATAGGCACACTCCAATGGGACATAAATGCCACATTTGCCATTACATCAATGTTACGACGATGATATTGCTGCCACGCTAAGCTCAAGCTGTTAGTTTCTTTGGCGATACGCCAAATCAGATAGATATCCGCTAACCACTCATGTTGAAAAGGACTGGAGATCTCAGCATTCATGGTCTTAAGCGCTTCAATTGCTTGAAGGTGGCCTAATTCATGCCAATAGGTCAGTTCATCCTGCCGATTAAGACTCAAAGAAAAGTCCCCTTCTCCCCAGTTAACACTGCGTTTGAGGGGAAGCTGGCTAAAGTCGGTTACTAATACGCCTGCGACGTCGACATGCTTGAGAGGTAACACCATCGCGGCGCGCGCGCCCAATGACATTTGTATCAGCTGAGTGTTAGGTAACTGTTTTCTGGCAGAAGGAGGGAGTTGACTTAAGCAAACTTCAAGCTGCTTAAGCTCGCAAACAAGGGCTTTCTTAGAACCGATATCATCCCAAATAAAGCCACTTGTCAGCGCGATGCTAAAAACTAATGAGTTCAGCATTAATTAGATAACATTATTGATCTTTACGCATGGCTTTCACTAGCGATTAGCCATGATGTTTTCAATAATCGCCGTGGTTGAAATACCCTCTTCGAAGCCGAGTACTTTAACCTTGCCCCCCGCAGCAATCACCTCTTCGCCACCCGCAATATCTTCAACCTTGTAATCGCCGCCTTTTACCAGCAGATCAGGCAACAAGCGAGCAATCACGCGTTGCGGTGTATCTTCACTGAAAGGGACCACCCAATCAACCGAAGCAAGACCGGCTAACACTGCCATTCGTCTGTCTTCTGGGTTTACCGGACGCCCTTCGCCTTTCAGGCGTTTGACTGAAGCGTCGCTATTAACAGCAACGATTAATCGATCACCTAGGGCTTTGGCCTGTTGCAGGTAACTAACGTGTCCAGCATGTAAAATATCAAAGCAGCCATTGGTCATGACCACACGCTCACCACGCAGCTTAGCTTGCTCTAGCGCGTACATTAGCTGGTCTTCACTCACTGCACCGAAACCTGATTCACCTTGATTCAAAGAGAGCGCTTCGATTAACTCAATTCTGGTCACCGTTGAGGTGCCTAACTTGGCAACCACTATTCCTGCTGCCGTATTAGCAATAGCGCACGCTTGTGGTAAATCACTGCCTGCGGCAATCGCTGTCGCTAGCGCTGAAATAACGGTATCACCCGCACCCGTCACATCGTAAACCTCGCGTGCAACCGTGGGGATATGCAGCTCAGGCTGATCTTTAGTGATTAATGTCATGCCTTTTTCTGAACGCGTTACCAACATGGCATTGAGCTCAAATTGCGACAACAAAGACTGGGCTTTAGCGACTAAGTCTGCTTCTGATTCAACCTTGCCCACTACCGCTTCAAATTCACCCATGTTTGGCGTTAATAGATAAGCACCACGGTAACGAGCAAAATCACTGCCTTTAGGATCCACTAACACTTTGACCCCTTTGTCGTTCGCCGATTGAATAAAGGCTTCAGGAGAAACGAGGGCGCCTTTAGCGTAATCAGACAGCACTGCCACATCGACATTGTCTAACTGTGAAATGGTTTTTGCTAGCAGCGCATCACTTTCTACTTTCGAGTAACTCTCTTCAAAATCCAAACGCAGCAATTGCTGATTGCGCGACATCACTCGTAGTTTAGTGATCGTCGGCTTGCCAGCAACTCGATGCCAATTAGGCTCAACGCCGAATGCTTGCACACCAATGGTCAATGCGTCAGCCGTTTCATCAACACCGACGATGCCAGCAAGACTCGCTGCGCCGCCTAGCGTGGCAATGTTAATCGCCACATTCGCCGCGCCGCCAGGTCGATCTTCAATCTGTTCGACTTTAACAACGGGGACGGGTGCTTCAGGAGAGATACGCGCAGTCGTGCCCGCCCAGTAGCGATCTAACATTACATCACCAACGACGAGTACCTTGGCGTTTTCAAATGCTGGCAGAGAAATCTTCATAATGGCCGTGTGTTTTGCAAATTTACTGATGATTGTACCTAATTTTTAATGATTTTGAGTGAGTTTGAGTGAGTTTGCGTTAGAATAATGAGTAATTTTTCAATGTATTCGAGTTTTCCGTGGTAGAAAAAGCCCAGTTGTCATCTCATCTTTATCATCCTAAGTACTGGCCCCTGTGGCTAGGCGTTGCGATGATGCGCTTAACACAAGTGTTGCCATTACCTCTCCAAATGAAGATTGGCGCGGCTATTGGCAGAATTGCCATGAAGTTTGCCCGCAAACGGGTTAACACTGCCAAGCGTAATTTGCAGCTGTGCTTTCCTGATATGGGCGAAGCAGAACAGCAAACGCTATTACGCGAAAACTTTGAACAAACAGGCAAAGCGATCTTCGATACCATCAATGCATGGTGGTGGTCGGATGAAAAAATTCAACAACATATGAGTATTAAAGGTCAAGAGCATGTCGAGCAAACCCTGAACAGTGGCCAAGGGGTCATACTGTACGCCGTTCACTGCCTGCCTTTAGAGATGGGTGCTCGTATCTTTGGCCAGTTCCAGCCAGGAGTGGGCGTTTACCGACCGCATAATAATGCCGTAATTGAGTATCTGCAGGTCAAAGGTCGATTACGATCTAATAAAGCGCTAGTGCCCAAAAGAGATTTACGCCAAATGGTGCGTAGCTTAAGAGCCCCCAACGTCATTTGGTACACTGCCGATCAAGATTTTGGTCGTTCGAGTGCCACATTCATCCCTTTTTTCGCGGTTAAAGAAGCCGCCACCATTACCGGTGCCACCACACTGGCACGGCTGGGTAAAGCCAAGGTTCTGCCCTTTTTTGTTGAACGAAACAGTACAGACACAGGCTATAACATCGAAGTCCAAGCGCCGTTAGAAGACTTTCCAGGCGAAAACGAGATTGAAGATGCCAAGCGGGGTAATCGAATTATTGAAGACATTATTTGCCGTAATAAAGGTCAATATATGTGGCTGCATCGACGTTTTAAGACCCGCCCAAAACCTGAAGACCCGTCCTTATATAAATAACCCCCTAGCCCTTTGCAGCATTTGCAAAGGGCTTTGTTTAGCTCACTTTCGTTCAACAAGTAGCCCTTTCTACATTCTCATACTCCAATGTCCTCATGCTTAGCCATACTCGACATTCTCAGCCCGATAAGTATTTATTTCCACACGATTTCCTACGTCGATTACTTTTCGAACGCCACGCTAATGTCAAAAAGACAATTAGGTGTCATAAGGACACTTAAGGCGCTGTCCTTATGACATCGCTACTATAAATAAAAACAACAATATCCTTTTAAAACAGCAGCTTCAACTATTGGCATGCTATCTGCTATAGCAAGCTACGCCTGAATAATAATACCGTTGCGCTAAGAGGACTTATGAGCAAACAAAGACTAACGGCAATTGCACTACTACTGGTGCTAATTGCTTCATTTACTGTACTACTGAGTATTGGTAGTGAAATCTATCGAGAAAAGCCGCCAATACCGACAGCTTTTGTTGATAGCCAAGGACAAACACTATTTAGTCAAAATGACATCGAACAAGGACAATTGGTTTGGCGCTCTATGGGGGGGCATCAACTGGGTTCTATATGGGGACATGGTTCATATGTTGCTCCAGACTGGACTGCAGACTGGTTACATAAAGAAGCTCAGGCTTGGCTAGATATCACCGCAAAGCAGCGTTTCAAGATCCCGTTTACGCAACTAAATACCCAGCAACAAGCAGGACTAGAGCAAGGCTTGCGCGAAGATATTCGCCGTAATACGGTTGTTGAGCAAGCTAATGGTGATACCTATATCACTCTTTCAGACACGCGTATTGCAGCCATTAAACAGGTAGAGCAACATTATTTAGCGCTATTTGGTGATGACCCAGAGTTATCATCTCTTAGAGAACAATATGCAATGAAAGAGGGTACCGTTCCGAGCTTAGATCGCCGTGAAAAGCTCAATGGTTTTCTATTTTGGGGCGCTTGGGCTGCAATAACAGAACGTCCAGATGCCGATTATACCTACACCAATAACTGGCCATTCGATCCACAAATTGGTAATACGCCAACATCAGACAACGTGGTTTGGTCAATCTTAAGTTTTGTGACTCTTATTGCGGGTATCGGTGCATTAGTCTGGCATCACGCGAGCTGTAAACATGACAGTTTGCCAAAGCCTGCCGAACAAGACCCACTCTTCTTCACTAAACCCACTAAATCACAACGCGCTGTAGGGAAGTACTTCGTTACTGCGATAGGCTTGTTTCTATTGCAAATATTACTCGGAGGGATCACCGCACACTACGCGGTTGAAGGGCAAAATTTTTACGGTATTCCACTGTCAGAAATTCTCCCTTACTCCGTCACGCGTACTTGGCATACACAACTTGCCGTATTCTGGATTGCAACGGTTTGGTTAGGTACAGGTCTTTATATTGCCCCTGCATTATCGGGCTATGAACCTAAGTTCCAACGCATCGGTGTAAACGTACTTTGGGTTGCACTTCTGGTAGTTGTGCTCGGCTCTATGGCAGGGGAATGGATTGGTGTTCAGCAGTATTTTGACCTAGACATGAATTTCTTATTCGGTCATCAAGGTTATGAATATATCGATTTAGGCCGAGTGTGGCAGATATTACTGCTGGTAGGATTATTGATCTGGCTTGCCCTTGTGACAGCAGCAATGCGCCCTGCGTTAAAAGTTAAAGGCGAGATGCGCCCGGTTATTTGGGTACTGTACGCCTCGTGTGTAGCGATTGGTTTATTCTATGGTGCAGGCCTATTTATGGGTAAGCATACCAACCTTGCGATTGCTGAATACTGGCGCTGGTGGGTGGTTCACTTATGGGTAGAGGGGTTCTTCGAAACCTTCGCTACCTCTGTGGTCGCCTTAATGCTTGTACGCCTTGGACTTATCCGTGCTCGCAGCGCAAATGCAGCGGTACTCTTCACCACGGTTATTTTCTTAACAGGTGGTTTAATCGGCACCTTGCATCACTTGTACTTTACCGGTACACCAACCTCAGTGATTGCATGGGGCGCGATTTTCTCGGCTCTAGAAGTGGTACCACTGGCACTGATTGGTTTTGAAGCGGTTGAAAGTTATCGCTTACGTGCAGCAAGCCCTTGGATGATCCGTTACAAGTGGGCGATTATGTTTTTCGTTGCAACCGCATTTTGGAACTTAGTCGGCGCTGGGATCTTGGGTTTCCTCATCAATCCACCTATCGCGTTGTACTTTATCCAAGGTCTAAATACTACCGCAACTCACGCCCACGCAGCGTTCATGGGGGTATATGGAATGCTAGGTATGGGACTGATGTTATTCTGCTTACGTGGATTAACAGGACAAATGCAGTGGAATGAGAAGCTTCTAAAAGGCGCCTTCTGGACCATGAATATTGGCTTAGCCGCCATGGTATTTATGTCTCTACTGCCCGTTGGCATAGTGCAGTTCTTTGCCGTTATCGACAATGGTTACTGGTTTGCTCGTTCACCAGAAGTGATCCATAGTCCACTGGTTGAAACACTGGTTTGGATGCGTATGCCTGGTGATATTCTATTTGGCTTTGGTGGCTTATTTATGGGCTACTTCTTCTTTGATATTATCAAAAAAGCCATTGTTAAGAAGAAAACAGCGAGCGCACTAGATGACAGTCAAGCATCAGCTAACGCTTAACAACGTTAAATGATACAGACTCAAGGGCGCTATTTGTAGCGCCCTTTTCTTTATCTAATACACGGTACATTTGACACTGTTCATCATTCGCATTAATGTCAAAAAGACAAACACCTCCCATCACTCAGAAAGTATGAGTTTTGTTGTAATACTTTATGGAAATTCTCTATGTCTTTAAGCCAAACTGATCTTACCCGCATCGCCTTAGATATTACTGCTGGGCTTTCTGATCATGATAGATTCTCGCGCTTACTCGATACCATAAGGCAAACCTTGCATTGCGACGCTGCCGCACTACTGCAATTTACCGGACAACAATTTAACCCTCTGGCAATTGATGGCCTCAGCCCAGATGTACTCGGGCGACGATTTATTATCAGCGAACACCCAAGACTCGAAGCCATTGCACGCGCTGGCGATATCGTGCGCTTTCCAGCTGACAGTGAACTGCCTGATCCTTACGATGGCCTGATCCCTCACCAAGGTGATAACTTAGTGGTGCACGCTTGCATCGGACTCCCCTTGCTTGCTAATGGCGACCTGATTGGCGCTGTCACCATCGACGGTTTTGACCCTAAGCAATTTAACGATTTTAGTGACAATGAGCTGCGCACACTCAGTGCGCTTGCGGCAGCTTCGCTTAACAATGCCTTGATGATCGATAAACTCGAGAAACAGGCTGTCCAGTCACAGGAAATACCCTCTGCGAGCCGTATTAACGCTGATACTCGTGTAGAAATGATAGGCCACTCAATGGCGATAAATTCACTTAAAAATGAGCTTAACGTGGTCGCGAATACCGATCTAAACGTGCTTATTTTAGGGGAAACAGGTACAGGTAAAGAGTTGGTGGCAAAATCGGTGCATCAACTTTCGCATCGTGCAAAACAGCCTCTCGTCTACTTAAACTGCGCAGCGTTGCCAGAATCCGTTGCTGAGAGTGAGCTATTTGGTCATGTTAAAGGCGCGTTTACCGGTGCAATAAGTCATCGTAGTGGCAAGTTTGAAAAAGCTGACAACGGCACCTTGTTTTTAGATGAAATTGGCGAACTGCCATTAGGGTTACAAGCCAAGTTATTAAGAGTATTGCAGTACGGCGACCTACAGAAAGTAGGTTCTGATAAGAGCTTGAAAGTTGATGTGAGAATCATTGCCGCAACCAATAAAGACCTTAAAAAGGAGGTACTTGCAGGACGCTTTAGAGCCGACCTTTACCACCGACTCAGTGTATTCCCAATCGTCGTACCGCCCCTAAGAGAACGTGATGGTGATGTCACTTTATTAAGCGGTTTTTTTGTAGAACGCTGTCGCCAAAAACTAGGCCTTAAAAGCCTTAGATTAGATGCAAGCAGCCTTGCCATTCTCAATGGCTACGACTGGCCCGGCAACATCCGAGAGTTAGAACATGTGCTGCACCGAGCATCGGTGCTATCTCGCGCCCAATCATCATCGGACAGCTGCCTTATCTCGCAGCAACATTTTGACTTCCATGTGGAGCCGCAAACCAGCGTCACTAACACTAAAATAGTCCCTAGCCATACTGCGCACCCCAGCCATCAAACGTTAAAGCAAGCTACCGCAACTTTTCAATCACAGTATATTCAGCAAGTATTAACTGAAAACGAAGGTAACTGGGCGGCAACAGCGAGATCCCTTGCACTCGACTCTGGCAACCTCCACCGACTCGCTAAACGCATTGGGATAAAATAATAAGTTAAACCACATCAAAATGCCCATTGGGGTTAATGACAATAACTGCTATAAATGAGTGTAAGAGATAAATCCGCCGTTGCTTTAATGGGTTATGTTACGTTGCAAAAGGATGAAGCACATTGAGAAAATCGGCAAATAAACACCTTTTCATCGGCCTATTTTTTGCCGTAGGTTTTATCTCAAACAGCGCTATTGCTGCAGAGCAACAACCTTTAACTGCCATTGAGCACAGTTGCGATCTAACCACCCAAGCAGCTCCGCTTTATCAAACCGAAAAGCGTATTCAGTATCGTCAATTAAGCAACGGCTTACAGGTGAGAACCTTAGCGATCGCTGACTCATCATCAATTTCAATCGCCAGCCAGTTTGATGTTGGCTCTCGAAACGAAATCAAGGGGCAAACGGGTTATGCGCACCTGTTTGAGCATATGCTCTTTAAAGGCAGTCAGCATGCCCCCGGTGACCGTTACACTCAAACTATGAGTGAACTCAGCGGCCAGTTTAATGCCAGTACCTTTTTTGATTTCACTAATTATTACTTAACCATTCCCGCCCCAGCACTGGAGCTAAGTTTATGGTTAGAAGCCGATCGTTTTAGGTATCCAGCACTAACGCCTGCCACCGTTGCTAACCAGCAAGGCGCAGTGCTCGAGGAGATGGCCACCAGCATTGATAACCAACCTTATGTGCGTAAAGCAATGGAGTTTTTGCTAGCACAAGTTCAAGGTACGCCCTATGGACATGCGGTTATTGGTAGCATTGCTGACGTAAAAGCTGCGACACCTGAATCGCTCAATCAGTTTCATCAGCGTTTTTATCGCCCCGATGCAATGCAGTTAAGCTTAGTGGGTAACCTCCCCGCAAACACCAATACCTGGATAGATAATAGTTTTGCCAGCTGGCAACAGCCGCTTGCCGCTAAAGTCGCCATGTCAGATCTCATCATTGACACAAAGGCGGTTCACGGTGAAATAGTTGATGAACGCGGCCCGTGGCCAGCGGTGTTACTCGCTTGGCATACAGCAGGAACTGATTCGCCAGATGCCGCTGCACTGGCGTTACTCGAAGCGTACCTGTTTCAAAATAAAAGTAGCTTGATTGAACGCACCAGTCTCAGCGATCCCGACCAACTCCTTAGTTATTCAATTCCACTCAAAATGCAGCATCATGGCGTGACCAATCTGGTATTAGTCCCCCGAGCCCGCACTTCACTCGATACCTTAACCGAGAACGTTGAAAAGTTAATTGGATCGGTAACTGTAGAACCCATACCTGCGCAACAACTTTGCCAACTAAAGCAGATATGGCTAGATAAAAAGCTCTCAATATTAGATAGCCCATCGGTACTGGCTCGAACCCTTTCAGCGACGCTACCGCAGGATAGTTCAGCACCATTAACAGCCCAATGGCAGCGAATAAATGCTGTCACGGCTGCGGATCTACAGCGCGTAAGCGAGCATTATTTTAAGCACAAACGCGTCCGGCTCGACTTGCTCCCTCCTTGGCACATACGTGCTGCCAAAACGATTCTAGAGTGGTTGCCAAAGGGAACAGCGGACGATCTTGAAGAGAGTGTAATGTGATGAAACATCGGATACGCATTATCTATATAAGAGTTGCCAGTGTAAGTTTAATGGTTTACTTAAGCCTATACCTACTGGGCTGCCAACAGACTCAAATAGACTTTACTGCGACAGCTGCAACCAGTCTCCCAAAGTTTAACCCCATTCACGGGGCACCGAGCCTTGAGTCCATGCGTTTTGAGCAAACACAGAGCATTCAACAACAAATAATGCCTAACGGCAGTCAGTTATTTAGGGTTAACGATCCAAAATCAGGTTTAGATCACCTCACTCTCGTGGCTTATAGCGCTCGACAGCCGTTTAAAAATGTAGACGTGTTGATGAGAGCATTTGAAGAAAAGCGCCGTTGGCTGGTCGCGAGCCAAGCGCAGAGTTGCGCCGAGAGCCTAACGTTTAGCCCGTCACTCCACAGTATCGCGATTGGTATTAGTTGCCACCAACTTCCCACAGAGGCCACTGAGCTGCTAATGAGTTTTTGGCGCCCACACAGCTTTGATGACATCGACATTGCTAATGTTAGGCGGCAATTAAAGCTCGCTAAACATATCAATGCTTTTAGTGGCGCAGAGATCAATACCGTCTGGGCGAGAACCATTCTCGGCGAAGAACATATCTATAACCAAGCGCTCAACGATAGTTCACTTGCCGATAGCTTAACGCTTGATAGCCTTAATAACGTTAGAGAGCAGATATTATCTCAATCGAGTTGGGCTGTATTAGCTAACCAAAGACTAACTAATGCTAAAGGTAAGCCACCACAAGCATTACTCTCCCGCGCAGTGGCGTTAAATAGCACCACCAACATAACCCAAGATACCCATAATCATTCCAGCACACAGATAATGCAGAACATGCCTGTTGTTCCTTTAGGCAATAGCAGTAAAACGATCTACATTATTGACGCCCCTGGCAGTGTACAAACTCAAATCAGAGTAGGCTATCCAATGGTTAGAGACTTAAATGACACACAGGTAAATCAAGCATTATTACCCAGTGATGCAAGTGGCAATGCTCAAGATTGTCAGTTACTTGCAAGCTGGTTAGGGCGCAGTTTTTCGGGCCGATTATATTACGACTTACGTGAGGTTCGTGGTTTAACTTACGGTATTTACGGTCGCTGTTATGACAATCCTCTTTCGCGCTCTATCAAGTTTTATGGCAGTACTAAACTTGAGCACACTGGCGCCTTTATCGATGGTGTACTCAAGCACTTAGCACTGGCCGCTGAGAGTCCACCCAGTCAAGCAGAGTTAACCGCAGTAAAAACCTATAACACCAGTAAATTACTGCTGCGCCAAGATAACCCCATGGCGCTAGAGCTTGATACTATTAGGCAGCTCACCTCTGGGTACTCACCTTTATACCAGCAAGCATTCGCCGACAAAATCGAGGCGCTCACCGCGGAGCAACTGCAGTCCATTGCCGCCGATGTATTTAGTCGTCCACCCTATATTGTGATCCGTGGCGACGCAGAAAAAATCAATGCCGATCTTAAACAGAAGCTTCCTGACTGGCAGCTGATTGAAGTGTCTGCTAATGAGTCGTTATAATACGTGCAATTCTAATTAAGATACGATGACCTAGATGACATTGTTAAGCGCGCTAGCAGCAGACCCAAAAATAGAGCTTGAATCATTACAGGCTGGCCCACTTGCGCGCTACCAGCAGCAACTAGCACACACAGAATTTATCGATGACCCGAGCCAATACCAAGCGATTGAAGCCTTAGAGGCATTGTACCTTGCGCTCACATCCTCAAACTCAAGTCGCCCAGCTCATCAAGCGTTAACCGGGTTGTATTTATGGGGGGATGTCGGCCGTGGCAAAACGTTTTTAATGGACCTCTTTTATAACAGTATTGAAAATACCCCGAAATTGCGGCTGCACTTTCATCGTTTTATGGCTCGAATTCATCAAGAGATGATGGCGGAATCCGGTAACAGAGAACCGCTTGCCCGAATTGCTAAACGGATTGCTGGCGAATGTAAGCTACTGTGTTTTGATGAGTTCTTTGTATCTGACATTGGCGATGCGATGATCCTAGGTAAGCTATTTGAAGCCTTGTTTAATGAAGGGGTGACGCTGGTCACCACCTCAAATATCCCCATTAATGAGTTATACCGAAACGGCTTACAACGCCAACGATTTTTAGCCACTATCGACTTATTGAATCAGTTTACTCAAGAAATTCATCTCAACGGTGAAGCTGACCATAGGCTGCGTCACTCAGTTTATCAACAGCGCTATTTTATTAATCACACTGGCACTGCGCAAAGCCAACATCGTGCCTTCGCAGAGCGCTTTAGCACGATGACAGCATCGGCAAAGCCTTGCGCTGCCAAACTCGTGGTGCACAGCAGAGTGATTGATACTATAGAGTATACCGACAACATCGCTTGGTTTCGCTTTGATGCGCTATGCGATGGACCACGTTCTCAGCTAGATTATATTGAAATAGCCACGCGCTTTAACACCGTCATGGTATCAGAGGTGCCTATTTTAGGCGGTGAGCCAAGAAGCTGGATCCGTGCACGCGGCACAGAAGATGGCGTTATCGCCATCGAAACGGGTGAGCGACAGTTGTCGTATGCTGTAAATGATGATCCTGCGAGGCGTTTTATTAGCTTGGTCGATGAGTTATATGACCAAGGCGTAACACTCTATATCCAAGCTGATGTCGCGATGGAAGATTTATACACTGGCGGAGCGTTAAGCTTTGAATTTAGACGCACTTTAAGCCGACTAACCCAAATGCAATCCTTAGCTTACACGAACGATTAAGCTAGCAGCCGACACCCCCTAAGCCACCAAACCGTCGTAAAAGCTGATTAAAAAAGAGCTAGACTACTGGATTGTTCTCGGCTCATAGCCCGCTATGAATATTACTGGGGACTAATCTGATAATACCTTTCTACATTCACCGTCACCTCGCCCCACGTTGAATTTGCGACTCTAGATTGATGAGCAGCAAATGAAGCATGATCAACAAACTCCTCATAGACATTAAAACGACAGCTATCCTGACTATCTTGGGTCACTTCAAATATCAAGCAGCCGAGTTCCTGCTTTGTTAGCTCTGTATGCTGCAATAGCGCATCTTTTACCGTCGCTAACTCGGATATAGCCACCAAGATATAACCCGATAAAATAACCTTAGCCAATCGTTGTTCCTTACCGTACAAAGCCTGTTTACTGGGCGTTAAGCGTTAATGACATAATCAAAATGATAATGGTGCACTCCAGCTTCTATTTTTATCGTCATAGAGCCTGAAATTCCCGTTAACTCACCCGTTCCAGAATCAGGTACCACTAAAACTGACAAAGTATCAGCCCCTCGATTCATCACCCCAGTATGATGAAATGAGACCTCTCCCTTGAGACCGTTAATAACACCCGAGAAGGACTCCATGGCCACATAAGCCGCGGAGTTAGCGACAGAGGTACGCTTACTTAGCATTTGCCCTTGGCTAACACCGCTTATGTCGCCTTCAAATGTTTTAGTAAACGACATTCGTCCAGCATCAATAACGTCATCAGTTGCAGGTGTAAACGCTATTGAAAATTGTCCACTCACCATCATGTATTTCTCCAATCTTTAATTGAACCATTACTGATTAACCCGGTGTATTTACGCGACCGTTTCTATTGCTGCAATAACAACAATCCAGAAAATTACGCCATAGTGTTAAGGCCTACTCATGATATTTACGTATTACAGCCACTTTGCCATGTTCAATCTCTAACACTTCCATCATGGTTGATGTATATGTGATCGCTTGATTACTTTGTGGGTGGATCCCTTTCGCACTATGGCTGTAGCGGATCGCTATTGCGCTGTCATTAAAGGTAAATAGGTTAAGCAGTTCAGCTTTATATTCAGTATGCGCCCCAAGGTAGAATGTCATTCCTTTGCGCATACTTTGCTTACCATCAGCTGAACGAGAGTCGTCTGTTTCATAAGGAAGATGTTGATGGCCAACGTCATCCGTCAGCAGAGCTAGGTAATTTTCTAACTCTTTTTCTGTGGCATCAGGCGCTTGTGACGCAACCATCACCTCGAAATAGTTTTGAGCAATCTGCTCCATCTCACTTTGGTTGCTCTGTGCTTGTATTGAACAGACAACCAATAAACTTAATGCGATAACAACCAAACGTTTCATAACAAACTCCCTTTTGATGACGATTGAACCTCATAGCAGACAAATGCTTTAAGCTACAAACAAGCCATATGGCCTGTTGTAGTACCTTCAAAAGGTAGGTTCACCAGCCTTGGAGGCCTACCATAACACCCCTTTTATTTGTTATTCAATTGTTACATAAACAGTGATTATCGCGATGGATGGCACTTAATAAAGATGAAGTTGGGTCGATTGCTGAGCTTTTGATAAGTAACGGCGGAAATGCCTTTGACTTTTTCTAACACTTTCCCTTCGCAGATTTGGCTAATGACTAAGCCGTTGGATGTTATCGCATCGCTGATCTCAGTGAGTGAGCGACGGTAAAAGCTCACCGCAACAGGCTTACCTATGGTATTCCACTCTTGCTTAACTAACTCTCGTTCAAAATAATTGCCAGATTGCGAACATTCAAAATCAGCAAAGGGATGATGAGTTGAAAAGACCATATAGCCAGCTGGCTTTAAGACCCGGTGGATCTCTTTAAAAACAACGGTTAAATCTTCAACATAGTGCAGTACTAGTGGACACACAATAACATCGGCACTGGCAGACTTTTGCTGCGGCAACCCTAATGATAAATCTTGTACGTAAGCGGTGACTCGTTCTCCTAACTTGGCACGCACTATCTCAACCATAGATTCAGACACATCGACGCAGGTAAGTGACCTAACCCCTTGAGCGATAAAATACTGCGCATAAATTCCTGTACCACAACCCAAGTCAACGACATCGAGCCCTGAAAGGTCATCAAGTAACGCTTGTAAGGACGGCCGTTCTAAACACGCATTGTGAATATTGTCTTGTATTGCTGCATCATATTGCTCAGCATATTTTGAATACAATTCTGATTTCATAAGAGTCTCATCAAATGCAGTTAAACGGGGGCAAGTTTATCATTTACAATGACGATGAGTGGCTAAAGTAGCCGGGGAAATATCTAGATTAAAAGCCTATAGGAAATTTAAAGCTTATATTGGCAGGTTTTCCAGCACTTTCCATTACAGATTATAGCGGTTGTTGAACGCATTAAAACGAGCATCAACACCGCCACGAAGAACAACCAAAAATGGCTAATGCTCAGTTGAAGCTGTGCGTGTTAGCGAATACTATCAGGATATGATGCAGCTAAATAAATAAGAGATGAGGACGGTCATTACCCGTTCTAAAGCATAGGGTTAAACATATAGCTTTCAAATGTGGATATCAGAGTGCTATATGACAGAATCATGTACGACAAACGCGAGCTTAAACAAACATCGCAATCATGCCACCGATCGTCGCAGCGGCTTTTACATATTGGCCTACAGTGTACGAAGAGTCTTCCTTATCTTCTACTTGATCTGGATGATCTAAGCCTAACGCTCCAAAAGCAAAAGACTTTAAATCGGTTATCTCATCAGTATCCGCTGTAGCAGCCGTTTGTTGCTCAAGCATTAGCTTGTCTTTCGCCGCCTCTGAAAGCGTCACTGATGTATCAGGTGCATTCGATTGAGCCGCAGGCTCCACTCGCGGTTGCTTGGTCGTTTCGGTCATATTTGCGGCCGACAATCGGCTGTTAACGCTCGCGAGAGCATCTAAGTTATTAGCCAAATTACTGCTTACACCGCTGACGTATGTCATCAAATAGTCCTTTAAACAACTGCAGGTTATATTGGTGTGTATAGTAGCAGCAAAACGATCAAACCCTCGTTAATGAAAAGTAAAACATGATACAAAACGTATCCTTGTTACAGACTGATTTAACTAAAAAAAGCGTACAGTATGACGTGAAGACAGATAGTGGTGTTCAGTGTCACCATAGGCACTAATATCCAGCTGAGTCAGGCGCGTAATCAAGTGTAATAGTTGATCACCTTTTGGGTTGGCAATACTGTCGTTGGTCAAAATCATAAACTGACTGCTTGCGCTAAAGTGAGCCCCAAACTGGCTCACGCTGACGCGGTGATTAACCAGATACTGCTTATCAATCCAACGCCCGCCTAAATAAATTGCATCACTGGCCGCAGAAGCCACCATAACCACCCCAATATAACTCGGCTCGTTAGCGATAGCTTGATTGATTTGAGCAAATGGCTCTTGGCCCTCGTCAAGGATCAATAAGTGCACCTCTCCCCTAACGTTCTGCAATAACCCCTCTAGATCTTGCACTGTGTTGTCAACAATGACTAACACGGCTGAGTGCTCAACATTGAGCAAGGATGTTGTTGGGCGCTCATTCGCTGTAGCTTCATTAACAAAAAGGAGGCAACACAGCAAAATCAGCCACGTTAATGGGAACTGTCTAGGAAACTTAATCTCTGCAGATGCTGCTTTTATATCGAGTGCTGGATTGAGTTCAGAATCCAGTGTCGAGTCTGACGTATCAAATAAACTGAGATGGGTCAGGCTGTCATTGAAAGTGGAGTATGTTGAAATGTGCTTTAGGCTATCCATGTCAGGCCTCCTACATAGGCTTAGATTTCCTCGGTGTATGTAGGTAATGCATAGAACAAACCAGCTTTATAATTAGTTAAATTTCAGTTAGATAACTCAAGACCATCCAATGAATAGCAATACGTATCGCGATTTTTTCTATTTTGCAGTGCAATTTGCGATCAAAAAAAGACCAGACTAAGTCTGGTCTTTTTTTGTTTAATTAGCGCTATTAATACAGTGTTTTGATGTTATTAATTAAGAATTCCTTGGTAAATTTCTAGCACTTTTTCAGCATGCTGTTTCACTTCGCTGAAGGGTAAAGTCGTTGCTACCTGTTGCAAAGTTAATCGATGGCTTTCGTCACGAAGATGACAATAAGCCTGAGTTAACGATTGGGCGCTAGCGATAGGGATAAGTTCAAGCTCTGCAAGTTGTTCAAAAATACGCACATTGTCGGACCAAAAAGACAGCGACGGATACTCACTGGCATTAGCAAGCACAAGATATTGCGCAATAAACTCGATATCGGCGATACCACCGGGACTCTGTTTAAGATCAAACATGCCTTTACCCACCTTAAGCAGATGGTCACGCATTTTAAGTCGCATATCCCGCACATTTTTTGCCAGTACAGCATTATCACGATTCGACTCTAACACCTCAGATCTTAACTCATTAAAACGACTCGATAAGCTATTATCTCCAAACATAAAGCGGGCTCTTACCAGTGCTTGATGCTCCCAGGTCCACGCTTCTTTTCGTTGATAATCGCCAAAGTGCTCTATCTCGCTAACCAGTAAACCCGAAGCTCCAGAGGGACGTAGGCGCATATCGACTTCATACAACTCGCCCGATGTCGTGCGCGTCGAAAACAGGTGCAATATCCGCTGTGCCAGCTTTAAATAGAAGTGACCCACATCAATCGCTCTACCACCATTGGTTTGCCCACCCTGCTTAGCATTATGTAAGAACACTAAATCGAGATCAGAACCATAGCCAAGTTCTAAGCCACCAGCCTTACCGTAACCTATCACCGCAAAGCCCATCTCATTAGTCTTGAGGCCTTCGGGCACCCCATGACGAGTGCTCACCTGCAACCAAGCTTGCTGCACCACTTGTTCAATTATCGCCTCAGCTAGAAAAGTAAGATGGTCGCTCACTTGCATCACGGGTAAGACTCCCGTGACATCAGCCGCCGCAATTTTTAACTGTTGTGATAACTTAAATTGTCGCAACGCTTCCATCTGCTGCTCCATATCATCTTCAGGAACACGGAGCAGGTATTGCCTTAGCTCACTACTATAATCATCAAGCGAAGTGGTATCGTAGAGCTGCGCAGGATCAATAAGCTCATCAAGTAACATGGGAAATTTTGCTAACTGCTCTGCAATCCATGGGCTGGCACAGCAAAGACTGACGAGTTGTTGCCGCGCTCCTGGGTTTTCACAGAGTAACTCAAGGTATGTTGTGCGAGTTAAAATCTGATCTAGCACTTTAGAGACGGGTTCAAATGCTTTAGTGGGTTGCGAATGTAACGACAAGTCACACAATAATCTTGGCATCAGTTTGTCGAGTGTTTCTCTGCCGCGTGGCCCTATGGTCCTACGCACTACCGTGTCGTGCCAACGCTTTAACATGGGCCACAATTGCAACTCAACCTCTTGTTCATCTAAAATCGCGAATGCGGTTTCTTCCTCCTGCGCATCCCATAATTGCTGCGACCAAGTTTCACTTTTGTCATCTTGATTATCACCACCAACAGTCTCTTTGAAATGACGATGAATACAGGCCATTGCACCTTCAATTTGTTGCCTTAGATCCATCTCATTATCGGCATTTAAGGCCCAACATAAACGGTCCCAATCCAATTCTTTAACCGGCAGGGTTTGAGTCTGCTCATCATTAATGGCTTGCAGTAAATTTTCGACTCGGCGCAACATTAGATAGCTTTGCTTAAGTTCATCAAGCGCGAGATACTCAATTTGCCCAAGCTGATATAGCGTCTCAATAGCGGCGAATAAGCTTTGCTGCCTTAATGAAGGCTCTCGCCCCCCGCGAATAAGCTGAAAACTTTGTACCACAAACTCCACTTCGCGAATGCCACCAGCACCCAGTTTTATATTGTCAGTTAGCTTTCTACGTCGCACCTCTTGAGTGATAAGGCCTTTCATTTTTCGCAGTGATTCAATGGCAGAAAAATCAAGATAACGGCGATATACAAACGGTCTCAATAAATCATGCAGTTCATCGGAGTCGGCCGTCCAGGGGCCTAACGCACGCGCTTTTACCATCGCGTAACGCTCCCAATCCCGACCTTGCTCTTGGTAATAGTCTTCAAGGCCACTGAAACTAACCACTAAAGGTCCGCTTTCGCCATAGGGACGCAAACGCATATCGACCCGATAAACAAAGCCGTCAACCGTCACTTGATGCAACAGATTAACTAAACGTTGTCCCATACGGATAAAAAACTGTTGATTGTCAATTGAGCGTCGTCCGCCAATCGTTTCACCGTGTTCAGGAAAGGTGAATACCAGATCAATATCTGACGAAAAGTTTAGCTCACGGCCACCGAGCTTCCCCATGCCAAGGATCAATAGCTTTTGCGCCACCCCTTCGGGGCTTGTCGGTGTACCCAGCGTTGCGCACATATCGTGATATAGCCAATCACGCCCCGCAATAACCAATGCCTCAGCTAATACTGATAGATCTAATAAAGATTCTTCCAGCGAGGTGTATCCCATAAAATCTCGCCAGGCGATACCTACCATTTGGCGGTTACGATATTGACGCAAGATTTGCTTAATCTGCTCTTCGTCATTCACCGCACTTAACAATTCATGCAGATCGCTGGCGAAAGACTTTCGGTCAGTGCCATTAAGCTGAGATTCAAATAGCGCTGTTATCCATTGCGGGTATCGACATAGTTGCGCAGCAACAAAGTCACTTAACGCCATGATGGTCTTAAGCTCTTGTTGCTGCTCATTCGACAAGGAGGCTAGCGCCTCAGGAGAGGTATCGACGAATCTTTGCCAGTAGTTTTCAACGTTAGCAGCCATTTGAGTGGAAACTTCTTTTTTACCCCGTAAAGCCGCGCGCATAATAATCCCTAACAATTCTTACTATCGACATATTATGTCCACAGTGCTATAAAAATGTGATTGAGTTTTTTAAATGATGTTGGCTAGATGAGCAATTAAGTGCTTATAGCCCTTTGAAACATCAATCATTGTATTTTTGTGCTTTAATACAGAATACTATACCCAAAGCTGTAGTAATTGCAGTACAGCAAGGCTGTTTCTCTAGCAAATTCAATATTTCAGCACATGAAAGATTAATTTTATGTGCTTAAATATCAAGTTAAAAAGAGAATATAATCCCGAGTCGCTGCTAATCACTAGCGCTTACCTTAACTGATTTTTGGAGAAAGCATGGCAGGAATGCTAATTCGTGTTCTCACCGTTATATTGGCGTTATCACTCGCAGGATGCGGTGATGATAGACCAGAGCAAATAGCAAAGTACCAGCAGCTCAGTCAGCAACGCTTGGATACGCTTAGCACCATGCTCAATGACGGCCAAGTGCGTAATGCCAATTTATTGCAGCAATATACGCGTATTTTATCTCAGCAAAAACCTGATCTGGTGCCACTGCTTAATCAGCTCGCTACTGATGCGACAGCTCGAGGCCCGATGTTTACTTCGCTAACCCGCAGGTTAACTGAAGCTCAGAATGCAGCGAATTTTGTTGATCTCGATCAGCAACTCGCCGAAGTTGAAAACCTATATCAGGCAATGGACCCAAGTCTTTATAACGACATGCTGTCAGATCAACTCAATGTGGTTGCAGATATGTCTGATGGCGCGCTTGCCCGAGTCAATTCCATCAGTCGCGAAGCTGCTACTTTGGCGAATGGCTCTGAAGACTTTGGCGCTGGCAGCCAGTTAGTGGGCAACCCGTCTTACGGCAACTGGCAATCAGGCTCGAGTGGGATGTCAATTTGGGCTTGGTACGGCATGTACTCAATGTTCTCGAATCTAACCCGAGGTCCTATCGGATACGATCGCTGGTCAAGCCGTCGTAACTATAGCTATTACAATGATGTTGGCCGTTATCGTTATACCTCGCCTAAACAAGCCAGATCGCAAACTCAAACCTTTGAGCGCACCAAAAAGCAATTTAGTTCTCAAGGTAAGAAGTTTGATAGTCCATACGCCAAATCGCGTACGGGCTCTACCAGCTTGTCGAGACAAAGTACCAGCACGCCTAAAGCTAGTTCAACAGGACGCACTGCGAGTAGCAAGAGCAAGTTCCGCTCAAATTACTCTAAAGACAGTAGCTTTCGTAATTCAAGCAGTCGTACTACTCGCGGTGTTCGCCGAGGCAAATAATTAAGGGACTTTCATGACATTTTTTCAACACTACGGCATCACGCCAGAACTACTGATTATTTTGGCAATTGATCTAACCATTGCTGTGTTACTGCTGACATTAATGCGTTACCTGCAAGGCTGGACTATCAAGGTAAATAGTCGTAAAGAGCTTGCTGAAAACGACAACTTTGCTTTTGGTATCAGCACTGCTGGCGCGGTTGCGGCATTAGGTATTGTGCTGACTGGCGCCATCACCGGAGAGGCAGCTGAATCCTACCTAGTCGAAGCTATTGGCATGTCCGCTTACGGATTATTTGGGCTGATACTGATTAAACTAGGTCGATTTTTACATGACAAAGTGGCACTAAATGAGATTGATAAAAATGCCCTGATCATTAAAGGTAATGTCTCAGTCGCCATTGTTGATGCCACTGCAGCCATTGCAACCGCCATCATCATCCGCTCAGTGCTGATGTGGGCGGAAGACCTTACGGTTTATACCTTTATCGCTATATTTAGTGCTTTTGCTATCTCGCAGCTCATGCTAGTCGTACTGACGCGTGTGCGTGCCAAGCGCTATGCCGACCGTAATCAAAATGCTTCTATGCAAGCAGCACTGGCTCAAGGTCATATCGCTTTGGCTATTAGGCATAGTGGCTACATGCTAGCGATGGCATTTAGTTTTAATGCGGCAAGTCACTTTATTATTTTCAATCCAGAAGCTTATGTTGCCAATCTATTCGGTTGGTTAATGTTCTCTGTCATTATGCTGGTGTCCTTATCTATTTTGATAAAGATTGTCAAAAAGTTAGTCCTCGCCAACATTGATCTGTTTGATGAAGTAGAGAAGCAAAATAACATTGGTGTTGCTGCTGTTGAAATGGCAATCAGTGTTTCAATCGCGCTTATTCTCGCGGCGTTAATGGCCTAATGTAAGCCTAAAGATGGGAGCGGTTATCATCGCTCCCTTTTTCATACCATAGATAAACCAATAGACTCACCATGCCAAACACCTCTCACAGCGACACCTTAAATCCGAATACAATAAAGCCGGCAAAACTAGGCTGGTTTGATGATCTATTACTGCTAGGCATTATGGCCGTTTTGGCTGGCTGCGGCTTAATCTATGAGTATCTACTCTCACACTATGCTGGCCGCATACTCGGCGCGCTTGAAGCCGCTATTTACACCATGATCGGCCTGATGATCGTATCCATGGGTATTGGTGCCTTTGCCGCGCGGAAAATTCGCTGTGCCTTTACCGGCTTTGCCGTACTTGAGCTCAGCGTCGCGCTATGTGGCTCGTTAGCCATCTTGATCACCGCTAGTGTTATTGGCTTTGGCCAACAGCTACCGTTAATTGTGGCTCAAACACTCGGTCTTCCAAGCGATCAACTCCCTAATGGCGGGTTTATCGCAACCTTACAAAAACTCAGTGAGTACTTACCTTATTTTTGGGGAGTATTACTTGGATTAATGATTGGTATGGAGATCCCGTTAATCGCTAGAGTTCGCCAGGCTTTGTCTGACGAACACTTGATGCATAATGCGGGCACTATCTATGGCGCTGATTATATCGGCGCAGGCATTGGCGCAGCCATCTGGGTAGGCTTTATGCTTGCCATTGATATTCAGTTAGCCGCGTCGTTAACCGCCAGCTTTAATTTACTCGCTGGCTTTCTATTTATTTGGCGTTTTTGGACTAAAATCCGCCATGTAAAACTGCTGCTGGTCGGCCATATTGCTGCAACAGGTGTACTTCTCTTATTAGCACTGCATGGCCCTTCTTGGGAGCAAAGTTTTAATAACTTACTCTACAAGGACAATGTGGTTTACGCTAAAGCAACGCGTTTTCAGCAACTCACTTTCACTGAGCGCTTAAGAGGAAATGGACTCGGCCCAGTTCACTCGCTCTATATTAACGGTCGCCTGCAGTTTTCCAGTAGCGACGAACACATATATCACTCCTTTTTAGTCCACCCTACGCTTGCAGCCAGCGCGCGTCATGACAAAATTTTAATCATAGGCGGTGGAGATGGTTTAGGGCTTGCTCAAGTGCTTAAGTGGCAGCCTAAACAGGTCACATTAATGGACTTAGATAAAGAGCTGGTAAAGCTATTCAAAACGCCAAACACCGATATGCCTGCACATCTAACGAAAGCATTAATGGCACTCAATAAAGATGCACTGAATGACCCTAGAGTCAGACTGATATTTGACGATGCTTTCAATGGGGTAGACCAATTACTTAAAAATGAGGAAAAATTCGATGCCATTATCGTTGACCTTCCCGACCCAAGCCATCCCGATCTTAACAAGCTTTATTCAGATACTTTCTATCTGAAGCTAAAGGAACTTATGAGTGCGGATGCTGCCATAACAATACAGTCAACATCACCGTATCATGCGCCTAAAGCATTTATTTCAGTGGGTAATACTTTGGAGTTAGCTGGCTTTACGGTGGATCAATACCACCATAATGTGCCCAGTTTTGGCGAATGGGGTTGGACTATTGCGACATTAAGTGGCAAAAGTGCCAAATCTAGACTAGATGAAATACAGCAATTACCCATAGATGATGCTTGGTTTACGCCAGAATTAATGCATGCCGCTTTTGCATTCCCGGGTAATTTTTATATCGATAAACAAGCTATCAAACCAAATACCTTGGGTTCGAGTCAGTTATACCAGTACCACCAGCAAGCTTGGTTAGAAAATCAGTAAAGCTTATTTTTTACACCGCAAAGATAGCACTTGACATATTATGTCCTGATGTTATCTTTAATCGCAGACATAATATGTCAATAAGGACAAATATGAATATCCACAACATTGCCAACCATCTAAATGAACTTGGCGACAATGGCCATACTGGCTTTCAATTTGATTGTTATCCAATTGATGGCGACGTGGAAGTCTTGCAGGTTAACATCGTTGGCCGAGAAGAGATCCCGGTGTTCTTATCGGTTACGGACAACCAGATCCTTTGCATCAGCTATTTATGGGGCGAGGATGAAGTGAATCAAGAGCGTCGTAGTGAGATGTTTGAGACCATGTTAGAACTCAACATTCCAATGCCACTTTCATCGTTCGCCAAGATTGATGACAAGTATGTGGTATACGGCGCACTATCAGTACAATCAAGCATCGAAGAGATAGAACAAGAACTATCTGTTCTATCTGACAACTGTCTCGAAGTAATCGACGAACTCGCCGATTACCTTAAATAAAGGAGCCACATTATGGGCATTCTAAACAAGATTCTTACTGCTTTTCGCGGTGGCGCAACTGAAGTTGGCCAAGGTATTGTAGACGCAAACTCAACACGTATTTTTGAACAAGAGATCCGTGATGCAGCGAAACATCTGACTAAAGCTAAACGCGACTTAACTGAAGTGATGGCAAAAGAGATGCAAGCCAGCCGTGAAGTTGACCGCCTTAAGCGTGCAGTTGCTGAACATGAAGGTTACGTAGCACAAGCACTTGAAAAAGGTAACGAAGCATTAGCACTAGAAGTTGCTGAGAAAATCGCTGAACTGGATCAAGAACTTAATGACCAGCAATCTGCCAACGAAAGCTTCAGCGCACATGCGACTCGCCTAAAAGAGCTAGTACGTAAAACTGAACGTCAAGTCACTGATTACCAACGCCAACTGACGATGGTAAAGACGACAGAAAGCGTACAAAAAGCGACTGCAACAATTACCGATTCGTTTGCGGGCAGTAACTCAAAGTTACTTAACGCTAAAGATTCGCTAGAGCGCATCAAAGCTCGTCAGCAGTCATTTGATGATCGCCTTAAGGCATCTGAGACGCTAGCGGAAGAAAACAACGACAAAGCGCTGCATGATAAGCTAGCGGAAGCAGGTATTGGTGAGCAGAAGTCTAACGCTAACGCTGTACTTGATCGCATTAAAGCCCGTAAAGGCTAAAGGAGTATGACGTGGGATTTCTAAGTGGCCTATTTGGCAAGAAAGAGGAACCTAAACGTCAACTCGACCACCCATCAAAGCTAGATAAGGGGGATATGATCTCCCTTGATGATAGCTTTGCGCTGCCACCACAATTACGTGGGCAGCAGCTAAGAGTTGAAGCGGTTAATACTTATGAGTATGAGCGCAAACAGCAAACGGAATGGGTGCTAAAAGGGCACGGAAGTGACACCATCTTTCTCGGCTTAGATGAAGATGATGAAACTTACCTCGCGTTGTCGATAAAGGTTAATCGTGGTTTAGTCGAGCAGCTATTCAATCTAGAGCAATTTAGCGCTATTTTTGAAGAACCTGGCAAAGCAGAGCTAACCACCAGTGAATTGTCACCTGAGCTAGCAACTGAATTTGAACAGTGGTTGTCACCTCAATATCATCAGGTCACATTTGCAGGTTTTGGTTACTTTCACCGTCAGGATTATCGGGGCAATAAGCCACCTCAAGATGCCGATGGCCCTACAGGCGATCCTTTTGAATCATACCAATTACTGGATGACGATGAAGATAAGGCCATTGATATCGAAGTCTATGATGGGGGTGAAACAGATGTCATGTTGACACTTTACCGCCCTCTATCAGACATCCGGGACTATTGGCCTGGCGCATAATTTAAAGGTTCTAACGTGACTCACGTTAGAACCTTTTTTATTTCTAGCGCTATGAGTGATAGCATTAACCTATAAAGCCGTTTCTATGGATAGGTAATATCTTACGCATGAGCAAGCAAAAGAATCCGTTGCCGGAACAGTGGCAGCAAAATCAAAAAGCCGCTAAGGCCACTCAAATTGCCTTTGATTTGGATGAGAAATTTCAATATTCCATCCGTAAAGCCGCGCTTGATGCCGGTGTCAGTCCTTCAGATCAAATTAGAGACATTCTCGGGTTAAGTGTGACTAAACGTCCTAAACGCCCTCGCCTTACCGTATCCTTAAGCGCGGAAGACTATGCCCAGCTCGCTGAAAGGTACAACTTAAAAGCAGAGCAACAGTTAGAGATCAAAAAACACGTACTGGATGATCTCATTAAATTCAGTGCCGAAGACTAACGCCCCGAAGACTTATTTTGCTTCCCGGTTTAGGGAAAGTGCAGCAAGAACGATGGATCGATAAATGACTAACGAAAAGCGCTGGATCATACAACCTGAAACGCCGCCAACACCATTCCAGCTTGCGATGATGCTGTTGTCGTTGCTCTCTGTCGTTGTAGTGCTCGTGCTTACATTTGGCGGCCTTGATGGCGAGACTAGGCGCTTACTGTTCTTTATAGATACCTGTATTTGTCTTCTCTTCATGTCGAATTTTTTCTATGGCCTATTCAAAGCAGAGAGTAAAAGAACTTACTTTAAGCATCATTGGATAGATCTAGTTGCCAGTATCCCAGCAATTGAAGCACTGAGAATGGCACGACTTTTTCAGATCCTTCGTGTTGTCAGACTCATTCGTATGACCCGTTCCCTAATTGTCCCTATGGTCAAACAGCGTCGCCAAGCCACTCTGGCAAGCTTGTTAGTGGCTTTAGTGACGATTCTTACCTTTGCCTCTGTTTTGGTACTTATTGTCGAGAGCGGTGTTGAAGGGGCTAATATTGAGACTGCTGAAGATGCTATTTGGTGGGCTTTAGTCACAATATCGACTGTCGGTTACGGTGACTACTACCCAGTGACCACAGCTGGACATATTATCGGTGGTATGGTCATTGTGTGTGGCGTCAGCTTTTTTGGTATTATTTCTGGTTATATGGCCTCAGTATTTGTCGCCCCAGACGAAGCCGAAAAACTCGAGAGCCACAGTGAAGAGATCCGCTCAGAGCTGCAAATGAGTCTTGCTCGCATGGAAGCCAACCAACAACAGCTGCTTAAAGAGATAGAAGCGTTAAAATTAGAGATGAGAGACGCCAAAAAATAAGCCCGCACATTGGCGGGCTCAATCATTAAAAACGTGTCACCAAAGCGTTAACGCCAGTACGGTTCGTTCTGCATTGCGCTACGACGTGAAAGCTCCATTGCCTGCACTAAACTCAGCTCTTTATTTTCAAGCCAATCACTAATATCAATATACGCCAGTTCACTAATCACCTTAAGCTGCCGATAAGCCGCTAAAGTTCTAATACCTAACGCAAGGTCTTGCCAAGGAGCCCTAAATTGATCACGTGATTTGTTTGAATAAAGCTGACCATATGCCACACCAACAAACATGCTGTTATCTAACGCCTTTGCGACAGCAAGATAGTCGCTACTGCTTAAATCATTATTTAATGGCATAACATCCAATATCTTTTGCCATGATTTTTCTTGTAGCTCATCGGCAAATTGCTTCAAACTGAGTGTTTTATCAATAACAACGTTGCCAACACTTATTTGCATCAACAGATCAACAAGATGTACTTGCAGTCGGCCATAACAAATATCGTCTAACAGCGCGTCGAAATGGGCAGAAATATTCAGTTGCTGCAATTTAGCATTGGCTATATCTACCAGGGCATCCGACATCGACAACTTAGCGATAAGGGCGCCGTTTTTCTCCACAATAGAAAATAGACTCAGCGACTCTTCGATAAAGTTAAGCCGACGCTCAATACAGCCAAAGTCTTCTTCAAAAGAGTCACCTAACAAGGTAAATTGCGCCAGCGTGCTTTTTAGCAACCGAATACAAGCTCTGAGTCGATAACAGAGCATTGGCAGTTCATGGGGGTTCTGCGCGACATCAAGGATCATCGCTTCTAGCTGCTGCCATCTTTCTAGCCCAACTTCGAGCAAGTTTATGGCGACTTGTTTTAAGTTTTGTTCAGGCTTTAATGCTATAAAATCGAGCACTTCCAAATTAAACGGACTTGCTTGAGCCGCTAACTGATAGCCTCTTTTTGCTTTACTCGCGTTGCCTAATCGAACCGGTACTTCTCTGCTAACAATACCTGCTAAAACAAGTAGGGCAGCAGTATCACCAGCAAGTAATTCAAACTCTAATTCACAGATGGGTTCAGAGCGGTCATCAACACAAATATGACCGATATCAAGCGCCACTTCGACCAAACTATCATCAACAAAAATATGCCATTTTTGTCGTTCAAAATCAGTATTGAACAAACAACGCAACTGTAACTGCACTTGTTCAAGATCTGCGCCTTGTGGCCAAATTTTACTCGGGAATAAATTTAATTTTGGAAAATCGTGATCTATATCGACATTAAATTCAGGCCGAGAGTGGATCCCACCGACAACCTGTCCAGCAGTCTTAATTGTTTGCTCTCGGTGAGTATTTATCCCGCGAACCCGCAATCCCATGTCCCAATGACGCAAAGTAAGGTCAGGGGTTTCAAAATACCCATTAGTTAACTTTTCGCTGCCTTTACTATCGGAATTAGGAATGCTATCCAACAGGTTTATAAGGGTTTTTCTTTTATTTTCATTAAAGAAAAGTTTGAGTTCTATCTCTGCTTCCATCTGTGTACTATTCGCCTTGTAATCAAAATTTAATCAATCTGTCATTAATTCGACACAGTGTAATATTTTTGTAATAAAAACGCCGTAGGATTCGCTTTGCAGTTAAGATATAACTCGTTAGAATAAAAAACTGTTTAGTTAATTACAAAAACACAGTTTTCTTACGCGGCCGCTTGGGTTAACATGCGCCCGCTTTTTCCAATAGTGGAATAACCTAAATAGGTAAACGGCAATGCCAGTAAACTCTATTTTGGGCGTGTTTGCAAAATCGCCAATTAAGCCTCTCCAAGAGCATATAGACAAAGTATACGACTGCGCGTCATTACTTGTCCCATTTTTCGAAGCTACAGCCTCAGGTGACTGGGACAAAGCTGTTCAACTGCGTCAGCAAATAAGCTTGACCGAGCAAGAAGCAGATTCACTAAAACGTGAAATCCGCTTAACTCTGCCAGGTGGTTTGTTTATGCCCGTTGAGCGTACTGACTTACTGGAGCTACTCACCCAGCAAGATAAGATCGCTAACAAAGCGAAAGACATTTCCGGTCGAGTTATTGGCCGAGAGCTCGTCATCCCTCATGCAATCCAAGAATCCTTCATTGCTTATTTACAACGCTGTCTTGATGCAGTTGCGTTATCAAAGCAAGCAATTAACGAACTCGACGACCTACTAGAAACTGGTTTTAGAGGCCGTGAAGTGGATCTTGTGGCAAAAATGATCAGTGAACTTGACTCTATCGAAGATGACACTGATGTTTTACAAATTAAGATACGTAGACAACTTTTGGCTATCGAATCTGATTTTAACCCTGTAGATGTAATGTTCCTCTACAAGATAATTGAGTGGGTTGGTGACTTGGCAGATCTTGCCGAACGAGTCGGTTCCCGCCTAGAGCTGATGTTAGCTCGCGTCTAATCAAAAGATTATCAAGGTAATAACATGGTTGATGTATTAGTCACCAACGGCCCATGGCTTATTGGCATGGCAGCTCTATTTGGTTTTTTAATGGCTTGGGGTATTGGCGCAAATGATGTAGCCAATGCAATGGGAACCTCTGTAGGTTCCAATGCGATTACAATTAAACAAGCGATTATTATCGCTATGATTTTTGAGTTTGCAGGTGCGTATTTAGCCGGTGGCGAAGTCACCAGTACAATCCGTAAAGGCATTATTGACTCAACTTTCTTTATTGAACAACCTGAGCTTCTGGTATACGGCATGATAGCGTCTTTGCTAGCCGCTGGTATCTGGCTTATCGCTGCTTCAGCACTTGGTTGGCCAGTTTCGACCACTCACTCTATTATCGGCGCCATTGTTGGTTTCGCTGCAGTAGGCGTAAGTGCAGATGCGGTTGAATGGGGCAAAGTAGGTGGTATTGTAGGTTCTTGGGTTGTCACGCCGGCAATATCGGGCTTTATCGCCTTTATGATATTCCAAAGTGTCCAAAAGCTTATCTTTAATACCTCTAATCCACTTGAAAATGCTAAACGTTATGTTCCTTTCTATATGGCTCTTGCTGGTTTTGTAATGGCACTTGTCACCATCAAGAAAGGTCTTAAACATATTGGCTTGCACTTTGACAACCTAGAAGCTTATTCGTTAGCGCTCGCTATTGCAGCACTTGTAGGAATTGGTGGCATGATCGCTATCAAACGCCTAAAAATGGATAATAAAGCAGATCGTCAAACCCAGTTTGGTAACGTTGAAAAAGTCTTCGCTATCTTAATGGTTGTCACCGCATGTTGTATGGCATTTGCGCATGGCTCAAATGATGTTGCTAACGCTATTGGCCCACTAGCGGCGGTTGTTTCAATCGTTAACAGTGGTGGCGAGATCAGCAGTAATGCCGCTCTTGTTTGGTGGATTCTGCCATTGGGTGCTGTGGGTATTGTCTTAGGACTTGCTATCTTTGGTAAGCGTGTAATGCAAACCATTGGTAAGAATATTACTCACCTGACGCCAAGTCGTGGTTTTGCGGCAGAGCTTGCAGCAGCATCGACGGTGGTTATTGCATCGGGTACTGGTCTACCAATCTCAACGACACAAACCCTAGTGGGTGCGGTGTTAGGTGTCGGCATGGCTCGTGGTATCGCTGCAATCAATATTGGCGTAGTGCGTAATATTGTTGTGTCTTGGGTGGTAACCCTACCCGCTGGTGCCGCGCTATCAATCATGATCTTCTTCATGATTAAAGGTATTTTTAGCTAAATACTGAGCTTTATCGCACCAAAAAGTACTGCGATTCCTTAAGGGAGTTTGATAATATTTGTATCAAGCTCCCTTTTTGCGTTTTATCTCCCTTAATGCCACTTGCATTAAGTCCTCTAAATCCATAGCATGTTGGCTAAATTTCATTGATGAGAATAGATTGGTGTTAAAAATTCTAACTATTGTGGGAGCGTTATTACTTTCCCCCTCTTTATTTGCGGCAAACCAAACAAGTTACATCTCTGATGATGTTTTTATCTATCTCCATGGCGGACCGGGTACCCAGTTTCGGATATTGGGCAGCGTAGAAGCGGGTCAGAAGATAACTTTATTAGGTGAAACTCAAGGTGACTACAGCAAGATAATCGATCATAAGGATCGTGAAGGCTGGGTTCAAACTAAGCTACTCAGCTCAGCTGTAAGCTTGCGTGAACAATTACCGGCGGTGCAAGCAGAGCTAGCGCAAACTAAAGCTGACTTAACCAACGCACTCACGACAACAGATTCGAGTGTACAAGAGTTGAGCCAGATTAAGACGCAATTAGCTCAAGCACAAAAAGCACTTGCAAGTGCTAGCCAAGAACGCGATAGCGCTCAGGTAAAACTGGCAAGTATGCAAAGTAATGAGCGTTTTGAAATGTGGCAACAAGGTGGCTTTATCGCCGCTGGCGGCCTGTTATTGGGCATTATTTTAGTTTACTTACCACGACCACAGCGTAAACCTAAAAATCACTGGTAAATAGTAACCTGTTATTTTTAGTTCTTTAGCCAGTGTTTTTAAACGCTGGCTTTTTATTTTCTAGCCTTCCCCCCTTACCCAGTGGGGCCTAGCACACGCCCCACCACCCCCAAATCAAACAAAGATCACATTCCTTCACGCAAAGGTGTTCCTTATCACATTTTACAGGTACAATCACCCGCGCGGAGGCCTTAGATTGTATACAAAAAGATAACAACAAAGATCTTGTCGCATTAAACATCCCTGCAATATACCTTCGGCCAAGATGGAAGTTATTAATATGTTCAAAGCGAGTGAAGTACTAGCTGGTCGTTATGACTCAGCCGATCTCAACGAACTGTTCAAAGCGATCAGCAATAATTATATTGTTGATGAAGAACTATATTTATCAGAATTGATAAAACTGGTTCCGTCCAGCAAAGAAGAGATCGATCGTGTGACAAATCGTGCATACGAATTAGTGAATAAAGTACGTCAATACGACAAGAAAGGCCTTATGGTCGGTATTGACGCATTTTTACAGCAATATAGCTTAGAAACACAAGAGGGCATTATTTTAATGTGCCTTGCTGAAGCCTTATTGCGAATTCCTGATGCAGCAACCGCTGACGCCCTGATTGAAGACAAACTCTCTGGCGCTCAATGGGATGAACATCTGAGCAAGAGTAACTCACTCTTGGTCAACGCCTCAACTTGGGGGTTGATGCTTACCGGTAAAATCGTCAAACTCGACAAACAAGTCAACGGTAAACCAAGTAAGTTACTTAACCGCTTAGTCAATAAGATGGGTGAACCTGTTATCCGCCAAGCCATGCTTGGGGCGATGAAAATAATGGGTAAACAATTTGTACTTGGTCGCAACGTAAAAGAGGCGCTCAAAAATAGTGTCGACAAACGTAAGCTTGGTTATACCCATAGCTACGATATGTTAGGTGAAGCAGCTTTAACTAAAAAAGATGCGCAAAAATATTTCGATGAGTACTCTAGTGCTATCGCAACGATCGGCGGGCTAGAGTATGACGAAAGTAAATCTCCTCGCCCAACGATCTCAATTAAACTCTCAGCGCTACATCCTCGTTACGAGGTTGCCAACGAAGATAGAGTCTTAACAGAGCTATATGACACGCTGATATTACTTATCAAGCAAGCTCGCTCTCTTAGAGTCGGCATCTCTATTGATGCAGAAGAGATGGATCGCCTTGAGCTTTCATTAAAACTATTCCAACGCCTTTATAATTCAGACGCAGCCAAAGGCTGGGGTCTACTGGGTATTGTCGTTCAAGCTTATTCTAAGCGTGCGCTGCCAGTATTGTGCTGGTTAACTCGTCTGTCCAAAGATCAAGGCGATGAAATTCCACTACGTTTAGTTAAAGGCGCCTACTGGGATAGCGAGCTTAAATGGTCGCAGGAAAATGGTGAAGCGGGTTACCCTCTTTATACCCGCAAAGCGAGTACCGACGTGTCATATCTTGCCTGTGCAAGATACTTGTTGTCTGATGCCACACGCGGCGCTATCTACCCACAGTTTGCCAGTCATAACGCCCAAACGGTTGCTTCAATAACCGATATGGCAGGTGACCGAAATTATGAATTCCAACGCTTACATGGCATGGGCGAAGAGCTTTACGACACTCTGTTAGCAGAACGTGGCGTTAAGACGGTCCGTATCTATGCGCCAGTGGGTGCCCATAAAGACCTACTGCCTTATTTAGTGCGCCGCTTGCTTGAGAATGGCGCAAATACGTCGTTTGTACATAAACTTGTCGATCCTAAAACGCCGATTGAGTCACTGGTGATACATCCACTGTCGACGCTAAAGGGCTACAAAACACTAGCTAACAACAGAATTGCTTTACCTGCCAACATATTCGGTACTGAGCGTCAAAACTCGAAAGGCCTCAACCTGAACATAATGTCAGAATCGACTCCTTTTTTGGCGGCAATAGAAAAGTATAAAAACCACACTTGGTCTGCTGGTCCATTAGTCAACGGCGAAACCTTAAGTGGTGACATTAAAGAAATTGTTAGCCCATTTGACACCTCTAAGGTAGTTGGTAAGGTTGCCTTCGCTAACAAGCATGCTATTGAACAAGCCCTTGCCGGCGCTGCGGCTTCATTTCCAAGCTGGTGTTCTACCCCTGTCGAGGTGCGAGCCAGTGCACTGCAGAAGCTTGCCGACCTAATTGAAGATAACCGTGAAGAGCTGATTGCACTTTGTACCCGTGAAGCGGGTAAGAGTATTCAAGACGGTATCGATGAAGTGCGTGAAGCCGTTGATTTCTGTCGTTACTATGCAGTGCAAGCAAAGAGAATGATGGCTCAACCCGAGCGACTTCCTGGCCCAACGGGCGAGATTAACGAGTTATTCCTTCAGGGCCGCGGGATCTTTGTCTGTATTAGTCCATGGAACTTCCCATTGGCAATCTTCATAGGCCAAGCAGCAGCAGCGCTAGCGGCAGGTAACACTGTTGTCGCTAAACCTGCAGAGCAAACGTCTATCGTCGGTTACCGCGCGGTACAGCTCGCTCACGAAGCGGGCATTCCGAAAGATGTGCTGCAGTTTCTGCCGGGGACAGGGGCAACAGTAGGTTCAGCAATTACCAGTGATGACCGTATCGGTGGTGTTTGCTTTACCGGTTCTACAGGTACAGCAAAACTGATTAACCGCACGCTAGCCATGCGCGAAGGGGCAATTATTCCTTTGATTGCTGAAACCGGTGGGCAGAATGCTATGGTAGTGGATTCCACATCACAACCAGAACAAGTGGTTAACGACATAGTGTCGGCATCTTTCACCAGTGCGGGCCAACGTTGCTCTGCGTTGCGGGTGCTGTTCCTGCAAGCGGATGTTGCTGATCGCGTGCTTGATGTAATGAAAGGCGCGATGGAAGAGCTTACCATTGGTGACCCAAGCTCAGTCAAAACTGACGTTGGTCCAGTGATTGACGCCACGTCTGCTGCAAACCTTAACGCTCACATCGACCATATCAAACAAGTCGGTACGCTAATTAAGCAGATGGAGTTACCTGCAGGTACCGAAAATGGTTACTTTGTTGCGCCAACGGCCATTGAAATAGCGTCAATCAAGCAGCTTGATAAAGAGCACTTTGGGCCGATTTTGCACGTGATCCGTTACAAGGCATCCGAGCTAAATAAAGTTATCGATGAGATCAACTCAACTGGATTTGGCCTCACGTTAGGAATCCACAGCCGTAACGAAGGTCATGCGCTTGAATTAGCAGGTAAAGTTAATGTCGGTAACGTTTATATTAACCGTAACCAAATTGGTGCTGTAGTCGGTGTTCAACCCTTTGGTGGTCAAGGGTTGTCTGGCACCGGTCCTAAAGCAGGTGGTCCACACTACCTTACGCGCTTTATAACCGAGAAAACACGCACTAACAACATCACCGCGATAGGTGGTAATGCCACACTATTGTCTTTAGGTGATAGTGACGATTAATGACTAAAGGTATTGATACCTAAGCCAATAATCTTAAACTAAAAAAGCCAGGTTTTTAATCTGGCTTTTTTTATGCGGCACTGTGGCCATTAATGCGAGCGAGTCACTGAATCTAATGCCTTAATTAGTTCAAAATGCGTAAGGGTTATAGACTATTACCCTTACACTCGTTTAATCAAATGGCTCTGCAACCTAGGCTAACTTTTGGTATAGACTGGCGTAATAACTATCACTTTCAATTAGTTGTTGATGATTACCTGAGCAACGGATCTTACCTTGCTCCATCAAGTGAATCGTATCCATTCTCGCCATTGCCGTTAAACGATGGCTGATCATCAATACCGTTTTATCACTCGCAAACGCAAACAATAACGCTAAAATCTCTCGTTCTGTTTTCTTATCAAGCCCTTCGGTTGGCTCATCAAGCAGTAACATAGGGGCATCTCTAAGCAGTGCTCTAGCCACGCCAATTCTGCGCTGCTCGCCACCCGATAACTGCCGACCACCTTCACCAATCCAGTTGTCTAATGGCTTATCACCTTGCAATAATACCCCTAAGCCGACTTTTTCTAACACCGCAATCAACTTATCGTCATCTTTACGGCTAGCGTTATCCAATGCAATAGCTAAGTTTTCTCTTAAGGTGCCGCTAAATAGATAGATACGTTGGCTCACGACCGACATTGATTTGCGTAGAGCATCCTCAGAATAAGCATTCGCGTCACGCCCATCCAATATCACTTGGCCATGTTGTGGTAACCACTCGCGAGTAATCAATGACAATAAACTCGACTTCCCACAACCCGTTTGCCCCAGTAAAGCGACCTTGGACCCCGCTGGAATGACGAAGTTAAGTTGTTGCAATACGCTATGCTCAGGGTCATAGCCAAAATCGATATTGGTTAATTCAACACTGCCCTCACTGACTTGCAGATCATTATCTTCTGCAAAGGTAACCTCTGGGGTTTGCTCTACCACTTGATTAAGTCGAGTTGCTGCTGAGCTACAAGCGGAAAGGTGCTGAAATGCCCCCGCTAATGGCATCATCATCTCAATGGTCGCCATCGTTATAAATACAATCATTGCCAGTTTTGGCCCTGGCGGTACAGACTCGCCTACTCCCGCTGCAGCCATATACAGCATGACTAGCACAGCAAAACCATGACAGAAGATGAGACAGGCTTGACTAAGAGCCGTCACCCGATTCATTCGATTTTGACTGGCGATCATTAAGCTCTCTGCACCGTTTAAGCGCTGGCGATACAGCCCTTGTGCACCAAATAAGGTTAACTCGGCTTGGCCTTGCAAGTACTCGAGCAACTGCACCCGTAACTCACGCTTAGTTTCGAGCTGAGCGATACCCGGTTTACGACCGAGAAAGTAAAATACCGTTGGCAGAAGCAACCATACTGCCAATAATATGCTACAGAGTGTGGCTGCCAGTTTTGCGTCGAACCATGAAACAAAGAAATACAGCCCCACTAGCATCAATAATGAAGCTAGTAGCGGTGTAAGCAAGCGCAAGTAAAGATGATCTAACGTATCGATATCTGCCACTAGCCGATTAAGTAAGTCTCCTCGGCGGATCCCCTGCAGGTTTTTAGCGCTCAGCGGCATCAGCTTATTCCATACCCAACAACGCAGATCGGTTAATAAGCTAAATGTTGCCTCGTGAGTGGCTAAACGTTCGCCATAACGGCTCGCTGTGCGAACGATTGATAACAAACGAACACCACCAGCAGGCGTAAAATAGTTAAACATCTGCGCCGTAACTACGGTGAGCCCAGCAACCGCTGCGGCGGATAAGAACCAACCGGAAAGCGCTAATAAGCCAAGACCCGCCATCATGGTGGTCACGCTTAAAAATAGTCCGATAAACATCATGAACCATTGGCTTTTAAATCGTTTAATGTAAGGTAATAGCGCTTTCATTACAGCTCTCCCTCCGTCTTCGTCGCGAGCTCAATATCAACAGGCGCTGACTCAAGTAACATTCGCTTAAACACCCCTTCAGCCGCTGAAAGCTCAGCAAATGTACCTTGCTGTGCCAATAAGCCATTCTCCATCACTAATATTCTGTCCATCGAACTTAATGATTCCAACCGATGAGTCACCATTAAACAACCCGTTGCTTGCATCGCATCAGCTAATGTCGCTTGTACAGCTTGTTCGCTTAAGCTGTCTAGACTCGCGGTAGGTTCATCTAATATGTATAGTTTAGGTTGCTGCGCTAGCGCTCTAGCGAGTGCAATACGTTGGGCTTGCCCAACGGATAAGCCTGCCGTTTGTTCTTGTATAGGATGGTCTAACCCTAGCGGTTGCGATTCAATAAAATCGAGAATGTGTGCTTGGGCTAACAATGCCTTAATAGCATCATCTGACAGTGCTTGGTCTTGTGCTAACTGTCCTAGCGCAACATTTTCACGCACGGTGCCACAAAACAGTTGAGGCTCTTGCCCAAGCCATGCCAATTTTTTACGCCACTGCGACATCGGCAATTGGCGCAACTCAACACCATTAATCTTAAGCTGGCCTTGATACGGCAAAAAGCCTAATAAGGCACTAAGCAAACTTGTTTTACCCGCACCACTAGCCCCCACGACGGCCAAATGCTCACCTTGCTGCAACGTAAAACTAATCGGTCCAAGCAGCTCGGTGCCATCGACGCTATAAACTTTAAGATCAATGGCTTCAATACTAACCTCAGCCTCAAGTTCATCACCCGTGCCCATTTTTTGACCCGCGTTTTCTTCTGGATGGTCAAGCAGAGCCATTAGCTCTTCTGCAGCACCAATCGCCTGTGCTTTAGCATGGTAATGCGTGCCCATATCTCGTAGCGGTTGATAAAACTCTGGCGCGAGAATAAGAATAAACAGACCGGTAAATAAGCTGATTGAGGTACCGTAATGACCAAAATCCAAATGGCCTAAATAACTGAAACCAAAATACACTGCCAAGACCGCAATCGATACCGCGGCAAAGAACTCAAGCACTGCTGAACTGAGAAACGCCATTCGCAGCACCGACATGGTGCGTTCTCTGAACTCTTCTGACGCTTTCTCTATCGCCTTAGCTTCTTTGGCACCTTGATTAAACAGCTTCAAGGTCGACAAGCCTTTAAGCCTATCCATAAAGTGACCACTTAAACGAGCCAGGGCGCCAAAGTTTTTACGGTTAGCATCAGCAGCCCCCATTCCTACTAAAATCATGAACATTGGGATAAGCGGCGCGGTTGCGAGTAAAATAATCCCTGCCGCCCAGTTGACCGGGAATACAGCCATTAAAATAATCAGTGGAATAAAGCCTGCCAGAACAATCTGTGGCAAATAACGTGCGTAGAAATCTTGTAAGTCTTCCACTTGTTCAAGCACAATGCTCGCCCAACTGCCAGCAGGTTTACCCTGAATAAAAGCAGGCCCTAATGCGGCCAACTTATCCAAAACCGCAGCGCGCATATGCACTCGTAGCTGCGCACCCGCTTTAAAACTTGAACGCTCTCTAGCAAATGCCAATACACCTCTAACAATAGTGAGCAGCAACAGTAACCAGAAATGGTCACTAAAAGTAGCCTTAGGCAGTTCATCGATAATGATGCCTTGTAATATGGTAGCAATGAGCCATGCCTGACACATCAAACTAATGCCGGTTAGCACCCCAAAGAAAATCGATACATTGAGGTAATAACCACAGGCTGATTTTTGCTGTTTGAGCCAGTGAGTGAGTTTTTTCTCTACGGTTTTATCCATTGGATCCCAGATTTACTGTACTTGACAGATAAGCTTAATAAATTAACGGAGTAAGAGTAAGACGCCTGAAGGCCGTCACCAAGAAAGCAGTATTTAAGAGGACTGCATTTAAGTGTAAGTTCCGTAGCCTAAAAAAAATAATATTGAGGCATAAAGGAATGCTAGTATCGCAGGCATTAATCGCAGAATAAAACGCCAGTTGCGTATTTGCTATGAGACTCACATAAATTGAGCTAGATCAATAAAATGGCGACTATGACTCAACATCATTCGCCATAGCTGTTGACTTTTAAGCACAAAAAAACCGCGAAAGCTCAGCTTATCGCGGTTAATTTTATCTCTTGCCTAATAGATAGTGTAATAACACTTGGCAAGTTAGCGTCTCAATTAACGCTCGGCGTCTGAGCCGTAATCAAGGTTTTCATCTTCAGAATCACTCTCAGATGCTCTCTTTTCGTCACGAGCGCTGCGCCATACATCTGCTGCAAGCTCTTTAGCGTCAGCCGCTTTATTACGCTCGTCACGCGCTATAGCTTTACGTTCGTTACGCTTAACAAGGTTCTCTAAGAATGATTTCAGCTCAGTTTCGCCCCACGCTATCGCTTCAGCTTCAGTAGCAAAACCTTTTTGGGTTTTTGATACCACTATTTTTCTAGCTGATTGACGACGAGTGATCTGGCCAGTCCAAGTTGTTTTATCTTCAACAACGCGAAAATCATACTTCTTTGTTTGTGTCATGTTGCTTATTTTCCTAACAATAATCGTAATACTTTGAGCTTAATGCGTTAATGATTTAGCTCAATCAATAAGTAACAGCAATCGCCGTTGCTTTGCTGCTACCTTCAATATTCTTTCAGCGTAATAGCGCTTAATTGCCATGCCAAGTCATAGTCGTGAATAATATGTCTGACTGTTCAATTCGCCTATTAAGCTATCACTTCAGTTTATCTACCATGTCGAATTCACATAGTTGACATGTGAGTTGATACCCGAGCATAGATTTTCTCCCGCGAGTACTTGTCACCCAACCACGGTTTTCCCACGGTGGACGATGACGCACATGCTGGTTATGACCACAAGCTAACTCTGCAACCCAATGTTGTTCATCATCTTTATGATAATTAATAATGGCTTGTAGCAAGGCATACACCTTAAATAGACCAAAAGCGATTGGCTAAGTTTGAGTTGCAGTCGATAGATAAACTTTCAGGGGCGCGAGATTAACACGTGCAGACTTGAAACAACATCTTTTAAGCGACTAAAAATCACACAATTGAGAAATTTAACTCCATTAGGCTGTTTTCCCAGCAGCTAAGCGGGTAATCATTACCCCGTACTCCCGTTCAAAAGCTGCTATTCGCTGCCATACTCTAAACGATGAGATAATAGCGCTATTGTTTATTAAATGGCGCTTTTTGGGCAGATCCTGTAAGCTGCACGCCCGCCAGCATTAGCCGGCCCTCCTATAACAGCAGTCAGCGCGCTTTACGCCAGCTTGGCTGGCCGAAATGAGACCAATCTATGAGTTTTGCTTCACTGGGCTTATCAGCCCAAATTTTGAAAGCTGTCGCTAGCAAAGGCTATGACACTCCATCTCCAATTCAAGCACAGGCTATTCCAGCGGTACTTGAAGGTAAAGACGTTATGGCCGCCGCCCAAACTGGGACAGGCAAAACAGCAGGCTTTACATTGCCACTGTTAGAGATTCTTTCAAAAGGCACCAAAGCTCCAGCAAAACAAGTGCGAGCCTTAGTATTAACACCGACGCGCGAACTCGCGGCTCAAGTGGGTGAAAGTGTCGAAGTTTACGGTAAAAACCTGCCTCTAAAATCAGCGGTTATTTTTGGTGGTGTCGGCATTGGCCCACAAATCTCGAAACTTAGTCGTGGTGTTGACATCCTAGTCGCGACTCCAGGTCGCTTGCTTGATCTTTATAACCAACGCGCCGTCAACTTTAGCCAGCTTGAAGTGTTAGTACTAGATGAAGCTGACCGTATGCTAGATATGGGCTTTATTCACGATATTAAGAAGATTATTGCCGCGCTACCCGCTAAGCGTCAGAACTTAATGTTCTCTGCGACCTTCTCTGATGATATTCGAAAGCTCGCTAAAGGCTTAGTCAACAATCCGGTTGAAATTTCAGTAACACCTCGTAACGCCACAGCTAATACTGTAACCCAGTGGATCTGCCCGGTCGATAAAGGCCAAAAAGCAGCCGTACTGGTTCAGCTTATCAAGCAAAATGACTGGCAACAGGTCTTGGTTTTCAGCCGTACTAAACATGGTGCAAACCGTTTGGCTAAAAGTCTCGAGGCTAAAGGCATTACTGCAGCAGCCATCCATGGTAATAAAAGCCAAGGAGCACGTACTAAAGCACTGGCTGAATTTAAGAATGGCGATGTACGCATTTTAGTCGCAACCGATATTGCCGCTCGTGGCCTTGATATCGATCAGCTACCTCAAGTGGTCAACTTCGACCTACCAAATGTACCTGAGGATTATGTTCACCGTATCGGACGTACAGGCCGTGCAGGTGCTACTGGTCAGGCTGTATCACTGGTTAGCGATGATGAAGTTAAATTGTTGCGTGATATCGAACTACTGATCAAGCAAAATTTAGAACGTAGAGTTATTGAAGGTTTAGAACCTACTCATACTCTGCCAGAGACCGATTTGACGGGTAAATCTCACGGACAAAACAAAGGTCCGCGCAATAGTAGCCCTCGAGGCACCAACCAAAGACGTTCTAACTCAAGTGCCAAGCCAGCTAATCGCAGCCAACAAGATGGTGCGGGTAAAGTTGAGCATAAAGATGGACAACGCAGCGGAGAAGCGGCGCGTGGCCATAAGCCTACGGATAAAAACCCAAGACATAGCCGATCAAGCAAGCCTGGATCTGCGCCGTTATCAGGGCAGCGCCGCAGTCGTCGCAGCGAAAATAGCCCACAAGGCTAATATCACGCTATTACATTGAATACCAAATAAAAAAGGCTCCCATCGGGAGCCTTTTTATTGTCTGGAATAACGTTATTTAAGCTCTTGCTCAAACAGTTTATAAATACGGCGGTATTCGTCTAACCAGCTCGATGGCTGACGGAAACCATGAGGTTCAACCGGATAGATCGCAGTCTCAAACATCGGCTTTTCAAGCTCAATCAAACGTTGTACTAAACGAACGCTGTCTTGGAAGAATACGTTGTCATCTAACACTCCGCTCATAATCAATAATGGCTTTTGTAAACCTGCAGCATGCTCAATTGGCGAGCTACGCTCATAAGCAATGGGGTCGACATCTGGCGTATTTAAGATATTAGAGGTATACGGTGCGTTATAATGTGCCCAATCAGTCACTGGACGCAATGCAGCGCCTGCTTGGAACAGTTCAGGTTCATTAAATAGCGCCATAAACGTCAAGAAGCCACCGTAAGATCCACCGTAGGTGCCCACTTTACCAGCATCGACATTAGCATTAGCCGCCATCCAGCTGACACCGTCTTTAAGATCTTCAACTTCAGGGGTACCCATCTGACGGTATACCGCTGTACGCCAATCTCGGCCGTAGCCTTTTGAACCGCGATAATCCATATCCATGACTACGTAGCCCTGTTGGGCAAGCAAGTTGTGGAACATGAACTCTCTGAAGTAACCAGAGAAGCCGTAGTGAGCATTTTGCAGATAACCTGCACCATGGTTAAAAATAACTGCCGGATACTTGTCAGCGTTGTCTTTGCTATATCCTTGCGGCAAATAAACACGAGCATACACCTCGCCGGCACCATGGGTTGATGGAACAGTAACGACTTCTGGTGCTTGCCATGCATAGTTTTTAAATGCATCACTTGTATAATCAGTCAGCTGTTTTATCGCGCCGCCAACAGGTTGTACAAAAAGCTCTGCAGGTTTTGTACGAGTAGAAGCACTGAGCAGTAACTGCGTACCATCAGGGCTCAAACTATAATCGAGCTGACCTTGCCACTGCGTTAGTTGCTCATCTTTACCTGTTGCTATCTCTACCCGATAAACATTATCGATACCTGGGTGGCTTTTATTGGCTTTGTAATAGATAAACTGTGCTTTGGGGCCCAATGTAATATCACTTACCACATATTGACCTTGTGTCAGCGCTTTAGCTTTTTCGCCACTGGCTTTTAGGTACAGGTGTGAATAACCCGTCTCTTCAGAAAGGTAATACAGGCTATCGCTATTAGGCAACCAACCATACTGGTTAAAGTTGTAGTTAATCCACGCATCATCGTGCAGGCGATGTTCAGTTTTCAAACTGCCTTTACTTAAATCAACCGTCGCTATCCAACGATCTTTATTATCTATAGCTTCGAGCATCACCGCGACTTTATCGCCAGATGCTTGCCATTGGATAGCACTTTGTGACCATCCCCAATCTTGAATGAATTGAATTTTACGCGGTGATTTTTCGCTAATATAGCTTTCACCTTTAGCCTTGGCATTTTCTGCCTTAACTGACGCCAGTACGTCTTCATCAAAACCCGTCAGCCCTTCAATGGTAACGTCTTTTTTGGTGTGATTTTGCAGGTCAAGAATAACCATACGCTCACCTGGCGGGGTATCTTCGGCAACACGGGCGCGGGCAGGTACTGCATCGACATAACCGTCTTTACCTAAGTAGTTCGGCATGATGTCGTGCTCTGAACGCCAGCTGTAATCTTTGTCACGTAGTGACAACAATACATACCGTCCGTCAGGAGATAAGCTCAGCTCGGTGACCACTTCAGTATCACCTAAATACCATGTCTTGGCTGCCATAGTAGGATCTGCGTTAACTAAAGCTTCTTTATACTGCTGCTTAGACTTGGCGTTGCTTTGTTGCAGTGCAACATATTCAATAAGGCGATGTTGCTGCTTGGCGATATAGCTTGAAGGATCTTGCACACCTTTAGGGGCGGATGCCATTTTGATATTGGCTATCTGCTCGGATAAACCTGAATCGCGGTGAATTTTAAAAATATTATCACCTTGCCAATAGGCAATATCACCATTGTTCAAAAAGCGGACACCATCAACATTGGTATTTTGGCGGGTGAGTTGAGTGATGACTTTTGAACCGAGATCTTTTACAAACAAGTTACCTTGATAAAGATAGGCTTTACGCGTCTTATCATTATCCAGCACACCATATTCTTGATCGGCTGCATGAAGCTGATTTAACGCAAGCTCGTTGGCTGCAGAACCCTTGCTATCTTGTTGATAGTAATTTTTAGTTGGGTTGCCATGGGCTTGGCGAGAAAAATAGATTGATTGGCTATCGTCACTCCAGTAAGCCCCTTTTGCAAGTAATCCCATCCAATCTGGATTAGCCATAATCTGATTAAGTGTAAGTGCTTGGTCAACTTGTGGAGGCGCTGACAATGCTACAACATTTGTAGCGGAAGTTAGCTCAGGTGCAACAGTGGTGTTAGTCGATGAGCAACCCGCTAAAATAGCGACTGTTAGAGCACTCATTCCGATATGACGAATGACGCTTTTCATTATCCATCCCTTTTATTATTGGTATTTTTGCGGACTTTTATATCACACTTTACCAACGGGATTTGTTTAAAACGCAGTTAATTTTGTAACAGATAGTAGCAACTTAAGTAATTTCGATAAAATTGGCTAACAAGTTATGCCCCTGCTCTGTCAAAATTGATTCAGGATGAAACTGCACTGAATAGATTTTCTGCTCTGGACAACTCATTGCCATTATTTCACGGCCATGTAACGGATCATCGTACCAAGCATCTAATACAAAACCGGTAGGGACGGCATCAATTAATAAAGAGTGATATCGCGTTACTGTTAGCGGGTTATTCAGGCTCGAAAATAAACCTTTCCCTGAATGCGCTATTTTACTGGTCTTTCCATGCATGACTCGCTTCGCTTTCACCACGTTTGAGCCAAATACTTGGGCAATAGCTTGGTGGCCTAAGCACACACCAAAAATGGGTAATTCACCCGCGAAATGCTTAATAATGGCAAGGGATAACCCTGCATCATTTGGCGTGCAAGGACCTGGGGAGATAACGATATGACTAGGATTGAGTGACTCAATTTCCGCTAGGGTTATTTCATCATTGCGCCTAACCGTGATCTCTTGATCCAGTTGCTGGAAGTACTGCACCAAGTTATATGTAAAAGAATCGTAGTTATCGATCATTAAGATCATAAGAGCGCCGTGAGCCTGTATTTCACTTGCAATATCGATGGCGAAAGAGTTCCCATAACCCGCTGGAAAATCGCGCTAAACATCGCTTTGTATAGGGTTTAGTATAGTTGGCGCTGATGCTATCACAGCGTGCCTAAATCTTCACTTATAAGAGTGGAGTAGATTAACGTTACCGCTTGTTCGTTTTGTCGTTAATTTTATCCAATAAAAAAGCCAGTCAATGACTGGCTTTCTTGGCAGGTTACAACCTATTTCACTAAGGTCAAATGACCACGGCGTTTAGGTTCCTTAACCTCTTCTTTAGCCTCTTCAGGCTCGCTGATTTCAACCACAGGCTCTTTCACTACAGAAAGTCCTGTCTCTTCAGCATCATCTATTTGGTACGACTCTTCTAAATCGAAAACCGTACCAGCGCCATTTTCTCTGGCGTAGATAGCAACAATTGCAGCCATAGGCAGCAACACCTGCTGAGGTACACCACCAAAACGTGCACTGAACTCAATAAACTCATTAGTGATTTGTAGGTTACCTACAGCACTTTCAGTAATATTAAGTACAATTTGACCATCTTTAACATATTGTTGTGGTACTTGTGTGCCAGGCACATAGGCATCAACAACAACATGGGGCGTTAACTGGTTATCCATCAACCAGTCATAATAAGCCCGCAACAAGTATGGACGATTCGGAGTCAGCTCTTTCATTAGATACCCATGCGCATTTCGCGCTCAGTCTCTGTTAAAGAAGCTTTAAAGGATTCACGATCGAACAAACGAGTCATGTAACCTTTAATGTCTTTTGCTGCACGGCTATCAAGTTCGATACCCAACACAGGTAGACGCCACAATAGTGGACCTAAATAACAATCAGCTAAACCAAACTCTTCGCTCATGAAGTAAGGCACTTCACCGAAGATAGGGGCAATTGCCGTTAAGCTTTCAGTCAACTCTTTACGAGCAGCTTCAGCACGGTCGCCTTTTCTAATGCGCTCTACAAGTGCATACCAATCTTCTTCGATGCGGTGCATCCAAAGACGAGTTTGGCCACGAGAAACCGGATAAACAGGCATTAATGGAGGATGAGGAAAACGCTCATCTAGGTATTCCATAATGATGCGAGAGTTATAAAGTACTAGCTCTCTGTCGACCAATGTTGGCACAGTGTTGTACGGGTTAAGCTCGATCAAATCTTCAGGGATCTCATTTGGATCAACCTGCAGCACGTCAACCGTTACTCCTTTCTCAGCGAGAACGATACGTACTTGATGACTATAAAGGTCATCGGCGCCTGAATACAGGGTCATGATTGAGCGTTTGTTGGCAGCGACAGCCATTGATACCCTCCGGTTTCACAAATCAAAAAGCAAAAAATGCAAAAGCAAACGAGGAGCAAAGCTCCCCGTTTACAATATGCGGATAATACATTCTACCCTTTAATAGGGCTTAGTGTACATCTTTCCAGTATTCTTTCTTTAAGAGGTAAGCCACAATAAAGAAAATAAACAGGAAGCCCATCACCCACCAACCTAAGCTTTCACGCTCAAGTTTTACGGGGTCGCCAGAGTAAACTAAGAAGCCTGTGATATCACGGACGTATTGGTCATACTCTTCAGCAGAGAGTGTTCCGCCAGTCGCAACTAAGGTTCCATCTTCCTGCTCAACTGCTAGGCCCTGAAGTTCTTGCAGAACATGCGGCATACCAACAGAGGGGAAAACAGTATTATTCACACCAAACGGACGGCTTTCATCTTTATAAAAACCCTTAAGGTATGAGTAAACCCAATCTTCGCCGCGAACACGTGCAACCAAGGTTAGATCTGGCGGTGTAGCACCAAACCACTTAGCCGCATCAACTTCAGGAATCGCATTTTCCATAAGTTCGCCTACTTTGGCTTCACCATGGACATACTTAGCGCTCATAACATCTAGCGGAATAGCGAGATCTGTTGCCACTCGCTCATAACGCTGATACTGAGTGCTATGACAACCTGCACAGTTGTTTTGGAAGTGATCCAAACCACGCTGCAGCGACGCTTGATCATTTAGGTCAATGTTTGCGTCTTCAAGGTGAGCACCGCCACCAGAAGCCATCGCCAAAGTTGGGACCAATGCGACTAATGCAATCAATAATTTTTTCATTAGTGTGTCAACCTCTCTGGAACAGGCTTAGTCTTCTCGTTCTTACTGTAAATCCACAGTAGTAAGAAGAAGCCGAAGTAAGTCACCGTAAAGAAACGCGCCGCATAAGTCAGAATTTCCGTTGTAGGAACTGCACCTAAGTAACCCAATGCAATAAATGATACGGCAAACTGACCAATGTTCAGCTTGTGGATCATGCTGCGGTAACGAACTGACTTAACCTTACAACGATCTAACCAAGGTAGAATGAACAGAACCGCAATAGCAAGACCCATGCCGATAACCCCGATTAACTTGTCAGGAATCGCACGCAAAATCGCATAGAAAGGTGTGAAGTACCAAACTGGTGCAATATGTTCAGGTGTCTTCATCGGGTTAGCCGCTTCAAAATTCGGCCCCTCAAGGAAGTAACCACCACCTTCAGGCATAAAGAACAACACATAACAGAAGACAATCAAGAATCCTGCGACGCCCATAATATCTTTGACGGTATAGTATGGGTGGAATGGGATACCATCTTTAGGCCAACCATTCTCATCCTTATTCTTCTTAATCTCGATTCCGTCTGGGTTGTTTGACCCCACTTCATGTAGCGCGATTAGATGTAAGAACACCAAAACCACAAGTACAAGCGGCAGAGCGATAACATGCAGCGCAAAGAATCTGTTTAGGGTCGCACCAGAGACAACAAAGTCGCCCCGGATCCACAATGTGAGATCATCACCAATAAATGGGATAGCACCAAACAATGAGATAATAACCTGTGCTCCCCAGTAGGACATCTGTCCCCAAGGTAGTAGGTAACCCATAAATGCTTCAGCCATCAACACCAGGAAGATAAGCATACCAAATAGCCATAACAGCTCTCTAGGCTTCTGGTATGAACCGTAGATTAAACCACGGAACATATGAAGATAGATGACAACAAAGAAGGCGGATGCCCCGGTGGAATGCATATAACGCAGCAACCAACCGTACTCAACATCACGCATGATATATTCAATAGAAGCGAACGCACCTTCCGCTGTAGGCACGTAGTTCATCGTTAACCAGATACCGGTAAGCAGTTGGTTAACCAGTACGAGCATGGCTAATGAGCCAAAAAAGTACCAAAAGTTAAAGTTGGTTGGTGTCGCATATTGACCGACATGGCGATTATACGTCGCGGTCATAGGAATACGTTCGTCAATCCAATCAATGATATTCTTAACCATTACGCAGCTCCTTTATCGACACCGATAATCACGGTACCATCATCAATATACTGATGTGGAGGGATGACGAGGTTCAATGGCGCAGGTACACCCTGGAAAACGCGACCAGCCATATCAAACTTAGAACCGTGACAAGGGCAGAAGAAGCCAGATGCAACACCTTCTACCTGCTCACCAAATGTATCTGGTAAGTAAGTTGGAGAGCAACCTAGGTGAGTACACAAGCCAACGGCTATGAAGTACTCTTCCTTAATTGAACGCCATGTGTTCTGCGCGTATGCAGGCTGCTGTGGTTCCACAGAAGCTGGATCGCGAAGCTGATCGTCAATAGCAGGCAGACCCGCTAAGATCTCCTTGGTACGACGAACAACCCATACAGGCTTACCACGCCATTCAACTCGAATAAGTTGACCTGGCTCGACTTTACTTATGTTTACTTCAACCGGCGCACCTGCTGCTTTCGCTTTGGCACTCGGATTCCATGACTTTATAAACGGAACCGCTACAGCAGCGGCACCAGCACCACCTACTACGGCGGTTGCTGCGGTCAGAAATCTGCGACGTCCGGTATCGACTGGCGCATTGCTCATCCACTTATCTCCAGAGAGTGTTGGAATTTTTGTTATATCAAGTTTCTCAAAATCTGACTTACAGCCAGAGATTAAAAACCTAAATTAGAGGCGGAGCTCATTATAGCCAAAAATTAGAACCAGATCATAGTTAAAACACAGAACTAAGTTAACTATGTTGCTTTAAATGCCTATTATGTATAAAAAGAAAGCATCAAGGCTAATAACTTCCGCAATCAAGCTCTATAGAACATCAAAAAACATCTTGTTTAAACACTGCTAAATTAGACACTTACACTCTTAGATGTAGGCTTATTATTGCTATGAGTGAATAGTTGACTGAATAGGTAGGAATTGGCGGTAGGCTATAAAATTAAATATTCAAAGCAAAAAAAGGGCCTAACGTTTGTTAGGCCCTTTTTTATCGAGTGATAAGATTACTTACCAGTGGAACTCTTCATGTATCTAAAGAATTCACTGTTTGGTTCAAGCACCATCACATTGCTATCACCAGCGAAACTCGACTTATATGCATCTAAGCTACGCATAAAGCTAAAAAACTCAGGATCTTTCGTATAAGCTTTTGCATAGATCTTAGCCGCTTCAGCATCACCTTTACCACGAACGGTCAGGGCTTTACGTTCAGCTTCTGCAGTCTGAATAGTCACACTAGCATCGGTCTTAGCACGAATGATTTCAGCCTGCTCTCGCCCTTGAGCGCGATGCTCTTTGGCAACAGATTGACGTTCTGCACGCATACGTTGATAAATACTGGTGCTAACGTTATCAGGCAAGTTGATCTGCTTAACGCGAACATCAACGACTTCAATACCTAAGTCAGCAGCACTTTCTGATGCATTTCTTAGCGCATCAGATTGCAGTTCATCACGGCTACCAGAAACGATCTCTTTAATCGTACGGCGACCAAACTCAGTGCGAAGATCGTTATTTATTTTACGTTGCAACAGCGATTCAGCATTAGCTTTAATACCACCATTGGTCGACAAATAGTAACGTTCAAAATCCAAGATGCGCCACTTCACATAAGAATCAACCATAAGGTCTTTCTTCTCTGAAGTCACAAAACGGTCCGCTGCACCATCTAAGGTTTGTACTCGAGAATCCAAAAACTTGACCTTATCAAGCATCGGGATCTTTATATTCAAACCAGGAGTGTAAACTCGCGTAACGCCATCATCTTTTAAGACTTTACCAAATCGCGAAACAATTGCGCGCTCGCCTTCGTTAACCACTAAAAGTGACGATAGAGTGATTGCAATAAGTACAGCGATTAATACCGCAGTAAATTTACCCATTACTTAATTCCTCCCCGTACGATCTCCTCTTGATGGGCGACCATCAAGAGGCATGCTGCGATTATTTGTCGTGCTATTCACCGACGTTACAGGCTGTGCAGGTTTACTTTTAGGACTCACTGACGTTTGTGACTGAGTATTCTGCATCAGTTTGTCTAGCGGTAAATACATTAAATTGCCGCTACTTTTAGCGTCAATAAGCACTTTGCTAGTCCCACTCATCACTTGTTCCATAGTATCGAAATACATGCGTTCACGAGTGACATCAGGCGCCATTTGGTACTCTGGTAGTAACTGTTCAAAACGAGCAACTTTACCTTGAGCTTCAAGCGTAACTCTTTGCTGATAGGCTTTGGCTTGTTGATCCATTCTCTGCACAGTACCACGAACCTTAGGCTCTAACTGACGAGAGTAAGCTTCTGCTTCACGGATAAAACGTTGTTCATCCTCTTGTGCTGCAATCGCGTCATCAAAGGCATCTTTAACCTCTTCAGGTGGACGAGCAGGCAAGAAGTTAACGTCAACAACGACAATACCAAGCTTATAGCTTTCGATAATGCGCTCTATCTCATCCCACGTATCACGTCGGATCTTATCTCGACCAGTGGTCAAGATATCATCCATCGTATTGTGGCCAATAACGTAACGTAACGCACTGTCAGTCGCTTCACGCAGACTGGCATCGGCATTGACTACACTATAAAGATAATTCTTCGCATTATTCACTCGATATTGAACGTCAAGTTGAACCAATACTACGTTTTCATCCGCTGTTAGCATGCTACCAGAAGCTGGAATTGAACGAACAGTTTGCACATTCACTGGAGTGACTTCATCAATAAAGGTCGCTTTCCATTGAAGGCCAGGATCAACTTCACCAATATAGCCGCCAAAACGCAGTGCAACACCCTTCTCAGCTTCTTTAACTGTGTAGAAGCCTGATAGGCCCCAAACCACAATAGCAATAGCCAAAACGATAACCAAGCTGATTGCGCTTATGCCACCGCCAGAACCATTACCTTTGCCGCCAAAGCGCTTAGAAAGGTTACGAAAAACTTCATCTAAATCAGGTGGTCCTTTATCGTTACCACCTTTTTTCCCCCAAGGGTCTTGACCCTTGTTACCGGGCTCGTTCCAAGCCATTTAGTACTCCATAGTGTATGAATTAAGCGAGATTACTAAAATAACAATTTATGCGACGACATCGTCGACGATAAAAGTTTCTATTTCACCAAGGCTCTGCTTTACCAGTCGACGCCAATCGGCCTCTAACAAGCGCACAGAGATCATACAGTTCCCCAGATCGTCATACTCTTTCTGCTGTATTACATCCAGTTTATAAAACTGGCCAAGATAATGTCCTGCCGAAGCAGGAATTTGCAAGGTTAGTTCTTTAACCGCTTTACCAACTAAATCGTTGATAGCTTCCTGAACTAGCTCCAAGCCTTTTTGCTGCTGGGCAGATACCCAGACTCGAATTGGATTCCCCTCATCATCGTAATCGATGCGAGGTTTCACCTCATCCAATAGATCGATTTTATTACAAACAATCAATTGTGGAATTTCGTCAGCATCGATCTCTTTGAGCACTCTTTGAACTTGCTCAAAGTTATCCGCCATGTTTTCATCAGCGCTATCCACGACATGTAATAACAAATCAGCTTGTCGTGTTTCCTGCAATGTAGCTTTAAATGCTGCAACAAGATCATGAGGCAAATGCCTAATAAACCCAACAGTATCGGCTAAAATAACATGGCCATCTGGTAACTCTAATTTTCGCAACGTTGGATCTAACGTTGCGAAAAGTTGATCTGCTGCGTAAACATCCGAAGTTGTTAATGCATTGAATAATGTAGACTTTCCAGCATTGGTATAGCCTACCAATGCCACTGTCGACATATCACTTCGTTGTCTAGCTCTACGACTTTGATCACGCTGTTTATCGACTTTAATTAAACGTCGATTAATAGTGCGAATTCGCGCTCGTAACAAACGTCTATCTGTTTCTAGCTGGGTTTCACCTGGTCCACGAAGACCAATCCCGCCTTTCTGCCTTTCTAGATGCGTCCAACCTCTAATTAGGCGCGTTGACATGTGGCGCAATTGCGCTAGCTCCACTTGTAATTTGCCTTCAAAGGTTCTAGCTCTTTGAGCAAAAATATCAAGGATCAAAGTTGTTCTGTCGAGTACTCGACATTCACACAAATGCTCTACATTTCGCTCTTGAGCTGGGCTCAATGGGTGGTTAAAAATCACCACGTTAGCATCTGTAGCCGCAACCATCGCAGCTAACTCTTCGGCCTTGCCCGAACCAACAAAAAACTTACGGTCCGGAGCACGACGACTTCCTGTAATAACTCCGATTGATTGGGCCCCAGCAGATTCAACTAAAAGTTTAAGCTCTTCTAGATCCTCTCGGCTATCTTCATCGGAGAAATCAATGTGGACAAGTACTGCTCGATCTCCGGCCTCATAACGATCAAACAAAAAGCAATCTCCTCAAAAAATTACTTCTCATCAATTTCATCATGCTGAGCGTTAAAACCAGCTTGAGCATTTGTCGCTTGGTGGTTACTCACGTTAAATGGACGTGAAGGTACCACTGTCGAAATAGCATGCTTGTAAACCATCTGGCTTACCGTGTTTTTAAGCAAGATAACAAATTGATCAAAAGACTCAACTTGTCCTTGTAGCTTAATGCCGTTAACAAGATAAATAGATACTGGAACGCGTTCACGACGCAATGCGTTCAAAAACGGGTCTTGTAAAGATTGCCCCTTTGCCATTTTCTAATTTCCTTTTTTATGAAATATCAATAGTAATTCTAATACTATAAAACTTTATTATTTAGTTTTAGTATTATACAGCTACAGCCAATAAGCTAGCGACTATATCGCATTACTGTAGCAAGATTGCTTTCGGCTCCGCTTTCTAGCCAAATTAAGTCAGGCCAACCACGTAGCCATGTTAATTGGCGCTTAGCTAATTGCCTAGTAGCAACAATAGCTTTTTCAACCATGGTTTCATAGTCAAATTCACCATCTAAATGCTGCCAACATTGCCGATAACCAACACATCGCATTGATGGCAGGTCTAAATGTAAGTCACCGCGAGCTTTTAGATTTTTTACTTCTTCTACAAACCCTTGACCTAACATCGACATAAAGCGAGTTTCTATCGCTTTATGTAACACTTTTCTGTCGTTAGGTGCAATCGCAAATTGCACTGCTTCGTAAGGGAATGCATCTAATTTGGTTTTCGTTAACTCGGTTAACGACTTGCCACTGATCCGAAAAACTTCTAATGCCCTCGCTAATCGCTGTGGATCATTAGGGTGAATACGTTCAGCGGATACTGGATCAATACTTTTAAGTTGGTCATGTAATGCTTGCCAACCTTGAGTGTCAGCTTCTGCTGCTATTTGTGCTCGAATCGCTACATCTGCTGCAGGAAGAGGTGATAAGCCGTCAATCAAGGCTTTGAAATACATCATGGTGCCACCCACCAGCAAAGGTGTTTTACCACGACCAATAATTTCTTCGATTTGGATCAGCGCATCTTTTCTAAAATCAGCTGCTGAATAACTCTCAATCGGATCAATAAGATCAATCAGGCGATGCGGCGCTTCAGCTAACTCTGCGGCATCAGGTTTGGCACTACCAACATCCATCTGTTGATAGATCAATGCTGAGTCCACAGAAATAATTTCGCAGTCATGGTTTTTGACAAGCTCAATGGCCAGCGCAGTTTTACCTGAAGCTGTTGGGCCCATTAAGGTGATAACTTTATGTTTTTTCTTGTCAGTCACTCTGAGATTCTTTCATCCATTGCTGCCAAGGTAATACTTGGCTTTGATTATAAAGGTCGCTGATGACACTGTCATCGAGTGCATTAAAAGCTAACCACGCCTCGGCAGTGGCAGTAAAACGACCTGAGGATTGCTCTGCAAGCCAATTAACTAATGCTGCGTCACAGGGTAACTCAAATCGGATCCATTGTAATAATGCTGGGATCACCGAAGCCAATTGGCTATCTCTCAGATATGGGGGCACTTTTTTGATAATCAACTGCCCGAGTCGAATAGATAACTCAATTCCCAACTTTCTCAGCAATTGCTCTCTGTTTTCAATGACCTCGCTCCAGACCTTATCAACAGGAACAGCAACAGGCATCAGCAATGGTTGACCAACAAGCCCTTGTCCTAACTTAGCACTTATCTCTTCACGCACAGTTGCTTTAATCACATCAACAATGCTCAGTAAGCTCAACGTGTCTTGCTTAGCGATCACCCAATACTTATCGGCTAATACGGGAGGCATATTGACAGTTGCGCCAGCCACCGCAGTGGTGGAACTGGTGCTGACGACATTAGTCAATGTCGCTGAAGTGCTGGTACTGAGCAAGCTACCATAGGCGTCTAAACTACTTTGCGAAGGTAAATTGACTTCCGCTCGGTGAGTTGCAGGCCTTAACGGGGCTTTATAACTGGACGGCTCGTCGTTGTAACTTGATGATGCTACTGGTGGGCGCTCGCTGACGCTAAAAGAGGAAGATGGCTTACTACTGACTGGTGCATAACCTTGAGCAGATGCAGTTGCTCCACTATTGGTCGATGGAAGCTCCCCTGTTATATCATGCAGTGACTCAATTCCCTCCAGCTCAGCAGACTGTGCCATAGCAGATTGCAATGCCTGCAAAATATAATCATGCACGTAACGGCTTTGATGGAAACGGACCTCATGCTTTGCAGGATGAACATTAACGTCCACTTGATGCGGGTCTAGCTCGAGCATTAATACATAACCAGGTGACACCCCTGCGGCATACTCAGAGAATGCTTGCCTTACAGCGTGATTCACCAGTCTGTCTTTAATCAAGCGACCGTTAACGTAAAAGTACTGTGTTTCACAATAGCCGGACACAGTATTAGGTGCTTGAAGGTAACCGCTTAAGGTTAAGTCATTATGCTGGCAACTAATATGCAAACAGGTTTCTGCAAATACTTTGCCACACACGAGCCCCAAACGCTGTAAGTATTGGATTTCGGTATTGGCGGGCCGATAATTGCGGACACTTTTACCATTATGCTTAAGGGTAAAGTGAATATCGCGCCTGACTAACGCAATTCGCTTTAACCATTCATCAATATGGGTGAATTCCGTTTTATCACTTTTTAAAAAACGACGCCTAGCCGGAGTATTGAAAAACAGATCGATGGCTTCAATGGTGGTTCCAACAGGATGTGCTGCTGGCAATATTTGCACCGCCATCTCAGTCCCTTCGGCCTTGGCTTGCCATGCTTCGGTTTGCGCTGCCGTTCTTGACGTTAAAGTGAGGCGAGAAACAGAGCTAATACTGGCTAACGCTTCGCCTCGAAATCCAAAGCTCATAATCGCTTCGAGATCATCAAGTGATTTAAGTTTAGAAGTGGCGTGCCGAGATAACGCTAATTCAAGATCCTCTTTAGGGATCCCTAAGCCATTATCCCTAATACGAATAAGTTTACTGCCGCCTTTGTCGATTTCGATGTCAACTTTTGTTGCTCCGGCATCTAAGCTGTTCTCCACCAACTCCTTGATAACAGAAGCTGGACGCTCAACAACTTCTCCAGCGGCTATCTGGTTAGCAAGCTGGGGAGGTAACTTTTCTATGGCCATTATTTACTCTTTAACTGCAACATGATTACGCTCGCGGAATGATTAACGTTTGCCCAATTTTCAAAGTATTAGATTTAAGTCTATTCGCTTTTTTCAAGCGACTAATAGAGATCTGATAACGATGGGCAATAACCGATAATGATTCACCACTGCGCACTTTGTGCTTGGTGTTACTTCTACTGGCGAGTAGTGTATTAGCGGGAGGGTTAGCTTCAAAATACTTAACCACGCCTTTATGTACTGCTTTGGCGATATTGTTCTGATGCTCTCTTTGGGAGAGTAGGCGCTCTTCCCTATGATTTGAAATAAATCCAGTTTCTACCAATATTGAGGGAATATCGGGAGACTTAAGCACGGCAAAACTGGCCGACTCAGGCTTATGTTTGTGTAGTTTAGTCACCTTACCCAAATTAGATAACACATCATCTGCAATATTGTGACTAATCGCCATCGAGCGATCCATCGACATATCGAGTAAAGTCATCGCCAAATATTGTTCATTATCCGTATTTTGAATAATTTCACCTGCACCACCGAGCAGTTCAGAGTGTTTCTCTTTTTGCTCTAACCAACGACCTATCTCACTGTTGGCACGGCGCATCGATAATACCCAGACAGACGCACCTTGCGGTTGGGGCGAGGTAAATGCGTCGGCATGAATAGAGATCAACAGATCCGCTTTACTGTCTCTAGCAATCTCGGAACGGCGATTCAAATTGACAAAATAGTCGCCAGTACGCGTCATCACGGCTTTCATTCCAGGTGTTGCATTAATTTTTTTCGCGACTTTCTTCGCTATCTGTAATACGACTTTCTTTTCATACATCCCTGTAGGACCGATAGAGCCGGGATCGTCACCGCCGTGACCTGCATCAATCGCCACCACCACATCGCGCAAAGCACTCACGGGTTTAGCTGACTGGCTTTTAGGTTTAGCGCTGCCACTATCTAAATCAACGACTAATCGATTGCCGTAAGGCGCCGTTGGTGGAAGTGCAAACAAGCTAGCTCTCAGCGGCTTAACTAAATCAATGACAATCCTGAGCGTGCCTTTTTCTGGCGGGGTGCTCTTTCTAATTTTCTTAACCAGCTTACTGTTGTTAGCAATTTTAGCTAAGTCGACTTTGTTTGATGCATTTTTCAAATCAACCACTAATCGATAGGGATTGGTTAGGGTAAAGTGCGTATAACTCGGCGATTGACTTAAATCGAAAACGATACGGGTAGACTCGGGTGCAGCCCATACCCTTACGCCTTCGAGCTTATTAGCACTCTGCGCAAAAAAGGAGGCACCAAAGGTAAAGAGTAATACTACTAACTTAAATATATTATTGTTTATTATCATTATTATTCAAACACGCCAATATTTGCTCACCCTTAGTAGAAAGGGCCTGTAATTCTATTTGTCGTCCAGTATTAACATATTTAATGTAGATATGTATATCAGCTTGCGGTAATAGACCGTGACCACGATCGGGCCATTCAACGATACATAAGCTACGCTCGGTAAAATAATCTCTTATCCCCATAAATTCGAGCTCTTCGGGATCATATAACCGATACAAATCAAAATGAAAAACGTCCATACCATTTAGCTCGTATGGCTCAACCAGTGCGTATGTAGGACTTTTCACCGCTCCGTCGTGACCTAAACTTTGAATTAAACCACGGCTAAAAGTCGTCTTACCAGCGCCTAAATCACCACTAAGGTAGAGCGTCAAGGGCGGTGTGATTAAGGCCGATAACTTACTGCCTAAACTCACTGTTGCTTGCTCATCATTAAGATCTAAGATAATTGATTGCATATTCATATTGATTTAAAAAGATGTCCTAGTAACACATTGGCTAGAATGCGTTACTTTAACCTAATCATCTCGTTTTCCAAACTAGATTTCATTAACCAGCTGATGAATATAAGACATTAAATCACTGGCTAGCATGCCTCGCTCACCGTCTTTAGCCGCGAGATCGGCTGCATCACCATGAATGACAACGGCTATATAAGCCGCCTGCATGTTGCTGAAACCTTGCGCCATCAAGGCGCCAATGATCCCAGAGAGCACATCCCCACAGCCACCGCTGGCAAGGCCAGGGTTACCAACAGGGGCGACAAGGCAGTCATTACCGTCATAGATAAGGGTACCAGCACCTTTTAAAACGATAACTCCTCCATATTTTTTATGCAGTGTACGAACCGCCTTGAAACGGTCCTTCTCTACCTCTTCAGTGCTCACTCCAAGTAGTCGACCCGCTTCACCTGGGTGTGGGGTTAGCACCCAATTCTTATTCGACAATGGAAAATGACACAGCAAATTTAATGCATCAGCATCAATCACGCTGGGTTTTTCAGCTAAGTCGACCGCCTTAAGTAAATTGTAACCCCAATCAGTTGTTCCCAAACCGGGCCCAATCACTAGAACATTAGCCCAACCCAGTTTAAGGTAAACTTCCATATCGACTAACTCACAACCCCAAAACATCAGTTCAGGTCGAGTGGTACAAACCACCGCATGATGTTCAGGTCTTGAAATCACAGTGACAAGTCCAGCTCCCGCTCTCAAACATGACTCAGAAGCTAATCTGATCGCACCAGACATACCAAAATCACCACCGATAACAGTAACTTTACCGCTATCACCTTTGTGGGAATCCCTTCTTCTTGGCAAAAAAATGTTCGGCAGATCGTTACTCACCAACTTCTTCACTTCACTGAGAGGCAAGAAAGGAGTTAAACCAATATCTGCCAGTAGTAACTTGCCGCAAAAGTGCCGAGCTTGACTGGTTAACAATCCTTGCTTAATCCCTCCAAAGGTAAGGGTTATGCTCGCTTCTATCGCAACCTGTTTAGTGATTCCGGTATCAGACTCTATCCCTGATGGAACATCAAGTGACACTACCCAAGCACTACTGCGATTCACAGCGCTAATTATCGCAACAAGCTCATCACTGAGTTCACCTCTAGCCCCGGTACCCAATAAACCATCAACAATCACTTCAGCTTCAACGATTCTATCGATACAAAATGGACAAGTTTTGCCACCAACACGTTCAAAATGTGCAATAGCAAGCAACAGCTCAGCAGTGGGGTTATGAGCCGCAGAGGCTTGTAAATAGACCGTTCTTCCAGCCTTAATTAACAGTGATGCAGTAACATAAGCATCAGCAGCATTATTGCCATGCCCCGCTAAAACCAAAATAGTTTGAGAGTTACCACTTTGAGTTTGCAGCTGCTCAAAGGCAGCAGCTGCAGCCCGTTCAACGAGCTCATAAAGGCTTGTCTTGCCACAACGTACAGCGCTAGCCTCGGCCTCCCTCACTTGTTCGACTGAGTATAATGATACTAATGCTGACAGATGTTTCTCGTTCATTAAGGTGTCCCCACGACAGAATTACGACCAACTTAGAATGTTAGTAACTCAGACTTAAACACAAATGAATTGTTCATCCGTAAGGCATTTAAATCACCGTAAGTTGATCTAACACAAGTATAGGCTGCTACAGGCTGGATCAAAAAAGGCACCTGAAGGTGCCTTTAATCGATAGAGGAAAGCTGACTCTTAGATGTCATCCATGCGGATACTGCTATGAACCAAACGCTGTTGCTGAATTTTCTCAACCCTAACGAGATCTTCAAGTGCACCTTTTGTCTCGGCTGATGCTGAAGAGAGAGAGGTCTTTTCAATTAAGCCAATCAGCTTATTATCGAGCTCTAGGTGTAGCTCTAAAATATCTTCTTCGCTCATATTTGCTGGCAGAGTTTGCTTTAAGCACAAAGCCGAAAAATCTTCAAACACAATATCCTTGTACCAAGTGTCGAGTATTTTCTTAGGAGCAGCATCGATATAGTTCTCAAGTTTATCGGCGGTTTGACGCTCATGCTGTTGAAAATATTCAAGCATTAGCTTTACACGTGACGAGTCAGCTTGTGAGTGTAAACGGCTATATAGCTGTGCCATTTCAAGTCGACAAGTTGCTACATAATTTAAAAGCTCACTAAGTTGTTGAATACGCATTTACCGCTCTCCTATCGCTTGCGTTTTAGATCACAAGCTAAAAATCAATTTGACGATATTATGAGCTGAACGCACTACGCAATAGTTGACGCTAGTCATACTTTGCCAACTAGAAAGTGGCCAGCCTTAAAGATAGTTAAAAAAATGAGTACTTGATCACGCCATTCCCACCTTCGTTTAAGTAGAGAGGTTTAGGGATTGAGCGATATGGGCCTTAAAGGAAGTATTCTTATCAGATAAAAAGAGTGTAAAAAAAACTGGCTTCTTGCTTCTGATTTAACAATAGTGAATACCAACCTATGCTCTTTACCTTAGAAAAAAATATCAGCTATTTCTATGAACATGGCAGAGCTAATCTCATGTTCATATTACGGCAGTCTTTAAAAAGGGAAGCTTAAATTTTTTAGCTGCAAGGGGAAGATTGGAGCGAGTTTTTGATGTTACAGAGAGTAGGTTCGAACTAATGTGCTATACCTTGGCAAAAAAACGGTATCAACTATTTCTAAAAACACAACTGAGCTAAGTTTGGAGTTTGGAGTTTGGAGTTTGGAGTTTGGAGTTTGGAGTTTGGAGTTTGGAGTTTGG
>NZ_CM009122.1:0-5817 GCF_002836135.1 Shewanella sp. GutCb | reverse complement strand
CCTAAAGGTGAAAGGATTTACGGTAATACCATGTCTAAAGGTGAAAGGATTTACGGTAATACCCACAGGTTAAGGTGAAAACACTTTGACATAATTTTCACCTTAGCTTAAGGTGAAAATTATAAAAAAAACATTCACCATGAGCCAGCATGAATAATTTATCCGTTACCAAATCTAACTATTTGATTGAAGCACGTTATAAGCTACCAGTGCAGGCTCAAAAGCTAGTAATAGCTTGCCTAGGCAAGGTAGACCCTAGGCATGAAATCCCAAGAGAAATAACGATGACAGCCTCTGAGTTTTCAGAGCTTATGGGCATTGATATTAAGAATGCTCATAGAGAGCTATACAAGGCCGCTGACAAGCTTTATCAATCGGATATTCTAATCCATGAAAATGGTGAAGAGATCGAATTAAGATGGGTGCAAGAAAAAGCAAAAAAGCTCAAGGGAGAAGCCGCTGTTAGGCTTGTTTGGTCAGATAGAGTTTTACGGTATATTAGCCAGATAAGAGGCAATTTCACCTCCTATAAATTACGTAATATCGCTGAGTTACAATCATCCCATTCAATACGTATTTACGAGTTGTTAATGCGATTTTCCGACACTGGGGATCGAGAAATATTTCTAGATGATTTTAAATCGATTCTAGGCATTTCAGATAAGTATCCAGAGTTTAAAATCCTTAATAGAGCAGTCATAAAGCCTGCTATTGAAGAATTGAACCAACGTAGCGATCTCATCATCAGTTGCACACCAATAAAACATGGAAGAACGGTTGAAAAGCTTCGCTTTGAGTTCAAAAAAAACAAACAATTAAAGATGGATATTTGATTTAGTTACAACTTCAAGTTGCATTTTTTAAAAGACAGAAAGCAGAAAGCCCTATCCGAAGATAGGGCTCTCTTTAAATCTTGCCTTGCGGCTAAAAACTAAATCTTGCCTTGCGGCTACAAGGAAATAATAGTGATTATTGACACCACTGTCAACCATCACTTAAAGGTAGTCAACCATTATGGTTTACCCTTGTCGACCAGAAGGTCATTCATACCTATAGAAATAATAACCCCCTCCCTAATCTCTCTTAGAGTCTCATCACTAACTTTATGAGCAGGTATATTAGCGGGTATATTGCTATCGTAAATATCAGTTAGCCTTCCACCATCAATCGTTGAAACCAAATTACTTTTGGCCCATCTAATTTTTTCAGCAAGGTAGTGCTTAGTAACAGGGAAATCATCTAAACCAAGTCTTACATGAAACCCTTTGTTCTCAGGGTTTTTTGCTGGTTTTTTATCCGTCTCTTCAGTGGAGCTAATCGGAACAACAATGTACTGCCCTCTATGCTTTCCTATTACAACTACGGCTCTTTTTTTTATTATTTCATTAGGTATACGATAATTGTAATCATTTTCTACAGCTTCATGTTTGCTTGGTGTAGCCTCTGTTGCGTTTTTTTTAAACAAACCAAAATTACATTCATAGATATGCCCAATCCGGACATTTCCTGAAATTCTCAATTTTGCCATAAAAGAGTTCCAAATAAATTACGAGCGATTAAGCTATTGTAACCCTTTGTCTTATAGAATTAATATTTATAGTTTTCAATTACTCTAACAGTAAATGTTACTTGCCGCGGCTTATCCAATAGCGACGCATAAACACTGGCTCAGATGTGGTGGTCATGGAATGCATAACGTAACAGTTAAATCGTTCAGCCAGCTGACACACCAATCAATATGTACTCATTCGATGTTTGCTCATCTCTAGGCTGCAGGTGTATCAGTGAACATGAAAACAAAACATCCAACCCAGCCCTAACTTGTTTTGGTTGAATCTTTGTGTAATTTCGAATTGTTTCATGCGACAGTTTTACACGGATCTTGTCCCCGAACCTTAGACTAAGCATTGTGATGTAAATTTTTAATGCTACAAAAGGGGCTATTCCTCGATTAGAGATCTCTTTCAATTTCTTCCTGGTCATATCAGTAGGAACCTTTGCCCATTTTTGATCTTCAGGCTTTACTAAAATAGTATATTTATTTTTGTAGCTATCCTTGTCTGCACTAATAACATTAAACTTTTCCAGTGTATAAAGACCTTTAATCACCATTGGTCGACTTAACCCAGTAATAGATTCGAGATCGCTGAGAGATGCTTCTACGCTCTTTGTTTTGAAGTCAATGAGCACCGACAAGGCAAGTAAGCATTTCATGGCAGCTATTCCCTCCCCAGTTTTATTCCCTCTTAGATTCGTAAATAAACTGTCATCTCTAAACCACCAATTAGGTAGCGCACCAAACCTCTGGCTACTCATAATTTGTCCCTCTTACTCAATAGAATATTAACCACCATTTTTATGACCAAATATGAAAACCCCATAGAACTAAGAACCACCAAAACGATTAGAGACTCCGTTGATGCACCCATTAAAAAATCGAAAAAAATTAGCACTGTATCCATTTTTATAAACCTTAATCTGTCACTCGAATCTTAATTCTAAAGCCCCCATCATCTATATATCTAGATAGAGCAATAGCTTAAAACAAAAAAAATACAGGAAAAATATATTTAAAATCATAAAGATATATAGTGAATAGGTTAGTAAACATAATACCTAACATGGTAAATGGAAGTGCAAAAACAAGTGCTTATAGAGCTAATATACGGCAGATTAACCAAAGATAGTAAATGGCAAAGTGCATTTTTAACGTATTTAGTAACAATATAAAGTGGGTAAAAACGAATATACTTGGGTGTAAAATCGTCGCGCGCAACTAGGTATTAGGGGCACCCTAAGCACGCGAAAACATACAAAGTATTAGTAACGGTGAGGCCTAGCGTACGTTTTGTACCGTTGGTGCTTATACCCCGTTTTCAATGAAAACTTATTCCACATAGGGAAGTATAAAAATGACAATGACACTCTAAATTTTAAGGACGTTAAAGTTATTTTTCACCCTGAAAAAACAGAGGCAGATTCAAATGAACACTGAATTAGACCAAGTAAAAAAAGAGATGATGGGATTGATCAGTAAGAACGTAGAGGCCGACTCTCCTGAAGCGATAGCCTGGATGGAAAAAGCGGCCAATATAGTACGGAAAGATCAGCTCCAACCAGGGCAAGTGTGGAAACATAATCCCGATACTGGGCTAGAAAAAGTCTGGGTTAACTAATCCCTTTTAGCCGGCTTTATTTTAAAAAAACAACCACACCAAAAGTTACACTGTAACGCTGTCAGATTCCAAATCCACTATCATTTGATTTAAGATCTCGGCTTGCGTCTTTCCTGTCTGCTTTGCCAACAACCATAACTTAGAACGGTTAGCTTCTGTGATATTGAATTGATACGTTGAAGTGCTCTTTCGATGCTTTGCAATACGTAGCGAACCCGCTAACTTCTTAACGCCATCAGCGCTTAAATTCATTCTTAAAAAATGCGTTAAATCGCATGGTCTGATAAAAATATCACCTTCATTGGTGAGCTTTTGGTAGTCACGCGCAGTCCTGTCGAGATCTTGAAAACTGTTCTGCCCGATGGCATTAATTTTTAGCATTTGGTTTCTAAGCCAAAGCTCTTGAGCTTCAAAGTTGGATTTGAATATCTCTTGATTTTTAAGTTCCATTTCTGACTCCAAAAGTACGTTACAGTACAACCCTTCAATATTGTTACACTGTAACACGAAAGTTCAGTTACAGTGTAACTTTTCAGGGTGAGCTAAAAATAAAAACACCTTGTTTAAAGGCAATATCTCGATATTTTAATATTGAAATATTACACCGAAGAGGAAATTCAACGCCCCAAATAAACCGCCGTCACCTGTAATCTGGCGTGTCCCAACTCTCGAGTAATAATGGCTCTTGCGTCTTTATCGATTACTTGTAATTCCACAGGCAAGTCCCGCACAAGAATTCCCGACACTGCGGTACATTGCATTCCCGTTAATTTGAAATACCGTTGCTGTGCGTAGCGATGGCGCAAACCATGTGCCCGTTCTAATCCAACTTTAATGCAAACGTTCTCATAGCGTTTCATCTGCTCAACATACGTTCGCTGCGCTGGAATTAAAGAGCGGCCACGCGCTAACGCCTTCGCTTCTTCCAATAATTCGCGCTGCGCCTCGTTTAAAATTGGGATCGTGCGATCTCGACCGCCTTTACACCAAGCTGCATCCAAGATTAAGTGATCACCATGATCTGCTTTTTTAGGGTGAATTTTCATGGCCTCTTCACGCCTTAATCCAAATAATTCTTGCAGCCGAAGTGACATTTTTACGTGTTGATCGGGTATCGAATCTAGCTGTTCTTGGGACAGAGATTTTCCCTTATTTTCGTTTGTGATGTAGACGCGCTTCTCAATCCCTAGATCAGTATTAGAAGACGGCACAATTCCTTGTTTACCTATTTTTTCAGCCAGCCAACGAACGTGTGCCATACGATTTTTAATCGTTCCTGGCGAAAGCTTATCCGCTTTCCATTTTTGTAAAATTGCATCGATATGTTTGGGTTTTATACCTTTCAAAGTAAGGCGACGAACCCCAAGTTCCCTAAGCTGTTTATCCACTAATCGTATTGTCTTAAAGCGTTCTGACTTGGTCGCAAAAGAACTCGGGTTGTGCTGTTTTAGCAGTTTATTTGCTTCATGAAAAAATTGAGATGCCATGATCCACCTGTGAATAATCAAGAAATAAAAGAATGGAAATGCGCCCGTTTGGGCGCATTGACCTGGAAAAATATTCTCGACGGACTAACAACACGGCGACCTTTCGGCCATTTCGGAATTCAGTTCAGTGTTAATGCCCAACTTTGTCGCCGAAACTGACAAAGATCCCTGACGGGTATAGAGCAAGTGTTGTTAAGGGATGTTTCCCATTTGATGCGGCTCGTAGAACGCTGCCATCAAATCTGAGTGCTAATCAGCAATCCTAAAACCCTGTTGGGTTCGGAGGTTGGTGTTTATCGTTTGGTTTGGGATATGTAAGCATCGAGAGATGCGAAAGGAGAAATTTCAATCTACCTCAAGCCTGCTTTTGGCGCAATAAGAAATCTCGGCATCACGCCTCAACAATGAGAAAAAAGCCAATATACCCCGCATGAGGAACAGTAACGGGGTAGTGTCACTCCCTTAAAATGGAGTGACACTACCCCTGATATTGGCTTATATTTTTAACTCGAAATAAGTTACACTGTAACTATTAAGGATTAATATATCCCCACCTTTGGTGTGTTATATTTGAAGAAAAGGAGGCTGTATGAGTGGCTCACAAATCGCTGTTATTGTAATTCTCGTTATTGGTTTTTTCATTGCTCGGTATTTGTATGTACGGCTACCAAGTTACAAAGATGAAGATTAAAACACCACTTCCTAACGTTCGATAGACTGCGCTAATCGAAGGTTACTCAGAGGCTCTTAAACGCGTTTTAAGGGCTTGTAGTTTCAAAATGACACATCCGCACGCGATTTATCATTTAACCACTTTAAATCTTTGCTTAGGCTGCTTTAAATCGATTTTGACCTTCTATTCTGCTAAGCAGTCGCATCGCGACAAGCCCCGCAGGGTAAACCCGCTATCAGTTCCTATTGAAGCCAAATGGCCGTAGGCAAAACATGCTGTCAGGCACGCTTGTTTTCGGCCTTGGCGTGAGCCAAGAAGTGCCGATTCCTTATTTTCTTGTCTTTTCTGTGGATTTATCCACAGGCGGAGCCCTTTATAATCTTTCTTGTTTGTGATCTTTCTTGTTTATAGCACCTCCACAGCCCTTGGTATAACAGACCCTGCAACGTTTAAAGGTGAAAGGATTTACGGTAAAACCATG